>JAQCLG010000097.1 GCA_027592745.1 Pseudomonadota bacterium | reverse complement strand
CGGCCTCCGGGGCAGGACGGCCAGGCGGCCGATCCCGAGGCCCGCTTCGCCAAGCGCCAGGGCAGGGCCGGATCGAGCTATGGCTACAAGGCCCATGTCGGGGTCGACGAAGGCTCGGGCCTGATCCGCTCGGTCCTCACCACGCCGGCCAACACCAACGACACCGAGCCCGCCGACCGGCTGATCCGTGGCGACGAGAGGGTGGTCTGGGCCGATGCGGCCCACCACACCCATGGCCGCGCGCGGCAGCTCAGGGAGCGCGGCATCAAGCCGCGTCTGGCGCGCCGCGCCAACAAGCACCATCCCGACCTGCCGCCACGGCTCAAGCGTTACAACAGGCTGATCGCCCGGCGCAGGGCCGCCGTCGAGACCACCTTTGCGACATGGAAGCGGCGTATGGGCTTGAACGCCATCCGCTACATCGGTCTGGCCAAGGCCTCCGCGCAGGTCACCCTCGTCGCCATCGCCTTCAACATGCGCCGATGGGTCTCGCTCAGCCCGGCATGATGACACTCGGAGTCCGCCCAAAGACGCAGATAACCAACAAAAAAGACAAAACCAGACACCAACGACAAGACCCCATCGACACGGAGCGCCACCCCATACGCCAATCCCCGACAAAACCTCCGTATCGCAACGGTCCCCTTGTGGGAGAGGGTTGCGCAGCCTTGGCGTGGTCGAAGGCCACGCCTGGGCGGAGCTGGGTGAGGGGCGAGGCCGTCGAGGCTGACGCAACGATTCTTGTCCGCGCTGCCGCGCGCAAGACCCCTCACCCCGACCCTCTCCCACAAGGGGAGCGGGGCGCTCTTTCAGAACCGCTCCGGCCGATAGGGCGCCAGGTCCAGCTCCGGGCGCCGCCCGGCGACCAGGTCGGCGATGACGTGGCCGGAGACGGAAGCCCCCATCAGCCCGGTGTGGCCGTGGCCGAAGGCGTGCAGCAGGTTGACATAGCGGCCGTCGCGGCCCAGCACGGGCAGGCTGTCGGGCGTGCCCGGCCGGTGCCCCATCCACATCGTGTGGCTTGTCGCATCAAGCCCGGGGATCAGCTCGCGGCCCTGGTCGAGCAGCTTCTGCGCCCGGCGCATGTCGGGCGCGGCGTCCAGCCCGGCGAATTCGTCGGTGCCGGCAAGTCGCAGGCCGCCCTCCTGGGGCGTCACGACGAACTTGCGCCGGGCCCACATCGCCTGGATGCGCGGCGCGTGGTCGGGATCGGCGACGGTGACGTGATAACCGCGCTCGGCCTCCAGCGGGATGGCGATGCCGGCGGTCTTGAGCAGGCGAGCCGACCAGGCGCCCGCGGCCATCACCAGCGTGCCGATGCGCCGCTCGCCGGCTTCGGTCACGATGCGGCGGACCTGCCCGTCCCGCGTCTCCAGTCTCTGCACCAGTGCCCGCTCGATGCGCCCGCCGTCGGCGACGAACTGCGCCGCCAGCTCCTGCACCAGCCGGTGCGGGTTGAGGCACTGGGCCTGGCCGGGCAGGAACACCGCATGGCTGAAGCGGTGGTCGAGTGCGGGTTCGAGCTGGCGCAGCGCATCGGCCTCCAGCACCTCCATGACGACCCCGGCACGCCGCCGCAGCTCCAGGCCGAAGCCGTCGCCCTCCAGCTCGTCCCTGCTCTCGTAGAGGAAGAGCTGGCCGCGCTCGACCAGCAGTTCCTGGCAACCGGCCCAGGCGACGAGATCGCGGTAGCGCACGATGGTCTGGCTGTGCAGTGCCGCCATCGCCGCCGAGATCGCCTCCGCCCGCTCGCGCCTGCCCGACGCCAGGAAGGCCAGCATCCAGGGCAGCGCCGCGGGCAGGTGGGCCAGGCGAATGAACAGCGGCCCCTGGGGATCGGAAAGCCAGCCCGGCACCTTCTTCCACATGCCCGGCATGCCCATGGGCACCACCGAACCCGGGCAGATGCCCCCGGCATTGCCGAAGGAGCAGCGGTTGCCCGGTTCGTCCGCGTCGATCACCGTGACGTCGTGGCCGTCGCGGATCAGCCAGCTTGCCGCGCAGATGCCGACGATGCCGGCGCCGACGATGGTGACCGGGCCGCCGACGGGCGCGCCGCGGGATGCCGGATCAGGGGGCATTCTTGGCGGGTTTTCCTGCGCGCAGCGCCTTGATCGTGTTGGCCGCCGACCACTGGATCAGGCGCAGGTCCGAGAGGATCGTGATGAAGGTGTAGCTCAGCTTCTGCATCTTGTTCGCGTAAGCCACCGAGCCGGTGTGGATGCCCCCCGGAATGCCGTGGTGCTTGCAGCGTGCGGCGATGTGTTTGATCGCCTTCATCACCTTGGGGAACTCCGGATCGAAGCCCGCGGCATGGCCCAGGCTCACCGAAAGGTCGGAGGGGCCGACGAAGATGCCGTCCAGCCCCGGCGTGGTCAGGATCTCGTCCAGGTTGTCGACCGCCTGTTCGGTCTCGATCATGGCGATCGCCAGCACGGTCTCGTTGGCCTTCACGATGTAGTCGGCCCCGGCGTACATCGCCGCGCGGATCGGCCCGACGCTGCGGTAGCCGTCGGGGTGGTAGCGGCAGGCGCCGATGAACCGCTGCGCCTCCTCGCGGCTGTTGATCATCGGGCAGATGATGCCCATGGCGCCGGCGTCGAGCAGCTTCTGGATCATCACCGGCTCGTTCCACGGGCAGCGCGCCAGCGGCGTCGTCGCGGTCTGGGTGATCGCCTGGAGCATGACCACCGCGTCGGAATAGTCGATCAGGCCGTGCTGCAGGTCGATGCAGACGCTGTCCCAGTCCTGCCTTGCCATGACCTCGGCGTTGACGCTGCTGGGGCAGGCGATCCAGCCGTTGAACACGGTGCCGCCTTCGGCCCAGATGGTCCGGATCCGGTTCTCGATCATGTCGTTCTCCTTGGTCTTCCTGTGCATGGGCCTACAGCCCCATGATGGCGTCGGCGGCCTTCTCGGCAACCATGATGGTCGGCAGGTTGGTGTTGGCGCTGGGCACGCAGGGCATGACCGAGGCGTCGGCGACATGCAGCCCCTCCACACCGATCACGGCGCAGCCGGGATCGACCACGGCGCGGTGATCGTCGGCGGCACCCATGCGGTTGGTGCAGCTTGCATGCCAGCTGCCGCAGGCCTTCTCGCGCACCCACCCCGTCAGCGCCTCGGGATCGTTGATCAGCGTGTGGATGTCGATGCCCGGGCTGATCTGGCGCTCCATCATCCAGCGCCGGGTCGCGGGGAAATCGAGCAGCAGGGCCGCGGCCTTGGTCTGCAGCCAGTTGTTCGTGCTGACCACCGCCAGGTCGCGCGCCTTCTCGCTGAAGGTCGAGGGGAACATGCCGATCACGCCGTCGCGCACCTCGGGCCGCATCATCAGGCGATAGGACAGGCGCACGGCATCGACCAGGCGGTCGAGATCGCGGACATCGGAGAACTGGTTGAAGTGGATTTCCGGCTCGGCCAGCGGATCGGGGGAGGCGAGTTTCACCTCGCCCTCCGAAAACGGCTTGTTGACGACGATCACCAGCCCGGCCAGCAGGTGCCCCAGCGGATGCCAGCCGCCCCGGTTGTTGGCGATCAGGAACATGTCGCCGGCCGGACAGTCGCCGTGGCCGGAGGAATACCGCAGGCCCATGTGGATGTGGCGGCGCATGCCGGTGGGCATGCGCCAGCGGCGCTGGACGTGGCCGATCAGGGTGCAGGTCGGATGGTCCTGCAGGCCCTGGCCGACGCCCGCCCGGTCGGCGACCACGGCGATGCCCATGTCGGCAAGATGGCGCCCCGGCCCGATGCCCGACCGCATCAGCATCGCCGGGCTGTGGAAGGCGCCGCAGGACAGCACGACATCGCGCGCCGCGATGTTCCGGCGCTCGCCATCGCGCACGATGTCGACGCCGGTGGCGCGCCGCCCCTCGAAGGTGACACGTTCGACCATCACGCCCGGCCAGATCTCCAGGTTCGCCCGCGCCCGCGTCCTCTCGTTGAGATAGGCCATGGCGGTGGAGACGCGCGTGCCGTCGCGCCCGCCCTCGGGGCGGTTGTTGATCGCCATGGGGAACAGGCCGTCGCCGAACTGCGCGTTGTGGTCCTCCAGTTCGGCGAAACCCTCGGCCAGCATCGCCTTGCGCGCCGCCCTGGCGAACCCTGGCCACTCGGGCTCGCGGATGCGCCGGATCGGGAAGGGGCCTTCCTTGCCGTGTTGCGGTCCGCCGTAGTCGAGGTCGGTCTCGGCCCGGTTGAAATAGGGCAGCACTTCCTCGAAGGACCAGCCCGCCGCACCGCGCGCCGCCCATTCGTCGTAGTCGGAGGGGTTGCCGCGGATCGCCATCATGCCGTTGATGCTCGAGCCGCCGCCCATCAGGCGCGCCTGTTCGTAGCGCCGCGGCACGAAGGGCCGGTTGCCCCGTTGCAGTTCGTAGTCGACCCGCAGGTCGTGCCAGTGCCAGGCGCTGTTGAAGTAGGCGATGCTGGGATAGGCGTCGAGCACGGCCGCGGGCACCTGCCCCGGCGGCGTGTCGGCGCCGGCCTCCAGCAGCAGCACGCGGCGCGTGGGATCGGCCGAAAGCCGGTTGGCGAGCACGGCGCCGGCCGACCCGCCGCCGACGATGATGTGGTCGAAGGTCATGGCCTCACCGGCACAGGAAACCGGCCGCCAGCGGATCGGCGTCCTCCACGATGAGGGTGGCATAGGCGCTGAGAAACGCCTCGCCCGCGATGCGCGGGATCACGCCATCCTGCGTCGTCTCCTCGATGGCGCAGACGTAGCGGGTGCCGAGGATCCCCTCGGCGATGAAACGCTCGCCAACCTCCAGGACACCCGCGGCATGGAGTGCCGCCATCCGCGCGCTGGTGCCGGTGCCGCAGGGCGAACGGTCGAACTTGTGGGTTTCCAGCACGACCATGTGCTGCGCCCGGCCATGGCCGAGATCGCGGTAGAACAGCACCGACCCGGCGGGTTCGGGCAGTTGTGCGTTGACCGCCGCCTTGATCGCCGCGGCCTTGCGGCACAGCTCCCCGGCGCGGTCGGGTTCGATGGCGAGATCCAGCGCGGCGGCGTCGACCAGGGCGAAACGGCCGCCGCAGGTGGCGATCTGCAGGCCGATGCTGCCCAGACCCTCCACGTCGACGGTCATCGCCGGCACCTCCAGCCGCGCCGGCACGTTGCGGATCGAGGCGGTGATCGCGCCGTCCTGGGCGCGGCTCACCGCCACCGTGACGATGCCCGCGGGCGTTTCCAGCGTGAAGCTGGTCGCCTCCTCGCCCAGGACCACCTGGCCGCTGGCGACCAGGGTGCGCGCTAGGCCGATGGTCGCGTGGCCGCACATGTCCAGATAGACGTAGGAGGAGATGAAGAAGGCGCCGAAGTCGGCCTGGCTGCTTTCGGTCAGGATCGCGCCGACCATGGCGGCATGGCCGCGCGGCTCGTGCAGAAGCTGCGGGCGCAGGTGGTCGAGGCGTTGGCGGAAGTCGTCGCGCCGGGCCAGCACGCTCTCGCCCCTGACCGGCGGCAGGCCGCCCAGGATCGCACGGGTGGGATGGCCGGCGGTGTGGGTGTCGATCACCTGGTAGCTGGCCATGGCCCTGCGGTCCCTGCCTGCCTACTGCGCCGCCATCTGGCCGAGATCCGGTCCGAACTCCTTCAGGCTGCCGACCTCGGCCTCGACCATGGGCAGTACGTCGCGCACGAAACGTTCCATGGAGCGGCGCGCCGCCGTTCCCTCGATGTTGCCCGATTGCATGAAGCAGCTGTAGTGGCTCGGCCGCACCGCCTTGAGTTCGGCAACGATCCGTTCGGCACAGGTCTCCGCGTTGCCCATCGGCAGGATGTCGCGGATCTGCTCGGGCGTTGGTTCGCCCTCGTAGGGCTGGGCCAGCAGCTCGAAGCCGTCGAGTTTCTCGTAGTTGCCGCGGAAGGCCATGACCAGCCGCGCGGTGTAGAGCGACTGCGCGGCGGCATGGAGCGCCTCGTCGGGGTTGTCGGTGACAAAGACGCTCCGCTGCATGCCGAAGGGCACGTCGCTGCCCTGCCAGCCGGCCTTGCGGAACTGCTCCACGACATGATTCTTCACCTTCAGCATCACCTCCACCGGCTGGCCGCCCACGGTGGCGATGGGCGTGTAGCCGCGCCGGCAGGAGCGTTCCAGATAGGCCGGCTCGTTGCCCGCAATGTAGACGCGCGGGGTCTCCTGCATCAGGCGCACGCCGATCGGCGTCGGCGGAATGTGGAAGTGCCGGCCCTGGTAGGTCACCTGGCCGGTCTCCAGGGCCATCTCCAGGATGTCCATGAACTCGTGCGTGATCGCCCAGTTTTCCTTCAGGTCGACGCCGTAGCGGTCGAATTCGTAGCCCTGGTAGCCCGAGCCCAGGCCGATCACCGCGCGCCCGCCGCTCAGGATGTCGAGCATGCCCAGTTCCTGGATGACGCGCATGGGATGGTAGAGCGGCGTCACCAGCACGGCGGCACCCAGGCCGATGCGGCTGGTCACGCCGGCGCAATGGGCCGCCATCATCAGCGGCGAGGGGCACATGCTGTAGTTGCCGAAATGGTGCTCGGCGAACCAGGCGATGTCGAAGCCGCCGGCCTCGGCGTCCTTCACCAGGCCGATGGTGTCCTCGTAGATCGCACTGGGCGGGCGCGAGGTGTCGCGCAGCGGCATGAGGGAAAACAGACCCAGTTCCATGATTCGGCTCCTTGGGGCGCGGCGGCGCGCCCGGTTTTTAGTCGTCGGCGACCAGCAGGGTGTCCTCGGCGCGCCAGGAAGCAAAGACCCTGTCGCCCTCGGCGAACATCTCGGCGCCGCGCACCGACGGCGTGCGCTGGGTGATGACCACGTCGCTTGCCAGCTCGACGCGGTAGCGCAGGCTGCCCGCGGTATAGGTGGCATCGACGATGCGGCCCTCGATGACGTTGTCGTGGCCCGTCGGACGCTGGGCATGCAGCATCACCGCCTCGGGACGCACGCAGATGCACTGGCCCTCGTGGCCGCTGGCGATCGCCGAGACCAGCGAGAAGCCGTGCCGGGTGGCGATCGCAGAACCCGAGGCGTGTGGGCTCACCTTGTCGATGTCGAAGATGTTGGCCTCGCCCAGGAAACTCGCGACGAACCGCGCCACGGGATGTTCGTAGAGATCGCGCGGCGAGCCGATCTGGACGATGCGGCCGTGGTTCATGATGGCGATGCGGTCCGACATCGCCGCCGCCTCGGCCTGGTCGTGGGTGACATAGAGCACGGTCGAGCCCAGCACCGTCTGGAACTGCTTGACCTCGTCCTGCATCGCCTCGCGCAGGTTCTTGTCGAGCGCCGAGAGCGGCTCGTCCATCAGCAGCATCAGCGGGTCGTAGACCGCGGCGCGGGCCAGGGCGATGCGCTGCTGCTGGCCGCCCGAAAGCTGCCCGGGCTTGCGCTCGGCCATCTCCTCGAGCCGGACCAGGGCGAGCATCTTCCTGACCCTCTCGGCGACCTCGGCCCGGGGCGTCTTGCGCATGCGCAGGGGGAAACCGATGTTCTGCGCCACCGTCATGTGCGGGAACAGGGCGTAGTTCTGGAAGACCATGCCGATGTTGCGCTGGAACGGCGGTTCGCCGACTACGTTGCGCCCGTCGATGATGATCTGCCCGGTGGTCGGCGGCACGTAGCCCGCGGTGACGCCCAGCAGGGTGGTCTTGCCCGATCCGCTGGGGCCGATGATCGAGAAGAACTCGCCGGCCTCGATCGTCAGGCTGGTGCGCCGCAGCGCCTCGACCTGGCCGTAGCGCTTGGAGATGTCGACGTATTCGATGCGTGCGCCTTGACCGCTCATGACCGGGTTGCCTTGGAAAGATGGCGCTGCAGCAGGGCGACGGCGCCGAACAGGATGAAGGAGATGCAGAGCACCAGCGTCGTTGCCGACGCGATGATCGGCGTGACGTACTGCCGCAGGTCCTCCCACAGCAGGCGCGGCAGGGTCCGCGTCTCCGGGCTGGTCAGGAATAGCGCGATGATCAGCTCGTCGAAGGAGAAGGTGAAGGCCAGGATGCCGCCGACGATGACGCCGACCCGGATCATCGGGAAGGTGACGTGCCAGAAGGTCTGCCACCAGTTCGCGCCCAGGGTCATGGCGGCGTATTCGTAGGCCGGGTGGTAGTTCTTGAGCGAGGCCGCGACCGTGATGAAGACCAGCGGGATGCAGATCACCGTGTGGCCGATGACGACGCCGGGGTAGCTGCCGGCCAGGCCGAACTTGGCCATGATCGGGTAGAGCCCGATCGCCAGGATGATCTGGGGCAGCATCAGCGGCGCGATCACCACCGCCGACATCGGCCGGGAGCCGAAGAAGCGGCCGCGCACCACGCCCAGGGCGGCCAGCGTGCCCAGCGTCGTCGAAAGCAGGGCGACCGGCACGCCGATCTTGATGCTGTTCCAGAACGCCTGGGGATAGTCGTGGCGTTCCATCATCGTCTGGTACCACTGCAGCGACCAGCCCGGCGGCGGGAACGACAGGTAGGACTTGCTCGAAAAGCTCATCGGCACGATCACGAAGGTCGGCATGATCAGGTAGATCAGCACCGCCACGGTGAAGACGACGAGGAAGATGCGCGCCAGGCGCCCGGAGGTGTTCCAGGTCATCAGTCGAGCACCCCGCCGCCTCCGGCCCTGCGCGAGACCCAGTCGTAGACGATGTAGAGCGCTGCCGTCACCAGCAGCAGGACCGAGGCGAGCGCGCTGGCCAGTTCCCAGTTCACGGTGATCGTCACCTGCTGCTCGATCAGCACCGCGACCATCATGTTGTGGGCGCCGCCCAGCAGGGCCGGGGTGATGAAGAAACCCAGCGAGGTGATGAAGACCAGCGCCACGCCGGCCGAAACGCCGGGCATCGAGAGCGGCAGGTAGACATGCCAGAAGGCGCGGATCGGGTTGGCGCCCAGCACGCCGGCCGCGCGCATGTAGCTGGGATCGATGTTGCGGAAGGCGCTGATCAGCGGCAGCAGCATGAAGGGCAGCATGATGTGCACCATGCCGATGTGCACGCCGATGTTGTTGTGCATGAAGCGCAGGGGTTCGGCGATCAGCCCCATGTCGATCAGCATGCCGTTGATCACGCCCTTGCGCTGGAACAGCACCATCCAGGCATAGGTGCGGATCACCGTGCTGGTCCAGAACGGCACCAGGATCAGGGCGAAGGCGATCTGCAGCCACTTGCCCTGCAGGCGCGCCACCAGGGCGGCGACCGGATAGGCGATCAGCAGGCACAGCACGGTCACCGTCGTGGCGACCTGGAGCGTGTAGAGCAGGACCTTGATGTAGGAGGAGCGTTCGAAGACGGTGAGGTACTGGGAGAAGATACCCTCGCCGCCTTCGAAGCTTCGCAGCACGACGCCGGCCATCGGCCAGACGAAGAACACCAGCAGGAACAGCACCGGCAGCGACAGGATCACAAAGTAGCCACGGGCCGGACTCCAGATCCGGCCCGTGGTGCCTTGCATGCCTGTCTCCTGCGTCGTCATGGCAGGACCGGTTGCCGTCTGTCGGAACGTGCGATCAGGACAGCAGCCACTCGTTGAAGCGGTTGATCACCGCGTCGCCGTGTTCGGCCCAGAAGTCGAAGTCGGACCACACGCCCTTGCCGATGTTCTCCTCCGAGCTCGGCAGCAGCGGCAGCCGGTCGGCGGGGATGTACTCCAGGGCGGCCGGCACGACCGGGCCGTAGGGGATGTTCATGGCGTAGGTCGCCTGGCGCTCGGGATCGAGCGTGTGGGCGATGAACTCCTGCGACCACATCGCGTTGGGCGTGCCCTTGACGATGCACCATGCGCCCGAGACGAAGAGCGCATCGTTGAACGTGTAGTTGACCGGCGCACCGTCGACCTGGGGCTGGTAGACACGCCCGTTCCAGGTCGAGCCGATGTCGCTTTCGCCGTCGATCAGGTACTGCGCCGACTGGCCGCCCGATTCCCACCAGATGAGATCGCCGCGGATCTTGTCGAGCGCGGCCAGCGCCCGGTCGACGTCGATGGGGTAGATCGCGTCCTTGGCCACGCCGTCGCCCATCAGGGCGACCTCCATGGTCTGGAAGGCCTGCTTCCACAGGCTGCGCATGCCGGGGCGGCCTTCGACGTCCCACATCGAGGTCCAGTTCTCGGGTGGGTTGTCGCCGAAGCTGTCGGTGTTCCAGGCCATGACCTTGGCCGCGACCTCGGCATAGACGTGGTCGTCCTTGGCCGCCTGGGGCAGCACCGAGGCGCGGTCCGACAGGCTCCAGTCGATCGGGTCGAGCCAGCCGTTGTTGCCCGCGACCGGGGCCTCGGCGGCGTCGATGTTGAGGACGTCGAGATCGACGTTGTCGGCCTCGATCATCGACTTGATCTTGGCGAGACCCGCGTACGGCGCGGTGATGATCTTGATGCCGGTCTTTTCGGTGAACGAATCGAAATAGGCCGCCTTGTAGGCCTCGTCGAGCGCGCCGCCGCCCGAGGCGATGACAAGCTGGTCGGGCTTGGACTGGGCGATCGCGGGGAAGCCGAAGCTGCTGGCCGCACCGACCGCGGCAAGGCCGCCGGCGCCCTTGAGAATCGAGCGGCGGCTGTGGCCGCCGGTCGTCGCGATCTTCTTCCTGTTACGGTTGGTCATGGCATTCCTCTCCTCTGGATGGGACGTGACGAACGGCACGGCCGTGCCCCCGGCACCGCGGCAGGCAGCCGTGTGGTGTGCTGGTCGACCGTGAACGGCTGGGTGGCCGGCGCCCGGTGGCGGCGGCGTGAAAAACCGGCGCATGCGTTGCGGCCTTCCGGCAGGGCCGGAAGCGGCTGCTTCGTGCATGATTCGGGTGCCCTGATCACGCCCCGGTCCCTCCCCAAGTACTGCGCCTGTGCGGATCGTGGATGTCCGCTGGCCGGCGTCGTTCTGGTGTGGCGCGTGCCGGCTGGGACCGGTTCTTCTTGCATGGCGTCACGGCCAAATTGTTCGGCACTGTTGCAACAGCTGTCAAGAAATGCGTATCGCCGTCACATAGTGACAGCATTTGGAACGCTGCACGGGCCGCCACCGGCCTGCGCAGGCCGTTGGTGGCAGCAGGAGGACGTGCGCCGGTTATTCGGTGAAATGCGCCTTGCGCCAGTTGAGCGCGGCCTTCAGGCCGTCCTTGCGCGTGATCTCCTTGAACCTCTCGCCGTATTCGGTGGCCCCGGCATAAAGCGGGGTCAGCGCATCCATGCCGGCGCGCATCGCGGCGGTGAAGCCGGCGGCATCGGCGCCGCGGTTGATCGCGATCTTGGAGTTGACCAGCGCCTCGGGCGAGACCATGGCCAGGCGCCGGGCGAACTTCAGGGTCGCCTCCTGCAGCTCGGCGGCGGGCACGACGCGGTTGACCATGCCCAGCTCCAGGGCGGCCGCGGCATCGATCATGTCGCCGAAGTAGATCAGCTCGCGCGCCTTCTTGAAGCCGATCATCCAGGGCATGACCATGGCCGGCCCGACCGCGGAGAAACGCACCTCGGGTTCGCCGAACAGCGCATTGTCGGCGCACAGCGTCATGTCGCAGAACATGGCCAGTTCGCAGCCCCCGCCCAGGGCATGGCCCTGCACCGAGGCGATCACCGGCTTGCTCATGTTCCAGGGCGTCATCTCGAATTCCAGGCTCTCGCGCAGCAGCTTGTGCCAGACCAGCGCGTCGCGCGGCTCGTCCTCGCCGCCGCCGCCGATGTCGTAGCCGACGCAGAAGCTGCGGCCCTCGGCGCGCAGCACCACGACGCTGACGGTCTCGTCGGCCTCGGCCCTCGTGAAGCAGGCCTCCAGCGCCTTCTTCAGGTCCGGGCTGATGGCGTTGAGCTTGTCGGGCCGGTTCATCGTGATGATGCCGACCTTGCCGTCGGTCTCGTAGAGCGCAAGGGCGTCGGTCATGGGGATCCCTCCTGGGTCATGGCGTTTCGCGGCAACGATAGACCGGCCTTCCCACCGGTGTCGCGGCCCGCATCGGTGCTTGACCTTCCACCGGCGGGAAGGCGCATGCAGGAGGCTGGCAACACGACTCCACGGGAGATCGGTCCATGTTGAGGAAAGGCAGTTTCTGGACCGGCGCGCTCGCCGGTGTTCTTCTCACCCTGCTCGCGGGGTTCCTCTTCATGGGCGGCATGCACCGCTGGGGCGATCGCCCGGGCATGCACCACGATGCCGGGGCCATGCCCATGGGCATGGGCCTCTACGGCGCGGTCAACGACGAGATGCACGCCGCCATGGGCTTCGAACCCACGGGCGATGCCGATGTCGACTTCATGCGCGGCATGCTGCCCCACCACCGCGGCGCCGTCGCCATGGCCCGCATCGTCGAGGAACACGGCGCCGATCCGGACGTGCGTGCCCTGGCGCGCGAGATCATCGCCGCCCAGGAGCGCGAGATCGCCCTGATCGAGGCCTGGCTCGCCCAGCACGCGCCGCAGTAGGGCGGGGGGCCGCCGTCCTCACCCGTCCTCACCCGTCCGCGCGGGGCGGGGCCGGCCAGATCGGCCGGTGCCCCTCGAGCTGATTGAGGATCGAGGCGCGCACCTCCTCGATCGAGATGCCGGGCAGGCCGTCGCGCATCGCCTCCTGGGAATAGACCAGATAGGCCGAACGCTCGAAGACCACGGCGTTGCGCACGGGGTAGAGCGGACGCGTGAAGCTGCGGCTCTCGAAGACGCGACGGGGCATCCAGGTCGAGCCGCCGAAGGCGTCGATGAAGCGCAGGCCCAGCGAGGCCGTGGCCGCCGACAGGTGCGGCGTCTCGTTGCGGTCGGCGTCGTACTTCTCGATCGAGGCGCGGTAGCCCTCGTCCCAGTCGATCTGGATGAACGCCGGGTCGAAGTGGTCGAGATAGCTGCGGTCCTCGCTGGAGACCAGGATCATCGGGTCGTCGAACAGCTTCTCGATGTGGAAGCCGCTGCGCGACTGCGGTTCGAAGACGACGCAGAAGTCGATCCAGCCCTGGAACAGGGCCTCGATCAGCCGCTCGGCGCTGCCGCTCTCGCAGCGGATCGCGACCTGAGGCTGCTCGCGCCGGGTGGCGCAGGCCCAGTCGGCCATCAGGTCGTCCCACAGCGACGGGTCGGCGCCGACCGAGAGGATGCCTTCGAAACCCGGCGCCAGCGACATGTGGCGCTGGGTCTGCTGCCAGGTCCTCACCAGCACCTCGGCATGGCGGTGGAAGCGCACGCCGGCCGGCGTCATCGTCACGCCCGCCTTGCTACGCACCAGCAGGCGGCGGCCCATGAGCTGCTCCAGCGCCTTGATGCGCATGGTGATCGCCGAATGGGTCAGGTTCAGCCGTTCGGCCGCCCCCGCCAGGCTGCCCGAGCCGACGACCTCCAGGAAGGTGCGGGCCAGTTCGATGCTCATGACCGGGGGTCCCTCTGCCGTGTGATTCAGTTCAAGCACATTGAACTCAACGACAGAATAATTCGCTTGCCCGAAACTGTGCCATGCAAGAATTTCTGACATCCGGGGCGTCGTGCCCTGTCAGGGAGCCGACGTGCCACCGTTCGACCATCTCTTCTCGCCGCTCGCCGTGGGGCCGCGCACGATCCGCAACCGGATCTTCTCGACCGGCCACCAGACCATGCTGTTCGGCGGCGACGCGATGCCATAGGCAACGCTGCCAGTGTCTAATCCCGTATCCCAAGCCACTCAAATCCCCCCTTTGTCCTTCTGCCTCCTAGCCTCAATAGGCCTCCGGCTGACGGGTGATGAGCGAGTAACCCGCGTCTCGTTGCCGCAATCTGCTTGCCAAATCGTTGCTAGGACTGAAGACGTTGGCAGGCCAGTAAGCCAAGTGATTGCAAACATGGCGTCCCCGGCAGGATTCGAACCTGCGACCCCAGGATTAGGAATCCTGTGCTCTATCCTGCTGAGCTACGGGGACCCGTGGCGCGATGGGTGGGGATAGCAGATTCGGCGCGGGCCTGCCACCGGCGCGCCACGGCGTGGCCATCGGCAGCGGTGCGCGGTGTTCCGGCTGCGGCCGTGGGGGAAGGCCGGCGGAATCCCTTGATGTTCACAAAATGAACATTCGAAACACATTTTCGCCGACCGAACCCAATTCGGCGTAAAGCCCTCCGGCGACACGACGAATCGCGATTACTTCGACAGCGTCGCAGCCGGCGCTCGGAACATAATGGGAACAAACGCAAATCGCCGCCACCGCCCCTAAAGCGCGCTGGCATCCCCGCGCCAGCCCGGAAAGGCCGCGCCGCGCAGCGCGCCGCTGGCCGGGTCGGCGCTCACGGCGTTGACCCGGGCGAAGGCGTTGAGGCCGGGGTGGTCGCGCTGTTCGATCACGCTGTGGCCGCGGCGGGCGAGTTCGGCCTTCACGGCTTCCGGAAGGGTCTCGTCGACGAAGGTGTCGCGGCCCTGGCAGTGCACCTTGGGCGCCTCCATCGCCGCGCCGAGATCCGTGCCGAAGACCGCGCGGTTGACGAAGGCGTGCACCACGCCGGTCATGATGCGGTAGCCGCCCGAACCCGAACCCGCCCACACCGGCCGGCCGTCGCGGCAGGCCACGATCACCGGCGCGGCAACGATCGGCATCTTGCCCGGTTTCAGGCTGTTGGGGCGGCCCGGCCGC
>JAQCLG010000096.1 GCA_027592745.1 Pseudomonadota bacterium | reverse complement strand
GGGCCTCCCCGATCACGCGGGAGACCGTGGCGGTGTCGGCAATGTCGCCGGCCTGCCAGACGACGGCCGCGGCAGCGTCCCTGCCGGTGATGGCGACGAGTTTGCGGTCGTCGGCCGCGCGATCGAAGGCGGTGACCTGCCAGCCGTCCTCGAGCAGCCGCTTGAGCGTCCAGGAGCCCAGAAAGCCTGCGGCCCCGGTCACCACGATGCGTCGCGTCATCCCCTGTCTCCCCGTTGTCGGGGCAATGTAGCGCCGGTGGACGCGCCGGGCCATGATCGCGCAATGCAAGGCAAGCCACACCGGAACCGCCGATGAACCCGATCGACCCAGCCGCCCTCGATGCCCTCAGGACGCTGCTTGGCCCCGGAGGCCTCAGGAGCAACGACGTCGCAGGAACGCTCGATCCCGGCATCACGCCGGGCAACCTGGATGCGGGCGTCGTGGCCTTTCCCGCGAGCGTCGAGCAGGTCGCCGCCGTGGTGCGCCTGTGCGCCGGGCACGGCATTCCCATGGTGCCCCAGGGCGGGCGCACCGGTCTGGCGGGCGGCGCGGTCTCCGCGCCGGGTCAGCTCGTTGTCTCGACCGCCCGGCTCGACCGCATCCTCGATCTCGATCCCCTGGCGGGCACCGCCGTGGTCGAAGCCGGCGTCACGCTGGGCCGTCTGCAGGAGGCGGCCGCCGAACACGGCCTTTCGGTCGGCATCGACCTTGCCGCGCGCGACAGCGCCACGCTGGGCGGCATGGTCTCGACCAACGCTGGCGGCATCGAGGCCTTCCGCCACGGCACGACACGCCAGCGCGTGCTCGGCCTGCAGGCCGTGCTGCCCTCGGGCGAGGTCATGGACGACCGCAAGCGCGTGACCAAGGCCAACGAGGGTTATGACATCAAGCAGCTGCTGATCGGCGCCGAGGGAACCCTGGGAATCGTGACTGCCATCGTGTTCTCGCTGGTGCCGCTCCAGCCCGGCCAGGGTACCGCGCTGGTCGCCTGCTCCGGTGCCGCAGAGGCCGTGTCGCTGTTCCGCCGCCTGCGCAATGCGACGGGACCGGACCTGCTGGCCGCCGAGATCCTGTGGCCCGACTTCGCCCGCATCACCGCCCGCGGCCTGGGGCTTGAAGCGCTGGTCGCCTTCGCTCCCGGGGACTCCGTCTACCTACTGGTCGAGGTCGCCGGCGACAGCGCCGAGCAGGCGGCCGATCATCTCGAGCGCCATCTGGCCGATGCCATCGAAGCGGGCGAGGCCCAGGACGCGGTGCTCGCCAAGAACGCCGAGGAACGCCGCCGCATGTGGCTGATCCGCGAGGAATCCTGGGAGGCCGACAAGGCCTTCCCCCATGGCTTCTGGTACGACGTCTCCGTGCCCCAGGGCGCCCTCGACGGCTACGCGCGCGCACTGTTTTCCAGCGCCGCCGGGCTCGATCCAGCCATGAAGGTCTTTCTCTTCGGCCATCTGGGCGACGGCAACATGCACCTCACCGTCACCACCGGGCGGGAGATGCCGGAGCTGCACGAGGCGGTCGATGCGGCGGTCTTCGCCGGGCTTGCCGAATGTGGCGGCTCGTTCTCTGCCGAACACGGCATCGGCCTGGAAAAACGTGCGCATCTCGCCCGCCGGGGCGATCCGGCCAAGCTCGCCCTGATGCGCACGATCAAGCAGGCGCTCGATCCGCTGGGTATCATGAACCCGGGCAAGGTGATCTGAGCGGGGTGCGGCCTACTGGCCGGACTTCAGACGGTCCATGAGTTCGGCCACGGTCGGCACGAAGCCGTCGGCGTACCAGGGATCGGTGGCGAAGCGGAAGGCGTTGTGCCCGGCGAACATCAGTTGGGTCTCGATGTCGTCGCTGTGGCTGATCGTCTGCAGCGTCTTCTGGATGCAGTAGCTGCGCGGATCGGGCTTCTTGCCGGTGGTGCCGCCCTCGTCGCACTTCCAGTTGGAGAAGCGGCACTGGGAAAGGCAGCCCATGCACTCGACCTGGTCGACCCGGATCTGGCGCGATTTCTCGGGCGTGACGAAGACCAGAGTCGAATCCGGGGTCTTCAACGGTTCGGTGAAGCCGGCGGCGAGCCAGCCCTGGACATGCTCGTGGTCGTGTTCGGTGAGCCACACGGTGCGCCCGCGCGGACCGAAGCCGAATTCCACGGTGTGGTCGCCGACTTCCTCGGTGGCGTACATCACCTGGCGCTCGGTGCGGTCCTTCAACTCGCGCAGGAAGCTGTTCTCCACGGCCGAGCTGTAGAAGCCGGTCGGGCTGAAGCGGTTGAGATAGATGTCGCCTTCCTTGAGCGTGGGCAGGCGCTTCTTCCAGGTCTCGCTGATCGGGCTTTCCCGGGTGAGCAGCGGGCGGGTGCCGAACTGGAAGGCGATCGGGCCGACTTCCGGGTTGTCGAGCCAGTTCTCCCACTCGTCGATGCGCCAGACGCCGCCGGCCATGATGATCGGGGTCTCGGGCAGGCCGCACTCGACCAGCACCTTGCGCAGCGCCACGACGCGCGGATAGGGGTCCTCGGGAACCTCCGGGTCCTCGACGTTGGAGAGGCCGTTGTGGCCGCCGGCACGCCAGGGATCCTCGTAGACGACGCCGCCCAGCAGGTCGGGGAAGCGGTGGTAGGCGCGCTTCCAGAGGATCTGGAAGGCCCGCGCCGAGGAAACGATGGGGTAGTAGTAGACGCCGTATTCGGCGCAGATCTGGGCCATCTTGTAGGGCATGCCGGCACCGCAGGTGACGCCATGGACCATGCCCTTGGCGCCCTCGAGCACGCCGTGCAGGATGCGCTCGCAGCCACCCATCTCCCAGAGCACGTTCATGTGGATGGCACCCTGGCCGCCCGAAAGCTCATGGGCGACGCGGGCCTGTTCGATGCCGCCCTTGATGCCGAAGGCGACGAGTTCCTCGTGCCGTTCGCGGCGGTTGCGGCCGTAGTAGATCTGGGGGATCAGCTCGCCGTTCTCGTCGTAGAAGTCGGCATTGACGCCCGAGAAGGTGCCCACCCCCGCACAGGCCGACCACGCCCCCGAGCTCTCGCCGTTGGAGATGGAGATGCCCTTGCCGCCTTCGACCAGGGGCAGGGCTTCGCGTCCGGAGATGCGTATGGCGTTGAGCGGCTTCACGTTGGGCTATCCGTCGCTGTCCATCGGTAGAATATAGGGGCAAGGGGCGGCGGGTGTAACCCGTCCGCCCCTCACGATCCTATCAGGGGAGGCTTCAGTCGTCGTTGCGCGGGCCACGGCGACGACGGGGACCGCGACGCTCGCTGTCGCCGCCCTCGTTGCCTTCGCCCTCGGCGGCCTCGCCGCCTTCGGCCCGGCGGGACTCACGCTCGGCGCGGCGCTCGGCGTCCTTGGCCGCGACCTGCTCGGAGATGTCCTCGCCGGTCTCCTGGTTCACGACGCGCATGGAAAGCTTGATCTTGCCACGATCGTCGACGCCCAGGACCTTGACCTTGACGGTGTCGCCCTCGTTGCAGACCTCGTTCACGGTCTTGACCCGGCCCTCGGCCAGTTCGGAGATGTGGACCAGGCCGTCGCGCTTGCCGATGAAGTTCACGAACGCACCGAACTCCATGACCTTGACCACCTTGCCCTCGTAGATCTCGCCGATCTCGGGCTCGGCGACGATGTCGCGGATCATCTTCAGTGCGGTCTCGGTGGCGACCGGATCCGAGGAGGCGATCTTGACCGAACCGTCGTCCTCGATGTCGATCTTGGTGCCCGACACCTCGGTGATCTCGCGGATCATCTTGCCGCCCGGGCCGATGATGTCGCGGATCTTGTCGGTCGGGATCTTGATCGTGGTGATGCGCGGCGCGAAGTCGGAGATCGACTCGCGGTTCCCGGTGATGGCCTTGGCCATCTCGCCCAGGATGTGCATGCGGCCGTCCTTGGCCTGGCCAAGCGCGACCTTCATGATCTCCTCGTTGATGCCGGCGATCTTGATGTCCATCTGCAGGCTGGTGATGCCCTGCGTGGTGCCGGCAACCTTGAAGTCCATGTCGCCCAGGTGATCCTCGTCGCCCAGGATGTCGGAGAGGACGGCGAACGCGTCGCCTTCCTTGATCAGACCCATGGCGATGCCCGCGCAGGCGGCCTTGAGCGGCACGCCGGCATCCATCAGCGCCAGCGAGCTGCCGCAGACGGTGGCCATCGAGGAGGAGCCGTTCGACTCGGTGATCTCCGAGACGATGCGCACGGTGTAGGGGAAATCGTCCTTGACCGGCAGCAGCGGGCGGATGGCGCGCCATGCCAGCTTGCCGTGGCCGATCTCGCGACGGCCGGGCGAACGCAGGAACGAGGCCTCGCCGACCGAGTAGGGCGGGAAGTTGTAGTGCAGCATGAAACGCTCGCGGTACTCGCCCTCGAGCACGTCCATGATCTGCTCGTCCTGGCCGGTGCCCAGCGTGGTCGTGACCAGCGCCTGGGTCTCGCCGCGTGTGAACAGGGCCGAGCCGTGGGAACGGCTGAGCACGCCGACTTCCGAGACGATCGGGCGCACGGTCTTGAGGTCGCGGCCGTCGACGCGACGGCCGGTCTTGAGCGTGGCCTGGCGCAGCGTGGACTTCTCCAGCTTCTTGAGCAGGCCGGAAACGACCTGGGGATCGGCGCCCTCCTCGTCCTTCAGCGCGTCCTTGGCGATCTGCTTGGCAGCGGCGACCTTGTTCTGGCGCGCCATCTTCTCGGGCTCCTGGAAGGCTTCCGAGAGAGCGGAGCCTGAAAGCTCCTTGATGCGGGCCTCGAGTGCGCTGTGATCGGCAGGCTCGGGAACCGCCCAGGGCTCCTTGGCGCAACGCTCGGCCAGTTCGATGATCGCGTCGATCACCGGCTGGAACCCGCGATGGGCGAACATGACCGCACCCAGCATGACCTCTTCGGAAAGCTCGTGGGCTTCCGACTCGACCATCATGACGGCGCCGGAAGTGCCGGCCACGACCAGGTCGAGCTTGCTTTCCTTGACCTCGGCCAGCGTCGGGTTGAGCACGTACTCGCCGTCGATGTGGCCGACGCGGGCGCCGCCGATCGGGCCCATGAAGGGGATGCCCGAGATCGTCAGCGCGGCAGAGGCGCCAACCAGCGCGACGATGTCGGGGTCGTTCTCGAGATCGTGGGCGAGAACGGTGCAGATCACCTGGGTCTCGTTGCGGAAACCGCCGGCAAACAGCGGGCGGATCGAACGGTCGATGATGCGCGAGGACAGCGTCTCCTTCTCGTTGGGACGGCCTTCACGCTTGAAGAAGCCGCCGGGGATCTTGCCCGCTGCGAACGCCTTCTCCTGGTAATTGACGGTCAGCGGGAAGAAATCGATTCCTTCCTTGGCCTGACGCTGGGCGACGGCGGTGCAGAGCACGGTGGTCTCGCCATAGGTCGCAAGCACGGCGCCGTCGGCCTGGCGCGCGATGCGCCCGGTCTCGAGGGTCAGCTTGCGGCCGCCCCACATGATTTCCTTCTTGTGGATCGTAAACATTCAGTCTCTTCCTTCCGGTCCTATCGTGCGTTCGACGTTCCGCGGCGCCTGCCGCAAGTCCCAGTCTCGTGATGCGGCCGTTGCGGCCTGCTGTTTCGGGAAAGAGGGGGAACGCAACGCGCCGGCACCGCCCCATGCGGTAACCGGCCGTGGGCAGGGCATGCCAATCATGCCGTGACCCGATGCGACGACGGGGACACGCACCTGCATGTCCCCGCCCGTCTTGTGGTGCTCAGCGGCGGATGCCGAGAGCCTGGATGATGGTCTGGTAACGAGCCTCATCCTTGCGCTTGAGATAGTCGAGCAGCGAGCGGCGACGGCTCACGAGCATGAGCAGGCCGCGGCGCGAATGCCTATCCTTGCGATGGGTCTTGAAGTGTTCGGTCAGGTTGACGATGCGCTCGGTGAGGATCGCGACCTGCACTTCGGGAGAACCCGTGTCGTTTTCGACGCGGGCGTATTGTTTCATCAGTTCAGCTTTGCGTTCTGCCGTGATCGACATCGTGGCTCCGTTGTCAGTCGAGGTTGAAGACACGCAGCGAACGCGCCTGGCCCAAATCGGCCTGCACGATCGCCACGAGGCGATCGGCGTACCGGGCACGGAAGGTACCGCTGCGATCCTCGGGGACATCAACCGGCTGGCCCTGCCTGAGGCGGGCCGCGGAGGCTTCCGTGAGGGCTAGCGCCGGGATGTCGTCCAGCGCAGTCTCCACGGGCAGCAAAATCCCCGAAGGCGCCGGACCATGCCCCAAGTCCTGCAGCTTTTCCACCGAAATCGCGGAGGCCTCGTCAAAGGCGCCGACCCGGGTCCGGCGCAGGGCGCTGACATGGCCGCAGGTGCCCAGGGCGCGGGCAAGATCGCGCGCCAGGCTGCGCACATAGGTGCCCTTGCCGCAGACAACCTCGAAATCGCCATGGTCGGCGTCGGGCATGCCGAGCAGGGTAAGGGCATCGATGCGGACGCGGCGGCTGGCCATCTCGGGGAACTGCCCCTTGCGGGCCAGGTCGTAGGCGCGCTCGCCGCCGACCTTCAGGGCCGAGAAGATCGGCGGAACCTGGTCGATTTCGCCCAGAAATCCGCCGATGGCGCCCTCGATCGCGGTCCTTCCGGGCCGCTCTTGCGAACGGGTGATGATCTCGCCCTCGGCGTCGTCGGTCGTCGTGGCGGCACCCCAGGCAACCTGGAACCGGTAGGTCTTGGTCGCATTCTGGCACCAGGCGATGGTCTTGGTTGCCTCGCCCAGGGCGATCGGCAGGATGCCGGTGGCCAGCGGATCGAGTGTGCCGCCGTGGCCCAGCTTGGCCGCCTGTGTCGCGCGGCGGACCTTGCCGACGACCTGGGTCGAGGTCAGTCCGAGCGGCTTGTCGACGATGATCCAGCCGTTGACGGTCAGGCCCTTACGACGACGGGCCATCGGTGCCTTTCAGCAGGCGGTCGATGCGCTCGGCGTGGTCGAAGCCCTTGTCCTCGCGGAACGAGATGGTCGGTGTCAGGCGCAGGCGCACGTTGCGGCCGATCTCGCCGCGGATGAAGGGTGCCGCGCGCTCCAGGCCCTTGAGCACCTCTTCCACGTTCTCGCCGCCCAGGGGCAGGACGTAGATCGTGGCATGGGTGAGATCCGAGGCCATGCGCACCTCCGAAACGGTGATCGCGCGTCCGGCCAGGGCGGGATCGTGCAGGTCGCCGCGCAGGAAAAGCTGGGCGAGCACATGGCGGATCTCCTCGCCGACGCGCAACTGCCGCTGTCCGGGCTGCCGCTGATGGGCCATGTCATTCCTCCATGTCGCATGGGAAGGCGCGGTTCGGGCCGCCATCCTGTCATCCCCGGGTCTGCGCCTGGCTTGCCCGGGGATGAAAGGTGGAGCTGGAACGAGATCGGCGGCCTACAACGTGCGGGCGACCTGGATCTGTTCGTAGAACTCGATCTCGTCGCCGACCTTGATGTCCTGCCAGCCGTCGAGCTGGATGCCGCACTCGCTGCCCTGCTTGATCTCGCGCACCTCGTCCTTGTGGTGGCGCAGCGACTTGATGCCGCCGTCGAAGATGACATGGCCGTCGCGCAGCAGGCGGACCTTGCCGGAGCGACGCACGATGCCGTCCATGACGCGGCAACCCGCGATGGTGCCGATCTTGGTGATGTCGAAGGTCTCCAAGACCTGCGCGGCACCCAGCACCTTTTCCTCGGTGGTCGGCGAAAGCATGCCCGAGAGGATCGCGCGGACGTCGTCGAGCAGTTCGTAGATGATCTTGTAGTAGCGGACCTCGACACCTTCCTTGTCGGCCATCTGGCGTGCCTGGCTGTTGGGCCGCACGCCAAAGCCCAGGATGATCGCGCCAGACGCCTTGGCCAGCACCACGTCGCTCTCGGTGATGCCGCCCACGGCCGAATGCAGGACGCGGGGCTTGACCTCGTCGGTGCCCATGTCTTCCAGGCTGTGGGCGATCGCCTCGACGGAACCGTGCACGTCGGCCTTGATGACGACGGGAAGCTCGGCGACCGCGCCGGCAGCGATGTTGGCGAAGAGCTGCTCGACCGAGGCGCGCCCGACCGAGGTGATCTTCTCGTTGCGCTCGGTCTCCTCGCGGTAGGCGCTGATCTCGCGTGCGCGCTTCTCGCTTTCGACGACGGAGAACTCGTCGCCCGAGACCGGCGCACCCGAAAGGCCCAGGACCTCGACGGGAACCGAGGGGCCGGCTTCCTTCAGGGCCTTGCCGCGGTCGTCCTGCATGGCGCGGATGCGGCCCCATTCCTTGCCCACGACGATGATGTCGCCGGTGTCGAGGGTGCCGCGCTGGACCAGCAGGGTGGCGACGACGCCGCGGCCCTTGTCCAGGCGCGACTCGATGACGACACCCTCGGCGTCGCGGTCGGGATTGGCCTTGAGGTCGAGCACCTCGGCCTGCAGCAGGATGGCTTCCTCGAGCTTGTCGAGGCCGCTGCCGGTCTTGGCCGAGACCTCGACGTCGAGCACGTCGCCGCCCATGCCCTCGACCACCAGTTCGTGGCGCAGCAGATCCTGGCGCACCTTGTCGGGCTGGGCGCCGGGCAGGTCGCTCTTGTTGATCGCGACGATGATGGGAACACCGGCCGCCTTGGCGTGGTCGATGGCTTCCTTCGTCTGGGGCATCACCGAGTCGTCGGCGGCCACGACCAGCACCACGATGTCGGTGACGCCGGCGCCGCGGGCGCGCATCGCCGAGAAGGCGGCATGGCCCGGGGTGTCGAGGAAGGTGATCCGCGAACCATCGCCCAGCTGCACCTGATAGGCGCCGATGTGCTGGGTGATGCCGCCGGCCTCGCCGCGCACGACATCAGTCTTGCGCAGGGCATCCAGCAGCGAGGTCTTGCCGTGATCGACATGGCCCATGATGGTCACGACCGGCGGACGGGCGACCTTCAGTTCGGCGGCGTCGTCGTCCTGCTTCAAGCCATGTTCCACGTCTGCCGCGGAAACGCGGCGAATGTTGTGACCGAATTCCTCGACCAGCAGTTCGGCGGTGTCGGCATCGATCGTCTGGGTGATGGTGACCATCTGGCCCATGGCTATCAGGCGCTTGATCACCTCGCCGCCGCGCACGGCCATGCGGTTGGCCAGTTCCTGCACGGTGATGGCCTCGGGCACGACGACGTCGCGCACGATCTTCTTGGGCCCGGCCTGGTTGTGGCCCATCTGCTGCTGGCGCAGCTTCTCGCGCGCCCGGCGGGCGGCGGCCAGCGAGCGCGAACGGCCCTCCTCCTCCTCGGCCGAAAGGGCCTGGGAGACGGTCAGCTTGCCGCTGCGGCGGCGGTTGTCGACCTGGCGCACGCGGGGGGCCAGAGGCGAACGGCGGGTCGGCTTGCCGCCACGCTTGGCCTCGGCATCCTCCTCGGGCGTGGCGGCCCGGCCGCCGGGGCCGGGCGCGGTGACGACCGGGGACTCCTCGGGCGCCTCGTCGCCGCGCTGTTTCTCGACCAGGCGCTGGGCCTGCTCCTCGCCGCGCAGGCGGGCTTCCTCCTCGCGCTGGCGCCGGGCTTCCTCTTCCTTGTTGCGGCGCGCGCTTTCCTCGCGTTCGGCCGCCAGGCGCTTTTCCTCGGCGGCGCGTTCGACGGCATCGATCTCGGCCTGGCGGCGCGCGGCCTCCTCGGCCTTCTTGGATTCCTCAAGGGCGCGGATGCGGCCCTCGCGCTCCTCTGCGGTAAGGTTCTTCAGCACGATGGGCGCGCGCACCTCGCGCGGCCGGTCGATGCGCGCGGCGGCTTCGCGCGACTGGGCGTGGCGCGTCTCTTCCTTGCTCTTGGGGCGCACCTTGGCGGCGGCCTCGGGCTGGGCAGCCTCGGGCGCAGGCGCCTCGGGTGCGGGTGCCGGTGCTGGCTTGGGGGCTTCCGGTGCCGCCTCGGGCGCGGCCTTGGCCTGCTCGGCGGGCACCTCGACGGGCGCTTCCTCGGTGCGGCCCGGGCGGATCACGCGCTTCTTCTTGACCTCGACGGCGACCTGCTTGCCGCGGCCATGGGGGAAGCTCTGGCGTACCTGACCGGCATCGACCGTGGTCTTGAGCTCCAAACGTCCGGGACGGTTCAGGCTCAGCGTCTTCGTCTTCGACGAATCGTCGTTTGTCTCAGCCATCGCTGCGTCCTTCCATCGTCACCACAACATCCCCGGTCTGGCCCCTAAACCCGGCCAGACGCCGGCATTCACGTTCCACCGACTCGGCAAGGCGTCCCCGTGCCAGGGCGGCATGAACGGCGCGATCGCGGCCGAAAGGCCGGCCGAGTTCGACGCCGTCGAACAGGCGCACGACCGTCACCCCATCGGTGCGGCCGAGCTTTGCGAGGCCGTCCATAGAGCCATCCCGCGCATGCAGCAAGAGGCCGGCCCTGCCGGCTGCCAGCATCGCACGGGTCTTCTCGTATCCGGTCACCGCCTCGCCGGCGCGCCGGGACAACCCGATCAGCTCCAGCACGCGGCGCACCAGCATCGCCTCGATCTCGTCGGCGATGGCGGCATCCGCGAGCGCCCGGGTCTTGAGACCGCGGGCGAAAGCGCCCTTGCGCATGGCCGTTTCGACGATGTCGCGCCGGGGCGTCAGCCAGACGCCGCGACCCGGCAGGCGCTCTGCGATATCGGGCACGACACGACCGTCGGGACCGGCCACGAAGCGCATCAGCCCCTCGCGCCCGCCGCTCTGCCCGGTCACCGCGCAGCGTCGTTCGCTGCCGGATGTGCCTTCGATGTCTGCTCGCGCTGGCTTCAGGATGCAACCTCCTCCGCGGCCTCGCCCTGCGACTCGTCGGCCTCGCCGGCCGTCGCTTCGTCGGGGAACCAATGGGCGCGGGCGGCCATGATGATGGCATTGGCCTCATCAAGGGAGAGGTAGCTGCCCTTGAGGTAGTCCTCGATCAGCTCGTCGCCCGCCAGGTCGGCGAGGTCGTCGAGCGTCTTGATGCCCTTCTCGCCAAGCTGCACCAGCATGCTCGGCGTCAGGGCCTCGATATCGGCCAGGGCATCGTCGACACCCAGCTCGCGGCGTTTGGCGTCCATCTGGCGGTCGCGCTCCTCGACATAGGCCAGGGCGCGGTTCTGCAGTTCCTGGGCGATCGCCTCGTCCAGGCCGCCGATGCCGGCAAGCTCCTCGGTCGCGACATAGGCGACCTCGTCGACCTCGGTGAACCCTTCGGTCACCAGCAGGCGGGCAAGCACGTCGTCGACATCGAGCGATTCCATGAAATGCTCGGAACGCATCTTCATCTGCTGGATGCGGCGCTCCGATTCGTCCGATTCGGTCATGATGTCGATGTTCCAGCCGACAAGCTGGCTGGCCAGGCGCACGTTCTGGCCGCGCCGGCCGATCGCCAGCGAAAGCTGGTCGTCGGGCACCACGACTTCCATGCGCCGGTCGTCCTCGTCCATCACGACCTTGGTCACCTCGGCCGGCTGCAGGGCATTGACGACGAAGGTCGCGGTGTCCTGCGACCAGGGAATGATGTCGATCTTCTCGCCGCCCAGCTCGTTGACCACGGCCTGGACGCGGCTGCCGCGCATGCCGACGCAGGCGCCCACCGGATCGATGGCGTAGTCGTTGGACATCACGGCGATCTTGGCGCGGCTGCCGGGATCGCGGGCCACGGCCTTGATCTCGATGATGCCGTCGTAGATCTCCGGCACTTCCTGGGCAAAGAGCTTGGCCATGAACTGCGGGTGGCTGCGCGAGATGAACACCTGCGGGCCGCGCGGCTCCTTGCGTACGTCGTAGATGTAGGCGCGCACGCGGTCGCCGCGGCGCAGGATCTCGCGCGGCAGGCAGTCGTCGCGGCGCAGCATGGCCTCGGCCTTGCCCAGATCGATGATCCAGTTGCCGTGCTCGGGCCGCTTGACCAGGCCGTTGATGATCTCGCCGACGCGGTCCTTGTATTCCTCGTACTGGCGGGCCCGCTCGGCATCGCGCACCTTCTGCACGATGACCTGCTTGGCGGTCTGCGCATTGATGCGGCCGAACTCGACCGGCGGCAGGTCCTCGGAGATGAAGTCGCCGACCTGGGCGTAGGGGTTCTGCACCCTGGCTTCCTCGACCTCGACCTGGGTCGAGGGATTCTCGACCTCGTCGACGACCTCGACGAAGCGCTGCAGCGAGATATTGCCGCTGTCGCGGTCGATCGCCGCCCGAATGTCGTGCTCGTGGCCGTACTTGCGCTTGGCCGCGTGCTGGATCGCCTGCTCCATGGCCTCGACCACGGTCTCGCGCTCGATGCCCTTTTCGCGGGCAACGGCGTCGGCGACCTGGAGCAGTTCCTGGTACGCGATGGTTGCAGCCTCCATGGCCTTCTACCTCTTCCCTATCGTCACGCGTCGTTGACCGGCGGCACCGTTGCCGCGATGAGTTCGTCAGTCATGGCCAGCTTGGCTTCGGTGATCGACTCGAAGGGCAGGGCGACCTCCTGGCCGCTCTCCATCGTCATCGTCACCATCGCCTCGCCGGCGCCCGCAAGCCTGCCGCGGAACCGCTTCTGTCCCTCGACGGCCGGGTCGACCGTTACCTGCGCCTCGAAACCGGCGAAACGCACAAAATCCTCGATCCGTACCAGCGGGCGATCGATCCCCGTGGAACTCACCTCCAGGTCGTAGGCGCCGCGAATCGGGTCCTCGACCTCGAACTGAGCCGATATCGCCCGGCTGATCCTGGCGCAATCCTCGACGATCACCGTCGAACCGTCGGCCCGCTCGGCCATGACCTGCAGCGTCCGGCGCGGCCGCGCGAAGAACTTCACGCGCACCAGCCGAAACCCCATCTGCTCCAGGGTAGGGTTGATCAGACGTTCGATCTCGCCCGTTGGATCCATCGGTTTCCGTTCCCTTGCGCGAAGCCGGGGACCGGTCCGTCGGGCGACGCCTCTGCAGTCCGGGCGACGACTCCACGCGACAAACAAAAAAGTGGGCCCTTGGCCCACCCTCGACACGCCCTGAAGGCCAAGCTTCAGAGCGGGCGGATCATAGCCAAAGTGGTGTCGAGGGCAAGTTTTTTCCACAGGGCGGGAGGCGGGCCGGAGAGTCCGCCGCGGCGCCGTGGGCCACCGCCGCTGCCGCCGCGAAGCGCACCGCGTGAAAAGCCCCGGCTGCATCCCCATATAGACAATGAATCCGCGGGGAGCCGAATCGCCGACGTGCCATGCGGCACCGGACTGCGGCTTTCCCCACAACACTCTGGATTGCCATATCTTGATGATTTCCCCCGATGCCGCAGCGCCCTGCGGCTCCGAGCATCCGCGCCATCTCCGCAACGTCCTCAAGGAGTTCGAACAGCCAAGCCGCATGCGCAGCATCCTGCAGGTCGTCACCTCGCTGGGCGGTTTCCTTGTCCTGTGTGCGGCGATGTACCTGCTGGCCGACGTCTCGATCTGGCTTGCGCTGCTGCCGGCGCCCCTGGCGGCCTTCTTCGTCGTTCGGGTCTTCATCATCCAGCACGATTGCGGGCACCGGGCCTTCTTCCGCTCGCGCCGGGCCAACGACATGCTCGGCCTGGTCTGCAGCCTGGTGACGCTGACGCCTTATGCCGGCTGGCGCCGCCAGCATGCCCAGCATCACGGCATCTGGAACAACCTCGACCGCCGCGCGAGCGGGGCCGACATCTATTCCACCTGCCTGACCCTGGAGGAGTACCGGGCGCTGACTCCGTGGCAGCGCCGCTGGTACCGGCTGTCGCGCCATCCCCTGGTCGCCAACGTGCTGGTGCCACCCTTCGTCTTCCTCGGTCTATACCGCCTGCCCTTCGACATGCCGGAGGGCTGGGAGAGCCAGCGGCGCAACGTCCACGCCACGAACCTCGCGCTGGTCACGCTCTACGGCGGGCTGGCCGTGCTCCTGGGGGCGGGCGAGGTCGCCGTGATCCAGCTCACCATCATGGCCTGCGCCGCGATCGTGGGGGTCTGGCTGTTTTCGGTGCAGCACCGCTTCGAGGGCGTGACCTGGGCGCGCCAGGACGCGTGGAACTTCCAGGACGCCGCGCTGGAGGGCAGTTCCTATCTGCGCCTGACCCCCGTGCTGCGCTGGCTGACGGGCAACATCGGCCTGCATCACCTGCATCACCTCAATCCGCGCATTCCCAATTATGCGCTGCAGGCCTGCCAGAACGACGTCACCGGCATGATCGCCACGCGCACGATCGGCCTGAGGGAAGCGCTGCGCGCCACCCGCCTTGCCCTGTGGGACGAGGCCAACGAGACGATGATCAGCTTTGCCGCCGCGCGCCGCAGTCTGGCCGCGCCGGCCTGAAGACGCCTGCAGCTTGACGCCGGCGCCGCACCTGCCGATGGTCGCGCCATGAACGGCGAGATCATCTGGTACAGCCCGGCCAAGGGTTACGGGTTCGTTGCCCCCGCGGAAGGCGGCGGCGACATCGTGTTCCATCTCGATGATGCCGCACGTTCCGCCCTGGGCACGGTATCGCGCGGCATGGCCGTGCACTTCATCGTCGCTGCCGGGCCTTCCGGCCCTGTCGCAAGACGGCTGGAGCCGGGCCACCTCCCGGAGGGTTAGAGCAAATCATCCTTCTGCGGAATCGCTTCGCGATTGCGCAGAAGGATGTGAATTTGCTCTAT
>JAQCLG010000095.1 GCA_027592745.1 Pseudomonadota bacterium | reverse complement strand
GAGCGCCCCCGCCATAGGGATGGCGCGGGGCGCTCTGGAGAAGGGCATCGGCGGACAGATCGCCGTCGGGGAAGTTGACCGCCTCCATGGTGATCCGCGGGCGCAGGTCGTGCCCCTCGTAGACCAGCTGGGTACTTTTCAGGCGAGCGGTGATCTTGTCACCCACGATCATGGATGTCGGCCAGTCGGTGTTCTGCAGGCACAGGCACAAGCTGTCGTCGCTGAAGCGTACGACCAGGTCGGCCGAACGCACGATTTCGCCCAGCGCATTGGCGACGACCCGCATGATGTGCTCGGCGGCCTGATAGCCCGAGCTCTCGCGCACGTCGAAATAGTTGTCGAGATGGACGAAGAGCAGTGCGCCGGTCGCCTTGGTGCGGCGGTTCTCCGAGACGATGACGCGGAAGAACTGGCGGAAGCTCTCGTGGCTGACCAGACCGGTCGTGCTGTCGTTGCCGCCGCCCTCGCGCAGTTCGTCCTCCATGTTCAGCATGCGCTTGGCCGCCTTGATGCGCAGGCGCATCTCGAAGACGTTGAGTGGCTTGCGCAGCAGGTCGTCGGCCCCGGCCTCGAGCGCCTCAAGCAGCACGTTGGTATCGGTCACATCGGTCAGGATGGTGATGTAGATGTAACGCGGCCGCCGCATGCTGCGCACGTAGCGGATCAGCTCCGTGCCCGATTCACCGGGCAGGTCGATCTCGGTGACGACCAGACGGAAGCTGTCGCGGTCCAGCAGTACCTTGGCGTCGCACACGTTGCGCGCCACCTGGGCGGTGTGGCCCCAGTTGTCGAGTTTCTTGGCCAGGATGCGCGCGGAAAGCTCATCGTTTTCGACCACCAGAACCTTCAACGCCTTGCTCCTTCCCCGGGCGAGCCGGCGGCTACTCGGTCAGGCCGATATCCAGCCCGCCGCTCTCGCCGTCCGCGCCGGCGGTATCGAAGACTCCCGCCGAGGTGCCGCCCTCGACACTGACCTCGCTGCAGTCGGGGCTGCAGGCATAGGTGATCTCGGCGGTGCTGCGGTTGAGCGTGACTTCGTTGGACTGGCTGGCGGTGACCAGGACCGAACCGCCCAGCATCTCGTTGCCGTCGCGGTCGAGGATGTGGAGTCCGGTCTGGCCGACCGTCAGCCCGACCACGAAGATCAGGCGCGGCGATTCCAGGGCGACATCGACAATGGCCGGGTTGGCGATGTGGACGATGTCGGCATCGCTGTCCAGGCGCAGCAGCACGGCATGATTGATCTCGACGACCAGATCCTCCGCCCGCACCGGCGCGGATGCCAGGACAAGCAGAACAAGGCCCGCCAGAAGGGCGATGGGCCGGCGCGACCATGCTGTCATGATGCCGTCGTCCTCTCCGTGCGCTCGAAGGCAGCGCCGCTGTTAAAGGGCGCAATACCAGGAAATCATAGTCGGTTCCTGCGATGGCGTCATGGTTTCACTTTGCGTGCCGGGGGAGCGGCGCGATATAGTGGTCGTGCGTTTTCCAGGCAGAACGTGTTCGGGGTCGGCCACATTTCATCGTTCCAGACATCGAGTCGTCCTGGCGCCGCCGTGGGGCGGCTTTGCCACATGCTGGTCCTGTCGGGCCTGCTTGGGCTTGCCGGATGCCAGGGCGGTTCCGGCGGCCGCGACAATGCCGCGTCGGGCACCGATGCCCAGATCGTCGATTCCCTGATCCTGGCTGCCCAGGCCTCCGCGGCTTCGGGCGACTGGCTGGCCGCGGTGCAGTACTGGGGCAGCCTGCTTCAGCGCGATCCCACCAGCGAGACCTACGCCCGTGGTCTGGGTGAGGCGCTGCGCCGGACCGGCAACTACGGCGATGCCGTGCAGGTGCTGCGCCAGGGCGTCACGCAGAATCCGGAATCTGAGCCGCTGCTGGCCGAACTGGGCAAGGCCCTGCTCGCCGCAGGCCAGCGCGACGAGGCGATCGCTACGCTCAACAACGCCGCGGTCATGAATCCGTCCGACTGGTCGGTGCAGTCCGCGCTGGGCGTGGCCAACGTCATGGCGGGTCGGCCGGAGGTCGCCGACCAGCACTACCGCCAGGCCATGGCGATCACGCCCAACAATCCCCTGGTGCTCAACAACTATGCCCTGCACCTGGCGATCAACGGGCGGCTCGACGAGGGACTGGCAATCATGGAGACCGCCGCGGCCAGCCCCGGCGCCACGACCCAGATACGCCAGAACCTGGCACTGCTGCTGGCGATCAAGGGCGACATGGGCCGCGCCGAACAGATCGTGCGCGGCGAACTCTCGCGCGAGGATGCCGATCGCCAGATGGCCTTCCTGCACACGCTTTCCTCCGACGACCTGATCAACCTCAGCAGCATCGTCGATGAATCCGATCTGATCATCGACAGCACCCAGCTCGTGCCGCCGCCCGGAAGCAATGTCGTCGATCTGACCAATGTCGGGGCCCAGGATCCCGGCTTCCTCGAGAACCAGCCCGGCGTCACGGTGATCGAACAGGAAGTTCTTGTCGCCCCTGTGCCGGAGGAAGCCCTGGCCCCGTCCGGCCTTGCCGGGGCCGAAGGGATTCCTGCTGCACTTGCCGGCGAAGCCGTGGAAGACGTGTCGGGGACGACCCTGGTGGAGCAGTCCGCAGCCCTGACGGCCAGCCTGGCCGATGCCCTCGACGCCGCGCCTGCCCAGGACATGCCCGTCGCCGCCGTCGAACCGGCCGCCGCCGTCGAACCGCCCGCCGCGGTCGAACTGCCTGCGCCGCCGCCCGAACCTGCGGCGGTCATGGCCATGGAACCCGTGGTCGCGCCGGCCGCGGAGCCCCAGGCCGAAGCGCCCGCCGACGCCGCAGCCTTGCCCGCCGGTCCGGCCTGGCGCGTGCAGCTTGCCTCCCGGGCTACCCCGGAAGCCGCCGAAACCGGTCGCAGCCGGGCGCTGGCCGATCACGCCGCACTGCTGGCCGGACAGCCGGTCGATATCGTTGCCGCGGTGCTCGACAACGGCGCCACGACCTGGCGCGTGCTCGCCGGCCGCTACGCCGAGAAACCCGGTGCCGTCGCGCTGTGCGAAGCCGTGCGGGCCGAAGGCGGCGACTGTTTCGTGATGAAGGACAACGCGGGGGGCTGAGCATGGCCGGCGATCGGGAGGAGGCAGTGCTTCTGCGCCCCGCCGCCGCCGGCGATGTCGTTTCGCTGCATGCCTGTGCCGAGACGGCCTACGCCTCCTGCATCCCGCGCATGGGCCGGCCTGACGCCTATTCCTGGAAGGTCGCGATCACCTGGATGATGGCCGGGCCGATCAGCACGATGAAGAGCACCGGCAGGAAGAACAGGATCATCGGCACGGTCAGCGCGGCCGGCAGCGAGCCTGCCTTCTGCTCGGCGCGCGCCATGCGGTCGTCGCGGTTCTCGCGGCTGAGCACGCGTAGCGCCACGCCCAGAGGCGTGCCGTACTTCTCCGACTGGATCAGCGAGGTCGTCAGCGCCTTGATCGGCTCGGCCCCGGTGCGTGTCGCCAGGTTGTCGAGCGCCATGCGCCGGTCGCCCAGGTAGGCAAGTTCGGCGGTGGTGATGCCGAACTCCTCGGTCAGGATCGGGCTCATCTCTGCCAGTTCGTGGGCGACACGCACTAAGGCCTGTTCCAGGGAGATGCCGGCCTCGACGCAGATCACGATCAGGTCGAGCGCGTCGGGAAAACCCTTGATCATCATCTGCTGGCGCTTCTTGGCGGTGTTGGCCACCACGATGTCGGGGACCAGGTAACCCAGGCCGGCGGCGCCGGCGCAGATCAGCAGCTTCAGCAGGGGGTCGAAATCGGCCTTCTTGGCCGAGAACAGCACCAGCGCGATGACGCTGGCCATGACCAGCGGCAGGACAAGGCGGGCAAAGACGTAGGCGATGGCCGGGCTCTGGCCGCGGAAGCCGGCCTGGTTCATCTTCAGGCGCAGCTCTGGCGAACGCGCCTTTTCCATCAGGTTGAGGCGGTTGAGCACCGTCGTCATCAGGTTCTGCGAACGCGTCTCGCGCCGGCGCAGGCTGGCCTGGCGGTTGGCCTCGAACTTGTTCCTCTGCTGGGCCTGCAGTTCCTCGCGGCGGCGCGCCAGGTACTTCAGGCGGTTGTCGCGCCCGTCGGTCTGCAGGAACGGCATGGCCACGGCGATGATCGCGAGGAAGGCGCCGATCGTGGAGAGCACCAGGATGATGTTCTGGGTCGTCAGCATGGTCCTAGATCTCGAACTTGATCATGTTGTTCATGATCAGCGTGCCGGTCGAGATCAGCGTGACGCCGCCCGCGATCATCCATTGGCCCATGGTGCTCTGCCAGAGCAGGCTGATGTATTCGTAGCTGGTCAGGGTCATCAGCAGGGTCATGCAGAACGGCAATGAGCCGATGATCATCGCCGTGGTGCGGGCCTCGGCGGTCATCGACTTGATCTGGTCGGCCATCTTCTTGCGCTCGCGCAGCACGCCCGAGAGGCCCGAAAGCGTCTCGGCGAGGTTGCCGCCGGTCTGCTGCTGGATCCCCATGACGATGGCGAAGAACTTGTACTCGGTCGTGGGGATGCGCTTGAGGCCGCGGTCGAGGACCTCGTTGAGCGTCTGGCCGATCTTGATGCCCTCGACGATCTGGTGGAACTCGGTGTTGATCGGCTCGGGCGCCTCGCGCGCCAGCATGTTGAGGCATTCGTTGACTGGCAGGCCCGACTGCACGCCGCGCACGATGACGTCGACGGCGTTGGCGAAATTCTTGGTGAACAGGGCCTGGCGCTTTTTGGCGCGGCGCTTGAGCCACCAGCGCGGCAGGCCCAGCGTGCCGACGATGAAGACCGGGATGATGCCGTACCAAGGGTACCCCATGGCGACATAGCCCAGGGTGGCGACGATGCCCACGATCAGGCTGACGACATGGAACTTCCGGGCCGTCATCTTGACGTTGGCCTGCAGCAGCAGGTCCTGCAGGGTTCTCTTGTTCTCGACCTTCTTGCGCTGCTCCTCAAGCTCCTTGAGCTTGCCCTGGATCTGGCGCCGGCGGGCACTGGAGTTGTCGCCGCGGCCGCTGCTGCCCCGGGTGCTTCGTCTTGCGGTCTCTCCGGTCACGGCCAGCAGGCGCTTGCGATAGCGCGCATTGGTCGCGCGCATCATGAAGATGCCGATGCCGGCGATGCCGAAGGTCGCCAGCACGCCGCCGGCGACGATCGCCATGAGCGCGGTCTCACTCACCGGCGGCCATCGCCTGCAGGCAGGTCACGAGTTCCTTCTCCTTGCCGAAATAACGCATCCGGTCATAGAAGTTGGGCCGCAGACCCGTGTACTTGTGGCGCCCGACGATCCTGCCGTCGGGACCCTCGCCCTCGAAGTCGAACAGCAGGATGTCCTGCAGGGTGATGACGTCGCCCTCCATCCCGAGCACCTCGGTGACATGGGTGATCTTGCGCGAACCGTCGCGCAACCGGGCGGCCTGCACGATGACGTTGACCGAACCGGCGATCTGCTCGCGCACGGTCTTGGTCGGCAGGCCGTAGCCGCACATGGCGATCATGTTCTCGACGCGGCTGATGCATTCGCGCGGATTGTTGGCGTGGATCGTGCCCATCGAGCCGTCATGGCCGGTGTTCATCGCCTGCAGCAGGTCGAAGGCCTCCTTGCCGCGCACCTCGCCGACGATGATGCGCTCGGGGCGCATGCGCAGGCAGTTCCTGACCAGGTCGGTCATGGTGACCGCGCCGACGCCTTCCAGGTTGGGCGGGCGGGTTTCCAGGCGCACGACATGGGGCTGCTGGAGCTGCAGCTCCGCGGAGTCCTCGCAGGTGATGACGCGCTCGCCCTTGTCGATGAAGGCGGTAAGGCAGTTCAGCAGGGTCGTCTTGCCCGAACCCGTGCCGCCCGAGACCATGACGTTGAGCCGGCAGTGGCTGATCAGCTTGACCAGCTCGGCGCCGGCCGGCGAGATCGACTTGAAGTTGACGAGGTCCTGGAGGGCCAGCTTGTCCTTCTTGAACTTGCGGATGGTGAGCGCGGCGCCGTCGATCGCCAGCGGCGGGGCGATGACGTTGACGCGGCTGCCGTCGAGCAGGCGCGCGTCGCAGATCGGGCTTGCCTCGTCGACCCGTCGGCCGACCGCCGAGACGATGCGCTGGCAGATGTTCATGAGCTGCGCGTTGTCGCGGAACTTGATGTTGGTCAGCGTGATCTTGCCGCTGGTCTCGATGTAGACCTTGTGCGGGCCGTTCACCATGATGTCGGCGATGTCGTCGCGCTCGAGCAGGGGTTCGAGCGGCCCCAGGCCCAGGATGTCGTTGCAGATGTCGACGATCAGGCGCTGCTGCTCGATGCCTGAAAGCACCAGTGCCTTCATCGAGATGATCTCGGAGACGACGTCGGAGATTTCCTCGCGCACCGTGGCCGAGGGCATCTTGGAGAGTTCGGTGAGGTCGACCGATTCGATCAGCGTGTTGAAGACGCTGATCTTGGTATCGTTGTAGCGCGCCTCCTGCTCGGCCGTCATCGGCGGCAGGTCGCTCTCCTTGCCTTCCTTGATCTTGGCTTCCTTGGCGCGCGCCCTGTTCTGGCGGATGTCGGCCTGACGGATGTCGGCGGCCTCGGCGCGGGCGCGTCCTTCGGAGCGCTGGTTGGCGTCGGGTGCGGCGGCCTCGATCGTCTGCTCGGGCTCGGGTGCTGCCTGCACCGGTGCTGCCTGCGCCGGTGCGTCAGGCGGTGGCGCGGGTCGTTCGTCCTCGTCGGGCTCGATCAGCTTCAGGGCAGGCCTGGGCGTCTCCGGGGCCGGCGCGGGTGCCACGTCGGGCGCGCGTTCGGCCTCGACATGCGACTCGGGGGTCGGGCGCGCGTCGGCAGGCGCTTCCTCGCGCGGGGGCGGGGGAACAGCCTTCTTCTCGGGCGGACCTTGCCTGCGACCGAACACCTTGCCCTCTCAATCCCTGCTCAGGGCTTCTTCTTGAACAAGCCCAGACTCAGCTTTCCCTTCTTGCGCGCCTTGATCCTGGTCTCGCTGCGGCCGGTCAGGGCCTTGGCCAGCGCGATGTAGGACTCGACCGCCTTGTGCTTGCGGTTCACGTCACCCAGCATCTGACCGTTGTTGGCGGCCTGGCCGAACACGATCACATCATGGGGCACCATGGCGACAGGCGCCACGCCCACGGCTACCTCGAATTCCTTGGCCGGAACCTCGGTCTTCTTGGAGAGACCGCCGTGGTTCAACACCACCTTGACCTTGCTTTCCTCGCCCCGCTCCTTGTTGAGCACCTCGACGATGCTCTTGAGGTCGCGCAGGGCGGCAAGATTCTGAACGCCGATGATAACGGCTTCGTCGGCCTCGACCAAGACATGGCGGACCCAGTCGGACCACAGGTGGGGCAGGTCGATCACCACGTTGGTGGTCTGCTGGCGGATGAAGTTGAGCGCCTCGGCCAGCGCGTCGGGATCGATGTTGGCATCGTTGCCCAGGCTCGCGCGGTTGCCCAGGATGGCGACCCGTTCGTTGTAGTGCAGCAGGTAGCGCTGGTAGAGCTGCTCGTCGATCCGGTCGGGCGAGGCGAGGATGTCCTCGATGCCCTGGCTGACCTCCAGGTTGTAGGCAAAGGCCACGGTGCCGAAACACAGGTCGAGGTCGAGCACGGTGACATGTTCGTCGAGCACCGTGCCGATCGCCCAGGCGACGTTTTCGGCCACGGTAGAGGTGCCGACACCGCCCTCGGCGCCGAAGAAGGCAAAGACGCGGCCAAGCTGGGGCGCGTCGGGATCGATGAAGATGCGCTCTGCAGCCTCGATCAGGCCGCCGATGGTGAGCGGCTTGAGCAGGTAGTCGGAGATGCCGCGGCTGATCAGGGCGCGGTACTGGATGATGTCGTTGTCGGCGCCCACCAGCAGCACGTGGGTTCCGGCATCGCAGTTCTCGGCCAGGGCATCGAGGGCGTGCAGCAGCTCGTCGCCCGACATCGCCGTCTCGATCACGATCAGCCGGGGCGTGGGCACCTGGGTGAAACGCGCGATCGCGGCGGGCATGTCGCCGTCGAAGACCTCGACATGGCTATGGTGCAGGCGCCGGTCGCCGGCCACCTTTTCCATGACGTCCCGGGTTTCGGGCGAGGTCGCGAATGCGTTGATCGAAATGCGGAGAATGACGCAGCCTCCCTGAAACGGTGCTCTGGTTACTGGCCGACGTCGACGATCGACGTGCCCGAGGAATTGTATTCGGCGCCGGTGATCTGGCCCTTGCGGAACAGGTCGATGACGATCGCCGTGCGCTGGCCGTCGCGCGGCTCCATCTGGGTCTTGCCGTAGAGATCGGAGGGATCGGCCAGCATCAGCCCCAGATTGTGTTGGGTGGCGCAGCCGAAGTTGACCGAATTGGCGTTGAGGAAGTTGTGCGAGGATTCCTCATACCAGTGGCCGCATTCGGGAACGACTGCGGTGTAGCTGATGAAGCTCAGGACCAGGCCGTCGTCGGGCAGCGCGGGATCGAGGCCGACCAGCACCTCGCTGCGGGCAAGGCCACGGTCGATCGCGGCCTGCTGCACCGTGGCGGCAAAGGCCTCGCGCCCACCGCCGCCACCCATGGCAACGATCAGGGGGGCCTGGCCACGGTCGATGTAGGCCTTCACGAAAGCATCGAGCAGGACGTTCTCGTCGGTCGTCAGGGTGCCGCCCGCGGTGCCGTGCAGGACGGTCTCGACCACTTCGCTCTCGACCCCGATGGGATAACGCGCGCGGTAGTCGGTCTCCTCCTGGGTCGCTGTCGAAGTGCCGTAGTTGCAGGCCGACAGGACCGCGCCGAAGGCCAGGGCAAGGACCAGCCGCAGACGGAAGGTGGGAATGGGGGTGCGGTTCATGGCCTACTCCACGATGAAGCCGACACCGGCGGGCACCTCGCCGGGCGCGGGCAGTTCGCGGCGGGTTCCATAGGCGCCCGTCAGGCGGCCCATGAAGTATAGCTCGATATCGGAGGGCGGCATGAACCCGTCGGTCGGCGATGCCGAGGAATCCGGCGTGATCGGCCGCACGACATAGGGCGTCACCAGGATCACCAGTTCGGTTTCCAGCTTGGTGAAGTTGGTACTGCGGAACAGCGTGCCCAGCACCGGAATGTCCTTCAGGCCCGGGAAACCCTGGATGCTTTCGGCCAGGTCGTTCTGCAGCAGGCCGGCGATGACCAGCGAGCCGCCCGAGGGCAGGTCGACCGAGGTCGTGGCGCGCCGCACGGTCAGGCTGGGCACCTGGAAACCCTGGATGACGATCTGGTTCTGGGTCGAGATCGCCGAGACCTCGGTGTTGATGTGCAGGCTGATGCGGTCGTCCGACAGCACGATCGGGGTGAACTCCAGGACGACGCCGAAGTTCTTGTATTCGATCGTCACCGAGCCGTTGTCGCCGGGCACCGGAATGGGGAACTCGCCGCCGACCAGGACGGTGGCGAGTTCGCCCGAGATCGCGGTCAACGTCGGCTCGGCCAGGGTCTTGATCAGGTTGTTGGCCTCCAGGACGTTGGTCGCCGTGGTCAGGCGGTCCGAGGTCGTGGTCACCGTGCCGAAGGTGTTGGCCGTGGGGCCGGTGCCGGTGACCAGGCCGATGGCGGCGCCGAACGGCTCGAAGCCCGGGGTCCAGTTGGTATCGATCCCGAATTCCTTGGTCGCCTGGCGGTTCATTTCCGTGAAGCGGACCTTGAGCAGGACCTGCTGTTCGTTGCGCACGTTGAGCAGGTTGACGATGTTTTCCAGCGGGGCGAAGCGTGCCGCGATGGTCAGGGCGTTGGCCGAGACCAGCGGGGTCGAGACCGTGCCGGTCAGCGCCAGGTTCTCGTTGATCGAGACGACGTCGATGTCCTCGTCGGGCATCAGCAGGTCGAACATCTGGTCGAGCGCGGAAAGGTCGACCTCGACGCGGATGTCGAGGCGGGCGATCTGCTGGCCGGAGGCATCGAGGAACAGCACGTTGGTCGAGCCGACCTGGTTGCCCAGCAGGTAGACCAGCCGAGGCGATTTCACGATGACGTCGGCGATGCCCTCGTTGGTCGCCAGCACATCGCGCACGTCGACGGGCAGGCGCACCACGCGGGCCTTGTTGAGGGGCAGGGCCACCGTGATCTGCTCGTCGCTGGCGGTCGCGATCTCGATCGCATCGGTCGAGGGGGCGCCCACCTGGTCGGCCGATGCCTGCAGCGCCGCACCCAGCAGGAGGACGGCCAGCAGCGGCCGGAACAGCATGGCGAAGACGCGGTGCATGATGGTTACCGTTGCCATGGCCTATTGCGACGAGAAGTCGAGGTCCTGGGGCTGGGTGCCGCGGTAGACCCGCACCTGGCCGTCGGACCGGCTGGAATCTCCGGCAGCCGGGGCATCGGAGCTGCCGCCTGCGCTGAGACCGTCGAGATAGTCGCTGAGGTGGAGCGTCTCGCCGCCGAGGTCGCCCGTGCCGTCGGCGGGCGGCTCGGGCATGGTCAACCCGTACATCAGCTCGATGAACGACCGGTTCATCTCGAAGTCGGAGGTATAGTCGGCCAGCCTCGTGTCGCTGCCCGGTTCGTTGCCGCGCAGCACCAGCGAAAGCGATCCCTCCCTGGTGGCCAGGATGATCTTCTCGGCCTGTTCGGGCGTCACTTCCAGAGTCACGGTGCCCAGGCCGTCCAGGGCGGGCAGGCCGGTGTCCTCATTGAAGTTGCGGTCGATGTAGAGGACGCGGATGTCTTCCATCAGGACCTCGCTGAAGCGGCGGGGATCCTTGACAAAGAAGGGCTCGAACTCGGGGTCGTTCCACTCCACGGTGGTTTCGTAGTCGAAGATCAGGTCGACGCGGTCGTCGGGCCGGATGAAGGCCGAAACGGTGCGTGTCTCGTCCAGGTTGATGGCGATCGCACGCATGCCGGGTGAGAGCAGGGACGTGATGTAGCCGTCCTGGCCGGCCAGGATCAGGCGTTCGGGCACCAGCGGCTGGCCGGCGTCGAGGCCGGCGGGCGAGAGCGCGCCGCGCAGGTTGGTGAGGTCGAAGCTGCCCTCGCGGATCCAGTTGCGCTCGATCAGTTCGGCCGGCATGTCGAGCCAGAACCAGTCGCGGTCGGTCAGCACGGTGCCGGGCGCGATGTCGCGGTTGGCGACCAGGATGCGCGCCGAATCGGGCACACGACGGCCCAGGAAGGCGCTGACCGCGTAGTCGGGGCTGTAGCGGTTGCGGTTTTCCGAAAGCTCGCCCTCGATCGCGCTGCGCAGGATCAGCCGGATGCTGCCCAACGCGTCGGCGACGGCGACCGCCTGGGCCTGGTTGGGCGTCACCTCCAGGGTGACGGTCTCGGCAAGGTCGGCCAGCGTCTCGTCGCCCTCGCCGCCTTCGCCCGGTTTGGTGCGGGCGGCGACGGACTGGTCGGTGGCCAGCACGCGGACGTTCTCCAGGATCGTCTCGCTGATCGTGCGGCTGGTCGTGTCGCCGGTGATCTGGTCGTTGTCGAGCACGTCGAAGACGACGACGAGGTCGACATGATCGCCCGGCAGGACGAACCCCGCCGAGCCGGTCTCGGGATTGACCGAGATCGTGATCGCCCGCATGCCCGGGGCAAGGACGCCCGAAAGGAATCCCGATTCGCCGCGATGGAACAGCTTGTAGGCCAGGATCGGTTCGCCCGCGATGATCTCGACCCGGACCGCGGCGCCCTCGATGTCGTCGATCGAGGCGCGAGCCTCGCCTTCCTCGCCGCCGTCCGCGCTTTCGGCAGCCATGCCGCGCACGACATAGTCCGGCCCGATCGAATCCTCGGGCCAGCTCTGCCAGCGCAGATCCTCGCTGCGGATGATCTTGCCGATCGGCAGGTCGGTCGCGGCAACCAGGACCTCGACCTTGGCCTCCTCGATGATCTCGGGTGGCTTCCTGGACTCGGCCTCGGTCTGCGCCAGCCAGCTGTTGACCAGGAACGCGACGGTTCCGGCGACAGCCAGTGCGACCACGATCAGGATGATGGTCACGACGCGCATGTGATTTCCAGAAGCCCCCGGCGCGAATGAGAAAGCGGATTTTCCCAATATGCCAATAGGTTAATTTGACCCTATTGAAGGATAACGTCAACCAAGTGCTCTAAGGCTTTCCCAATTACTGCAATATTTTTCACACAGTGCGTCATCTCGACCCAGGAGCCCTGAGATGCACCCGAAGATTGTAAAGGACTCGCTACTTATCCCCAAGTTTAATACTATATCTTGTGGTCATGGCATGCGAATTGCCCCAAGGATGGTCGGCAGGCGGTGAAAGACCGCGATGCCGCCGACGGCGATCGCCACGCCGTAGGGTACCGCCCTTGGCCGTGCGAGCTGCCGGGCGAGCCAAGTGTCTGCCGCTTGTCCCTCCGGTGCGGGTCGCCGGGCGCGCAGGACGAGGCGCAGGAGAATCAGCACCAGGGCGAGGACGCCGCCGGCCAGGGCCATGACGATCAGGAAGGGCGGCATCAGGGCAAAGCCGGTCCAGCAGGCGCAGGCCGCCAGCAGCTTGGCATCGGCGCCGCCGAACAGGTTGGCAAAGAACAGCGCCATGGCGATCAGCAGCACGATCAGCCCGGCGCCCAGATGCCACGCGATCTGCTCGAACCCCGCGCCCGCCGCCACTGCGGCCGGCAGATAGAGCAGGGCAAGCGCGATCGGGATGGCGTTGGGAATCCGGTAGCGCAGGACATCGCCCACGGCGGCGGTTGCCAGCAGTGCGGGAAAGCCCAGGGAAATCAGGAAGGCGAGCTGGTGCATCGATCAGGCCTGTGGTGCGGCGCGGCCCTGTCCCGAAACGGCAACGAGGGTGCGTGGCAACCACGCACCCTCGTGCCGTCCGGAACCGGCCAGGCCGGCCCGATGACAGATCAATCGCCGCTGCCGGAAGTCTGCTGCAGCGCGTCCGAGGTGGTCTCGAACAGCGTGTTGATGTCCTCGCCGAGGATCAGCAGCACGGCGATGATCGCAACGGCGATGGCGCCGGCGATCAGGCCGTATTCGATGGCAGTCACACCCTCGTCGTTCTTGCGGAACTTGGCGATGTGGCGATGAGCGAAGTTGACGATACCCTTCATCTCTAAACCCTCCTTGGTTGCACTGCGAAACGTGTGATGCCGGGGCGGGGCCGTCCCCGAAAGCTGGCCCGACCCGCCGCGAACGGCTGGCCGGGCACCCGGTCGGCAGGGAATATCCGATGCAAACCTTAAGAAAGGGTTAGGGGTGTCGAAATTTGTCGGGAGCGTGGCCAACAAGCGCACGGACTGTGATACCCGACACGAGATGACGCGCCTGATCCTCCCCCACTGAATTGGTCCATCCTGAAGTTTTGGAAGGAGGGCCAGAAATGGCGATGAAGCGATACAAGCCCGAAGAGATCGTGGGCAAGCTGCGGCAGGCTGATGTCCTGCACAGCCAGGGCATGTCGATGGCGGATGCGATCCGTCAGCTGGGGATCAGCGAGGTAACATTCTACCGCTGGCGCAAGGAGTATGGCGGGCCTGGCGGCGCGCGCGGCTTTCGCCCAGGAGGTGGCGCAGCCAGCCCTCGAAGCGCTCGCGCCGGTCGCGCAGCCAGGGAATGTCCTCCGAGAGCACCAGCAGGCCCACCGGCAGCATCCACAGGCCGAGTACCGGCAGCAGGGAAAACACCCCGCCCAGGCAGAGCACCAGGCCGAGCGGAATCCGCAGGAACGGCGACTGGCGCCGGTTCCATTCCTCGAACCTGTCGAGGCCATCGAGCAGGCGGACGGGATCGAGCAGCCTTCTGAAGCGGTCCATCGGCGCAATCTGCGAAGGAAGGAAAGGATCGGTCCCAACGTCGCCTGCCAGTGCGGCACTTTCAAGGCCGTGGTGAAGATGTCACAAGGGCGGCCGCCGCGATGCGGTGCGGCCCGCGCGTCCTGGAACAGCCTTCATGCCCCTCGTCGAACTGCTGACCCCCGAACTGGCCGCCGCGGCCGCCGTCGCGGTCGTTGCCTCGTTCATCAGCGGCTTTGCCGGCTTCGGCCTCAACCTGGTGATGACGCCGATCCTGGCACTGCTGTTCTCGCCGATCGAGGCGATCCCGGTGATCACCGTGCTCGGCCTGGTCAACGTCGTGCGTATGCTGGGGGGCACCTGGCGCCACATCGACCGGCGCGAGGTGATCATCATGGGCCTGACCTCGATCCTCACCGTGCCTCTGGGCGCCTGGATCCTGAGCAACGCCGATGCCGGCCTGATGAAACGGGTGATCGCGGGTTTCGTCCTGCTCTTCACCCTGATCCTGCTGATGGGCTGGCAGTACCGCGGTCCGCGCAACACCGCGACCCATGTCGGTGTCGGCCTGCTCTCGGGCGTGTTGAACAGCGGCGTCGGCATCGGCGGCCCGCCGGTGGTGCTCTACCAGCTTGCGCGCACCGGCGACCCCAGCGTCGGCCGGGCGAACCTCGTCGGCTTCTTCACCATCCTGGCGGCCGTCACCATCGTCACCTTCCTGGCCAACGGCGCGCTCGATGCCACGGCAGGCATGCGCGCCGGCCTGCTCACGCCCTTCGTGCTGGGCGGCACCTGGATGGGCATGAAGATGTTCCACCCGCGCAGCGCGCCCTTCTATCGGCGCATCGTGCTGGCCTTCCTGCTCTGCGTCTCGGTGATGATCGTGGTGCTGGGCTAGAGCGGATCACGATCACCCGGAACCGTTCCACGGTTCCGGGGGATCGTGTGAATCCGCTCTACAT
>JAQCLG010000094.1 GCA_027592745.1 Pseudomonadota bacterium | reverse complement strand
CAGAAGCGCTCCATCGAGGATACCTGGCGCCACATCGGTCACCTCGTTGCCACCATCGATCACGACGAATGCCGCAACTACTTCGCCAACGCTGGATATGCTTCCGTCTAAACAGGAAACGCTCTAGCGGCTGGGATCGTCGCCGATACGCACGAGCTGCTTGCCGAAGTTCTTGCCTTCCATGAGGCCGGCGAAGGCGTCGGGGGCCTTCTCGATGCCCTCGACGATGTCCTCGCGGTACTTCAGCTCGCCCGACTGGATCCAGCGGGTCAGGCGCTCCAGGCCCTCGCCGTAGCGGTCGCGCCAGTCGTGGACCAGCAGGCCGCGCAGGGTGGCGCGCTTGACCAGGAAGTTGCGCAGGTTGCGCGGGCCCATGGCCTGTTCCGTGTCGTTGTACTGGGCGATCTGACCGCAGATGGCGACGCGGGCGCCGAAGGCCATGTTGTCGAAGGCGGCATCCGTGATCGGCCCGCCGACGTTGTCGAAGTAGCAGTCGATGCCGTTCGGGCAGGCTTCCTTCAGTGCCGCGCCCATGTCCCTGGTGGCGCGGTGGTCGATGGCGGCGTGGAAGCCCAGCTCCTTCGTGATGAAACCGCATTTCTCGGGCGAACCGGCGATGCCGACCACCCGGCAGCCGCCGATCCGGGCGATCTGGCCGACGACGCTGCCGACCGCGCCGGAGGCGGCGTTGACGACTAGGGTGTCGCCCGCCTTGGGGCGCAGGACGTCGAGGGTGCCGAAATAGGCGGTGAGGCCGGGCATGCCGAGCACACCCAGCGCGGTCGAGATCGGCGCATCGGCGGGGTCGAGCTTGCGCAGGTCGCGGCCGTCGGCGACGCCATGGGTCTGCCAGCCGGTGTGGGCGGTGACATAGTCGCCTTTCGCGAATCCGGCGGCATTGGACTCCACGATCTGTCCGGCGATCTCGCCGATCATGACCTCGCCGAGCTTCTGGGGTTCGGCGTAGGAGGGACCGGGGCGCAGGCGCCCGCGCATGTAGGGATCGACGGTGAGGTAGATCGCGCGCACCAGGGCCTCGCCGGGACCGGGCGTGGGGATGGCCTCCTCGACGATCTCGAAGTTGTCGGCGCTGGGTGCGCCCTTGGGGTAGCTCCTGAGGACGACCTTGCGGTTGGCGTTGGCTGGCATGGCGTGGTTCCCGCTTCTTGATGGTGAGGCGGGCCAGCATCGCAGGCTGCGGCGGCGGGTCAACCCGGAGTGGTGTGCGGTCTCGACCAAAGTTATGCCGGCAACCCTGGATGCCCGCGTTCGCGGGCATGAGGAGATTTTTGGGAGGCCTGAGAAGCTACTTCTCGCCGGTGACCTTCTTGAAGTGCTGCAGGAAACCGACCAGGGCGTCGTCGCGCAGGCGCTGGAGTTCGGAGAGGGGGCGGCCGGCCTGCAGGCGTTCGGAGCCCGAGGCCATCTTCTCGATCAGGTCGTCGGTGATCGGCGGCGAGGGCAGCCGGGTCCAGTCGTCGGAGACCGCGGGATCGAAGTGCTTGAGGAAGTGGCGCATGCCGCCTTCGCCGCCGGCCAGATGGAAGAGCAGGCAGTAGCCCATGATCGCCATGCGCGGGCCGAAGCCGTAGATGATCGATTCGTCGATCTGCTCGGGCGTCGCCTCGTCGGCCGCGACCATGTAGAGGATCTCGTTCCACATCGCCTGCTGCAGGCGGTCGGCGACATGGCCCAGGACCTCGCGGTCCATCTTCATGGGGTGCTTGCCGGCGACACGGTAGAACTCGCAGGCCCAGTCGACGGCGGCCGGATCGGTCTTCCTGCCGCCCACGACCTCGACCAGCGGCATCAGGTAGGGCGGGTTGAAGGGATGGCCCAGGACCATGCGGCTGGGGTTGCCCGACTTGGCCTGGATGTCGGACATCAACAGGCCGGAGGTCGAGGAGGCGATGACGACGTCGTTGGCCATGGCGGCGTCCATCGCCGCATACATGTCCTGCTTGATGTCGATGCGCTCGGGCCCGCTCTCCTGGACGAAATCGGCGTCCTTCACGGCATCGGCCAGATCGGTGGTGAAGCGGACGCGGTCCTTGCTGGCGCCCTGGCTGAGGCCCATGGCCTCCAGGCTTGGCCAGGCGGCATCGATGATGCGGCGCATCTGGCCCTCGGCCTCACCATTGATGTCCTGGACGGCGACGTCGTAGCCCTTGGCGAGGAAGCCGGCGGCCCAGCCGGCGCCGATGACGCCGCCGCCGATGCAGGTGATGCGGCGGACGTCCTGAGGCGCGGGACGATTCATGCAGATGTTCCTTGTGGTTGCAGGGTGAGGATCAGCGGTTGCTGGCGTCCCAGGCGGCCTCGCCGGCCTTGAGGGCATTGGCGCGGTCGCGCAGGGCGAACTTCTGGATCTTGCCGGTGGCGGTCTTGGGCAGCGGACCGTAGACGATGGTCCGGGGCACCTTGAAATGGGCCATGGTGTCGCGGCAGAAGGCGATGATCTCGGCGGGGTCGGTCGCATCGCGCCCGGTCTTGAGCGTGACGAAGGCGCAGGGCGTCTCGCCCCATTTCTCGTCGGTGCGCGCGACCACGGCGGCTTCCAGCACGGCGGGGTGTTTGTAGAGGGCGTTCTCAACCTCGATCGAACTGATGTTCTCGCCGCCCGAGATGATGATGTCCTTGCTGCGGTCCTTCACCTGAACGTAGCCGTCGGGATACATCACGCCGAGGTCCCCGGTGTGGAACCAGCCGCCGCGCAGGTCCTTGGTCGTGGCGTCGGGATTGGAGAGGTAACCCTTCATCACCGTGTTGCCGCGCAGCATGATCTCGCCGATCGTCTCGCCGTCGGCCGGCACCGGCTCCATGGTGTCCGCATCGGCCACCATGTAACCCGCGACCATGGCGTGGCGCAGGCCCTGGCGCGCCATCTGGGCAGCACGCCCGTCGGCCGTCATGCCGGGCCAGTCGTCCTGCCAGGCCGAGATCAGGGCCGGCCCGTAGGTCTCGGTCAGGCCATAGAGATGGATGATGCGGAAACCCAGCGCCTCCATGCCCGCGATCACGGCGGCGGGCGGGGCGGCCCCGCCGGTGGTGATGGTCACGGTCTGGGGGAAGCGGCGCTGGTCCTCTGGCGGCGCGTTGAGGATCATGTTGAGCACGATCGGCGCGCCGGCCATGTGGGTGACGCCGTGGTCGGCGATCATGCGGAAGATCTCGGCGGGATCGACCTTGCGCAGCAGGATGTGGGTGCCGGCAAAGGCGGTGACGCCCCAGGAATGGGTCCAGCCGTTGCAGTGGAACAGCGGCAGGGTCCACAGGTTCACGGTTTCGGGCGTGAATCCCGTCATCATTCCGTTACCCACGGCGTTCAGGAAGGCGCCGCGGTGGTGATAGACGACACCCTTGGGGTTGCCCGTGGTACCGGAGGTGTAGTTGAGCGCGATGGCCTGCCATTCATCGTCGGGCAGCACCGGTTCGGCATCGGGGTCGCCGCTCGCAAGGAAGGCCTCGTAGGTGGTGTCGCCGAAATCACCTGAGTTGTCGGTCGCGGGATCGTCGATGGCGACGACGTGGATCGGCTTGCCGTGCAGTTCCAGAGCCTTGTTGATCGTGCCGGTGAACTCGCGGTCGGCGATAAGCAGGCGTGCGCCCGAGTGCTCCAGCATGAAGGTGATCGAGGGGGCATCGAGGCGGAAGTTCAGGGCGTTGAGCACGCAACCGGCCATGGGCACGCCGAAATGGGCCTCCAGGATCGCCGGGCCATTCTGTGCCATCACCGCAACGGCATCGCCGACCCTGAGGCCGCGGGCCCCGATGGCGCTGGCCAGGCGGCGGCAACGCTGGTCCATCTCGCGGTAGGTGACGCTGCGCTCGCCGTAGATCCAGGCCTTGCGGTCGGGATGGGCGATGGCCGAGCGGATCAGGAAATCGATCGGCGTCAACGGCTGGTGGTTGGCGGCGTTGCGATCGAGGCCGGTTTCGAAACGGTTCGTCGTGTCGTTCTGGGGCAACGCTCTCTCTCCCTGCCGTCCGGGTCGTCGGCGCGCCTTCGTGGCGTCAAAGGCCCCGTCCTGTCAATGCGTCCGGCCGCAGGATCGCCGTGCTAGCATCCCGCAGGTTGCCGGGAGAAACACGTGGCAGGCATGGTGGCGGCGGGACAGGGCAGGCGGGCCAACACGCGCGGAATCCTCTGCATGCTGGCCAGCGTCTGCATCATCACGCTCAACGATTCCCTGCTGAAATGGCTGAGCGCCGACTTCCCCGTCGGCCAGATCATGGCGATCCGTGGCCTGTTCGTGTTCCTCCCCGTGCTGGCGCTGGCGCGCTGGGAGGGCGGGCTGCACATGCTGCGGATCAGCCGGCCGGGCGCCCAGACGATGCGGGCGGTCTTTGTCGTCGCCGGCATGTTCCTCTACATCGGCGGGCTGCGTTTCATGCCGCTGGCCGATGCCATCGCGATCACCTTTGCCGGGCCGCTGTTCTCGACCGCGCTGGCGGTGCCGATGCTGGGCGAGAAGGTCGGCTGGCGGCGCTGGAGCGCCGTGGTGATCGGCCTGATCGGCGTGACTGTGATGCTGCGGCCGAGCGGCGAAGGCATCGCTTGGGCCGCTATGCTGCCGCTCGGTGCAGCGCTGACCAGCGGCTTCCGCGACATCGTGACGCGCCGCCTTTCGGTTTCGGACAGTTCCTCGTCGATCCTGGGCGTGACGACCCTGGCGGTGACCTGCGCCGGTTTCCTCACCATTCTGATCCCGCCGCTGACCGGCTGGGACTACTGGACCTGGCAGCCGATGGACCTTGCCCATGTCGCCATCCTGGCGCTGGCCGGCCTGCTGCTGGGCACCGGGCAGTACCTGATGATCGAATCCGTGCGCCTTGCCGAGATCGGCCTGGTGGCACCCTTCCGCTACACCAGCATGCTCTGGGCCGTGGCCTTGGGCTACCTCGTGTACGGCACCCTGCCGGACCACTGGGTGCTGACCGGCGCGGGTCTCGTCATCGCCAGCGGCATCTACATCCTGCACCGCGATACGCGGGTGCGCGCGGCGCCCGCCGCGGTGGGCGGACGCCCCGATGCCCTGCCGCTGCACAAGGACGGGTGACAAGGGGGGCGTCTGCGGCCTGTAATGCGCGCCGAGCAGGGAGGAACCATGGGACGATGTGACGGCAAGGTGGCGCTGGTGACGGGGGGCGCCTCGGGGATCGGTGCGGCGAGCGCGCGGATGCTGGCGGCGCAGGGCGCGCAGGTGATGATCGCCGACCGCGATACGGCAAACGGCAAGGCGGTGGCCGCCGAGATCGGATCGAACGCAGCCTTCGTTGCGCTCGACGTCGCGAGCCAGGACTCATGGGACGCCGCGGTCGCCGCGACGATTACGGCCTTCGGCGGCTGGAACGTGCTGGTCAACTGCGCCGGTATCCTGCGCCACGGCTCGATCGAGAGCGAGACCATGGACGACTGGCGCCAGACCATGGAGGTCAACGTCAAGGGCACCTGGCGCGGCTGCAAGCTGGCGGTCGCGCACATGAAGGCCGGCGGCGGCTCCATCGTGAACCTCTCTTCCATCGCCGGCATCGAGGGCGGCGCCGACCTGTGCGCCTACAGCACCAGCAAGGGTGCAGTGCGGCTGCTGACCAAGTCGGTCGCGCTCTACTGCGCCGAACGCGGCTGGCAGGTGCGCTGCAACTCGGTCAATCCCGGCATCATCGAGACGCCGATGCTGGAGACCTATTTTGCCGAACGCGACGACCCGCAGGCCGAACGCGAGGCCTGGGACCGGGTGATGCCGCTCGGCATCCGCGGCGAGCCCGAGGACATCGGCCACATGATCGTCTACCTGGCCTGCGATGAATCGCGCCTGGTGACCGGCGCCGAGATGGTGGTCGACGGCGGAGCGATGGCACGATGAGCGGGCGACTGAAGAACAAGGTGGCCCTGGTCACCGGCGGTGCCTCGGGTTTCGGGCGCCAGAGCGCGATCCGCCTGGCCGAGGAAGGGGCGCTGGTCTGCATCACCGACCTCAACGAGGCGGGCGGCGAGGAAACCGCCGCCATGCTCGGCCCCCGCGGCTTCTTCCGCCGCCAGGACGTGACGCGGGAGGACGACTGGACCGCCACGATCAAGGCCGTGCTCGACCGCTTCGCCAAGCTCGACGTGCTGGTCAACAGCGCCGGTGTCGCTGCCGCGGCCGACAACATCGAGGATGCCGACGACGCGATCTGGGACCTGGTCATGGACGTCAACCTGACCGGGACCTGGCTGGGCTGCCGCCACGCCATCGCGCCGATGCGCCGCGCCGGTGGCGGCTCGATCATTAACCTGGCTTCCGTGCTGGCGCTCAAGGGCGAGGGCGGGGCGCTGGCCTATTGCGCCAGCAAGGGCGGCGTGCGGCTGCTGACCAAGTCGGTTGCGGTCCACTGCGGCAACCAGAGGAACAACATCCGCTGCAACGCGATCTGCCCCGGCTACATGCTGACCGGCATGCTGCGCGACTTCCTCGACAGCCTGAACGACCGCGAGGGCGAACATGCCCGGATCGCCGCCATGCATCCGCTGGGGCGCCTGGGCGATGCCGACGACATCGCCCAGATGGTGCTCTACCTGGCCTCCGATGAATCGCGGTTCGTGACCGGCGCCGAGATGATCGTCGACGGCGGCTTCACGGCGGGCTGAGCCATGGACGACAGGACGATCGCGGCAACACGCACGGCCTGGGCCGGCGTGGAACCCGCTGCGCGCGCGATGGCTCGGAAGATCTGGGAAACGCCCGAACTGCCGATGATGGAGTACGAGGCCGAGGCGGCACTTTCGGCCTGGCTGGCGGGTGAGGGATTCGCGGTCGAGCGCGGCACCTGCCGCATCCCCACCGCGTTCCGTGCCGTGTGGTCGAACGGGCAGGGCCCGACCATCGGCCTGCTTGCCGAATACGATGCGCTGCCCGGCCAGGGCAACCGCATGGCACCCCATCGCGCCAGCGACGGGCGCAACGCCGGGCATGCCTGCGGCCACAACCTGATCGCCGGGGCCGATACCGGAGCGGCCATCGCGCTGCGCCATGCCATGGAGGAACTCGACCTCAAGGGCACGGTGGTCGTGCTGGGCACGCCGGCCGAGGAGATGCTCTGGGGCAAGATCGCCATGCTCCGGGGCGGTGCCTTCGACGGCATCGACGCCCTGCTGACCAGCCACGGCGACTACCAGAACGGTGCGCCCTCGCGGCCCTGCCTGTCCTGCATCTCCTCGGAGTTCGTCTTCAGGGGAGTCTCGGGCCACGGCGGCTCGCGGCGCTCGCAGAACGCGCTCGATGCCGCCGAGCTGATGGTGCAGTCCATGGAGCGGCTGCGCGCCCACCAGTTCAGCGATGCCGTCATCGGCCATGTCCTGCGTTTCGCAGGCTACATGCCCTCGATCACACCCGACGAGGCACGCCTGTGGATCACGGTGCGCCACGAGAACTTCGAGCGCGCCGAGGAGGTCTACAACCAGATCCTGCCCATCGCCCGCGACGCCGCGCGCTACACGGGGACGGCCTTTGTCGAGCAGTTCATCTCGGCCTCGCGGGGATACCTCGCCAATGATGTCATGGCCGGCACGCTCCACGGCGCCATGGAGATCGTGGGCCCGCCGGCCTGGGACGCGGCCGACCTCGCCTTCATGGCGGAGCTTTCGGAGAACTGCCGGCCGGGGAAGGCCTTCGACCTCGACTGCGGCATCGCGATCCACAGGGACGGCTGCGACCCCTACGGGCAGGACGACGGCGAAGCGAGCTTCTACATCCCCCTGGCACGCGCCAACTGGGCCTATCCCACGGGCGTGCTGCTGCACAACTGGGCGGCCACGGCCAACTCGGGCCACGAGAGCCAGTTGAAGGGGGCGGCCTTTGCCGGGGAATCCCTGGCCCTGGCGGCGGTCGACCTGCTGGGCGATCCCGGGCGCATCGCGGCTGCCGAGGTCGAACGGGCGCGCCGGGTCGGCGGCCGGCTTCTCTCTGCACCGCGCTGCGGCGGCTTCGAGGTACTGACCGGCGACCCGCAGAGCTTCTGGGACGCGACCTGGCAGGGCGACGGCGGGCTGGCGCGATGAGCAGCCTCGTCCATGCTTCGCCGAAGATCCCCGTGACGGTGCTGACCGGTTTCCTGGGCAGCGGCAAGACGACCCTGCTGCGGCACCTTCTTGCCCATCCCGGCATGGAGGAGACGGCGGTCATCGTGAACGAGTTCGGCGCGGTCGGACTCGACCATCACCTGCTGGAGAGTTCGAACGAGGACACCCTGCTGCTCGACAACGGCTGCCTGTGCTGCGGTCTGCGCGGCGATCTCGTCGAGACGCTGCTGTCGTTGCTCGAGCGACGGGAACGGGGCGAGGTGCCCGCTTTCCGCCGCGTCGTGATCGAGACCACGGGCCTGGCTGATCCGGTGCCGGTGCTGCAGACCTTCCGCACCGATCCGCTGCGTCTTTCGCTCTACGAGATCGGCGGGCTGGTGACCTGCTTCGATGCGGTCAACGGGCTGTCGTCCCTGGAACGCCATGGCGAGGCCGAGCGCCAGCTTGCCCTGGCCGACACGGTCGTGCTGACCAAGACCGACCTGCCGTACGATGCAGGCACGGCGGCCGAGATCGCGCGGCGCAACGGCCGGGCTCGCATCCTGAGCGCGGTCGAAGGCCGGGTCGATCCCGGCGAGGTTCTTGTCGATGCGCCTGCCGTCGCGGCAACGCCCGCGACGGGCGGCCACGGTCATCACCACCACCACGACCGCATCGTTTCTTCGACGGTCACCGGACGCACGATGCTGTCCTGGGATCACGTGCGCCGTGCCGTCGCCGAACTGGTCGAGGCCCACGGCGACCGCCTGCTGCGGGTCAAGGGGCTGCTCGCGGTCGAGGGCCAGGACGGTCCGGTCGCCGTCGATGGAGTTCAGCACCTGTTCCATCGCCCGCGCCCGCTGGAGGCCTGGCCGGAAGGTATCGGTGGTCCCTTCCTGGTCGGTATCGCCGAGGGGACGACGCCCCAGGAACTGGAGGGCTGGCTGCGCGCCGTGCTGGAGCCCGCGTAGTCAGGTGCCGATGGCAGCTTCGAGAAGCGGCAACCAGACCGCGCTGCGCTCGCCGTAGGGATCGGCAAGGACGCTGCTGGCGATGTCCAGCCGGAGTACCGCCCTGTCCCCGGCGTCATAGGCCGGCCAATGGGGAAGGCCGCCGGAGCCGTCGCGGTTGGGATCGCCGTGGCGGGCGAAGGCGACGATGGCATCCTGGAACGCCCAGGCGAGCGTCTGGCGCTGCGCTTCCTCGGGCGCTGGGCAGGGCGGTGTGAACATCTGCCGGGACTGCACGGCGTCCATCTTGTCGAAGGCGAAGGGCAGGTCGGTGGCATGGGCTGCCGCCATGGGCGAGCCGGGGATCTCCCAGGCGAACTGATAGAACCAGGTCCGCGCGCCTGCGGCCGCGCGGCGCTCGGCCAGCAGGACCGAAGGCATGACGAAGACCGCGTCCGAAAGCAGGTGCATGCCGCGTTCGCCTTCGCCCGCATCCGGGAAGGCGCGCCGATAGGCCTGCGTCAGGGCGGTGGCGGCAGCGTCATCAAGCGGGCCGAGGAAGGCCAGCGTCTCGGCGAAGGGGCGCCGGTCGAGCTGGTCGTCCCACAGCAGCCACAGGCCCATCTCGTAGGCGGTGGTGCCGATCATGAGGTCGATCGCCGCACCGTCGGCGCTCGATGCCCACTCGTAAGGCGAACGGCCAAGGGTCGTCCCGTCGCGGCGCGGATAGAACCAGGAATCGATGCTGAGCATGTGGTAGCCGCCCAGCAGTTCGGCATGGCGCGAGAGGATGTCCTGCGTCGATATCGCAAGCAGCTGCTCCATCGACACGATCTGTGCGGCTTCCAGGAGTTCTCGGGCGAGGCGCGCGCTCTCGCCGCTGTCGTCGGCGTGGCGCTGCGGCACGGCGCTGACCGTGTTGACGCCGCTCATCAGCACCGCCCGGCGCGCGATGCCGTCGAGGGCGCCCGAGGCGAGGAGCCAGCTGGTATCGACACTGCCCGCCGACTCGCCCATGACCGTGATGTTGTCGGGATCGCCGCCGAAGGCCGCGACGTTGCGCTTGAGCCATTGCAACGCCAGGAGCTGGTCGCGCAGGCCGTTGATGTGGCTGCCGGCGTAGTCGGGATCGAGCACGCCGACGTCGAGGAAGCCGAAGAAACCCAGCCGGTAGTTGAGGCTGGCAAAGACGATGTCGCAGCGCGCGGCGAAACGGTCGCCGTGATAGACCGGCACGCGGCTGCTTTCGAGCCAGTTGGCGCCGCCATGGATGTAGACGATCACGGGACGGCGGCCTGCGTCCGCGCGCGGTGTCCAGATGTTGAGCGTCAGGCTGTCCTCTGAACCCACGAAGACCGGCGGCGGATCGGCCGGTTCGCCACCGAGATCCTCGATCAGGGCCTCCAGGGGATCGAAGACCTGGGCCGAGGCCGCACCGAAAGAGGCGGCATCGTGGATGCCCTCCCAGGGCGTGACAGGCTGGGGGGGCGCGAAAGCGCAGCGCGCCGACGGGCGGCTGGGCATAGGGCATGCCGAGGAAGCAGCAGACGCCGGCGGCATCGATGCGGCCGCGCACCCGGCTCGACGAGGTTTCAACGATCATGCTGGCTCACGCGTCACTGCGGTTTGCGGGGGCGCGGATAGGGCTTGCGGGGCTGCGCGATGTCAAGCGCGGACCGAGGCTGCGGGGCCGTCAGGTCGGCTTGTAGCTCGCCGGCTTGAACTTCAACAGGAAGTCGGTGACCGGGCCGCTCTTGCGCCCCTCGTGGTCGAGGCGGTCCTTGCGCGCGATGGCGGCGTGGACCATGTGGCCACCGACCCAGCGCAGCGGCTCGGGCGGGAAGGCGCGGTCGGGCGCGCGCACCAGCGGACAGGCGGTCCAGGCGTCCTGCGCGTCGAGCGCGAGCGAGGCAAGGATGTGACTGCCGACGCGCGAGAGCACCACGCCGGCGCCGGAATAGCCGTAGCCGTAGAGGATGTCGGGGCAGGTCGGCAGACGCCCGAACAGGGGGAGCCCGGTCTTCGAACGGTCGATCGGGCCGCTCCAGCAACCCGCGATCGGGGTATCGGCCAGTTCCGGGAAGATGGCGCCCAGATGGCCGCGCATGGTCTGCAGGTCCTTGTGGGGTGCAGCAAGGCTGGCATCGACCCGGCTGCCGAAGGGCATGCGCCCGCCGGCCTTGGTCCACATCACCCGGCCGTCCCGGGTCTGGCGCTGCGCCTTGACGAAGATGCGCGAATCCATGATCGCGGGCGTCTCCTTCCAGCCCAGGCGATCGAGCCGTTCAGGGATCGGCTGGGTCATCACCGCATCGGTGCAGATCACCATGATCGCCGAACGCAGTTCGGGCACGGCCAGGGACCAGCCGTAGAGCGCCAGGATCACCTTGTCTGCGGTCACCGTGCCGCGCGGCGTGACGACGCCGGGCGGACGGCCACGCACGAGTCCCGTCATCACCGTGTGTTCGAAGATGCGAATGCCGCGCTCCAGGGCGACCCGGCGCAGTCCGCGCACCAGGTGGCCGGGGTGGATCAGGTAGCCCGAGGTGTCGAGGACTCCGGCGACATGGGCGCGTGTGCCGGTGTGCGCCGTGATCTCCTGCGCGTCGAGAAGCCGGTGGCCGCGGAGCTGGTGGCGTTACGCGGCATCGAGCAGGTGGTGCCAGTGGCCGGCCTGCATCGGGGCCGTGGCGCCCCAGATGATGCCGCGGCGATCGATCTGGGTGTCGATGCCGTGGGTCGCCGAGAAGGTCGCGATCTCGTCGAGCGCGGCATCACCGGCGCGGCAGAGGCGGATCGCCTCCTCGGGGCTGCTGCGCGAGGCGAGAAGGTCGACCTGCATCCAGAACGGCAGGGCGTAGCCGGCGTTGGCGCCGCTGGCGCCGGCGCCGCAGACGTCGCGCTCGATCACGGCAATGTCGAGACCGGGTTGGCGCGCCTTCAGTTCCAGCGCCGCCCAGAGGCCCGTGTAGCCGCCGCCGACAATGGCGACATCGACCCGCAGGTCGCCGTCGAGCTCCGAGGCGGCCGTTTCCTGTTCCGTCGCCAGCGCATCCTGCAGCCAGACACTCGTCATACCCCGCCCCCGTTGCGACCTTGCCGCGCAGGTTGGCAGGCAACATCTCCTGCGTCCATGGTGCGCCCGCGGTTGACGGGCAGGCAAGGGCAGGTTGCTATGGCTGCGGATCAGGCAGGCTGCAACGATGGACAAACAGGATCGTGTGCCGGCGGACGGAGCCGTCCGATCGACGCCGGCCATGGCAATTGCCCTGCGGCTGCGCGCCACGCCCGAGGCTCTGGCCCGTTTGCTGCGCGTGCCGCCGCTCGCCTTCATGCAGGCTGCGGCCGGGACCGAGAGGATCGAGATCGTCCACTTCGACACGGCGCGTCACCTGCTGCGCAAATCCGGGCTTTCGCTCGCCATCCGGCGCGACGGCGAGAGGTTCCTGCAGTGCCTCACCAGCGCAGATGGCGAGGCTCCCTCTGCCGAGCGCTGCCAGCCGGTACCGGCCATGGAACCCAGGGTCGATGTCCTGCAGGTTGCCGGTGGCAAGCTTGCCAGGCTGACGGTCGACCGGCTCTCTGCGGTGTTCACGCTGCGGCTCGATCGCCGGACCATGACGGTTCCCGCTTCGGCGGGAACCGGCGCTGAGCGCATCGCCATCACCATCGATGATGCAACGGTCGAAGCGGGTGGGGAATCCGCTGCGCTGATCACGGTCCGGCTCGATGCGCCGGGAGGGGCGCAGGAGGCGCTCTACCAGCTCGCCCTTGCCCTGCACCGCCTCGAACCGCTGCGCGTCGAGCCGCCTTCGCTGCGGGAGCTGGGCTATCGGCTGGCCGGCGGGAGTCCCCCGACTTGGGCCAAGGCCGGGACGGTCGCGCTCGGTGGCGCCACCAGCCTGGACCAGGGCATCGCCGCCATCCTGGGGCAGTGTTTCGAGCACTGGCTGGTCAACCAGGCTGCCGCCGCCGACAGCCGCGACATCGAGGGCGTGCACCAGATGCGCGTGGCGCTGCGCCGTCTGCGCGCCGCGCTGGTGTTTCTCGGGCCCTGGCTGCCGGACGAACAGGCCTCGTGGTTCGAGCGCGAGGTCAAATGGCTGGCCAGGAAACTGGGTGCGGTGCGCGATCTCGACGTGCTGCTGGCCGATACCCTGGCCCCGGTACGCAGCGCCCGCGGCAGGGACAAGGATCTGAAGCTCCTCGTGCGCACGGTCGAGGGAGCCCAGGCCGGGGCGCACGGCGACCTCGTCGCGGCGATGGAAAGCGCGCGCTACACGACGCTGCTGCTGACCCTGGGCCAGTGGATCGCCGGCCATGCCTGGCTCACCGATGGCGCTCACCCCTGGGACAGACCGCTCACCCTTGCGGCGCGAACGCCGCTCGACCGGGTCTATCAGACCGTCCTCGACGCCGGCGACGGCTTCGAGGACCTGGCTCCCGAGGCGCGCCACGACCTGCGCCTGGACATCAAGCGGCTGCGTTATGCCCTGCAGTTCGTCGGCGGCGCCTTCGGCGATCGCGCAGGGCCCTGGCTGCGTCTCCTGGGGACGCTGCAGGACGGCCTGGGGGCGGCCAACGATGCGATCCTGGCGGAAACGCAGCTCGCGGTGACGATCGAGGGCAGGCGGCACAGCAGCCGGGATCACCGTCGGCTTGCCCATGCCAGCGGCGTGGTGGTGGGCTGGTGGCTGGCCCGTGCCGGTGTGCGCGAGGAGGAGTTGCGGCGCCAGTGGGCCGAGTTTGCCGCCCTGCGCCCCTTCTGGCGGGCAGAGCGGCCACGTCTGGAGGTCCTGCCCGGCGGTACGGTTTCCTGAGCGAGAACGTTCAGCGGCGCTCGCGGACCTCGTCGTAGCCCACGGCGTTCATGCCGACGTGCTGGCCCTCGGGCAGCCGTCCCAGGGGCGGGAAGGGACGCGCACCCAGGCTGCCGTAAATGTCGTCATGGATCAGGCATCGCCCGTGGACGGCGGGCCACACGACATGCGCCAGGAAGCCCTGGTCCAGGGCACGGTTGGCGACTTCCGGGCGCGCCAGGTAGCGCTCGATCTGCCGGGCCAGGCCGGTGAGCAACCCGCCGGTGCCGCCCCACATGCCGGCCAGCAGCAGGTCGGTGTGGCTCCACCAGTCGCGCATGGCGTGAAAGGGCAGGTCGCCCAGCAGCCAGTCGTCGACCGCGACACGTTCGCGCACGGTGAGCAGGGAATCGGCGTCGCGCACCAGGAACCGGTCGACCGCGGGATCGTCGGCGACGAGGAAACGCCAGAACAGAGCGGCATGGCGCATCGCCGGCCGTGGCCTCATCTCCACGGTGGCGCCCAGCGCAGTCAGCCGTTCGCGCACCGCCGACGGCACGGTGTCGTCGCAGTAGAAACGGTAGCGCCATGCCAGATAGATCTCGGGGGCGATCCGCGCGTTGTGCACCGCGGTTTCCAGATATCGCGGCCGGTCGCCCCACAGGCTGTAGGCGATGACATTGCGCTCCGGACGGGCTGGATCGAAGGGCGGCGCGACGGCCTTGCCCAGCGACCACACCGGGGGTTGCGCGCGCACGGCGTGATCCTTGCTCTCGAGCGCGCGGCGGCCGGCGGCCAGGGCCTCCTCGCGCGCGCCGATCCAGCCTGCGGCGCGCGCCAGGCCGTCGAGCGCCTGGATGTGATCGGGCCGGCGCGCCAGGATGCGGCGATAGAGTTCGG
>JAQCLG010000093.1 GCA_027592745.1 Pseudomonadota bacterium | reverse complement strand
CGGCACCGCCCGCGCCCGAGGTCGTCTCGCGCTGGCGCGCCCGCCTGGCGACCGGCGCAGCGCTCGACGAGGCCGAGGGGCTCGACCTGATCGCCGACTTCGGCGTGCCGGCCATCGCCCATGCCGTGGTCGGGAGCGAGGCCGAGGCACTGGCCCAGGCCGAGCGGCTGGGCTACCCCGTGGCTCTGAAGACCGCCGTGGAGGGCATCCAGCACAAGTCCGATGTCGGCGGCGTGCACCTCAACCTCTCCGGCCCCGAGGCGGTGCGGTCGGCCTATGGCGATCTTGCGGCACGCCTGGGACCGCGGGCGATGCTTTCGCCCATGGCCCCGCGCGGCGTCGAGATGTCGCTGGGGATCGTCGCCGATCCCCAGTTCGGCCCCCTGGTGATGGTCGGTTCGGGCGGTATCCTGGTGGAACTGCTGGCCGACCGGCGCGTCATCCTGCCGCCGTGCAGCGACGGCGATGCCCGCCGCCACATCGACCGGCTGAAGGCGCGCCGCCTGCTCGACGGCATGCGGGGCCAGCCCGCCGCCGACGTTGCGGCGCTGGCTCGCGCGGTTGCCGCCCTCTCGGTGCTCGCCGGAGAGGTCGGCGACCTGATTGCCGGGCTCGACATCAACCCGGTCATCGTCGGCGCGACGAGATGTGTCGCCGTCGATGCCCTCGTCATCCCGCGGACGCCGCAAACGTGACCCAGCCTGCCTTCCGCCGTGTCCTCGTGCTGACCGGCGACCACCGCCTGCCCGATACGACCAAACGCGACAACGCCTATCACGAGGAAGACTTCGAGACCCACCGGGCGATGCGCGCCGCGCTGGAGAGCCTGCCCGGCTACAGCTTCGAGTTCCTCGACGACCACGGCTGTTTCCTCGACCGCTTCCGCAGCGACCCGCCGGAGTTCGTTCTCAACTTCTGCGACACCGGCTTCCGCAACGTCAGCTTCCTCGAGCTCAACATCCCGGCCTATCTGGAACTGCTGGGCGTGCCCTACAGCAGCGCCACCCCCCAGGCCATGGTGATCGCCTACGACAAGGCCCTGGTCCGCCTGGCCGCGCAGGCCGCCGGCGTGCCGGTGCCCGCGGAGACCTACCTGCGCCCGGACGACAGCCTGCACCTGCTGCCCGATCGTTACCCCGCGCTGATCAAGCCCAGCCATGCCGACGGCAGCGTCGGCATCACCAAGGACGCCGTGGTCCGGAATCGCCGGGAAGCCCTGGCCTACATCGCCTTCCTTCGCGACCTGCTGCCCGACCGCGCCGCCCTGGTGCAGGAATACCTGCCGGGGCCGGAATACGGCATGGGCCTGGTCGGCAACCCCGGGACGGGCCTTTTCGCCCTGCCGCCCCTGGAGGTCGATTTCAGCGCCCTGCCCGCGGGCTTGGCCCCGATCCTCTCCTTCGAATCCAAGACCGAGCCGGATTCGCCCTACTGGACCGACATCCGGTTCCGCAAGGCGGACCTCGCCGACGAGGAACGCGAGGCCGTGGAGGCCCATGCCCGCACCATGTTCGCGCGCATCGGCCTGAAGGACTACGGCCGCTTCGACTTCCGCCGCGGCGCCGACGGCGTCATCAAACTGATGGAGGTCAACCCCAACCCGGCCTGGGCCAACGACGGCAAGTTCGCCTTCATGGCCGGTTTCGCCGGCCACGACTATCCCGCCATGCTGAACCTGATCCTGGAAGCGGCACAGGCAAGACTCGCTGACGGGTGCTGAGGCTTGGCGGCAGTATTCGAACGCGGCCTCCTCGGCGGTGCGTGGCGCCAAGCAGTCGCCAGCGACCAACAGGGGCTGAGCCTCAGAGCAGGTCGCGCGGGATGCGCTGGTCCCAGTGGCGGTGGGCGACCTGGTGGTCGCCCTTGAAGGCCTCGATATCGCCCTTGAAGAGGAAGTCCGTGGCGGTCGCGGTCAGGTAGGTGCGGACCTCGACGCGGATGTGCCAGTCGTCGCGGCGCATGGTGGTGCGCATCACCAGTTCGGTGCGCGCGGTCAGCGGGTCGTCCTCGCCGATGCGGTAGCGCTTGAGGAAGGAGCTGCCGATGTCGAGGTTGATCGCCGGCATGCGCGCCAGCGCCGCATCGCCCAGGTCGCCGCCGCTGCGCCAGGTGTAGACCATCTCGTTGCGCGCGAGATCGATCTCGACTGAGCGCTGCACCGGATGGGGCCGCAGATGGTGGATGTCGTCACGCGGGGCGCTGAGGGCCGGTCCGAAGGGCGCCAGTGCGGCATCGCCGGCATCGGCCGGCCGCACCGGCAGGTCGAGGCAGCCCGGCCCGGTGGCGACCGTCAGCAGCACCGGTTCGGGCGAGGGCCAGGCGATGGGCCAGTAGGCGGTGGAGATCGCCAGGCGGATCCAGCTGCCGGCGGCGAAGCGGTGGGCGATGTCCTTGAGCCGGACCACGACGTCGTATTCCCGGCCCGGCTCGAGCGCCTCGGGCGCCGCGTGGCCGTCGCGATGGGCGAGGTTGAGCAGGCCGTGATCCGGGTCGCGGCGCCGCAGGGCAGCACCTCGTTGAGGCGCACGGCGACCATGGCACAGGGCCGGTCGGCCGCGATCCGCAGGTGCACGACCGGCCCGCCGAGGATTTCCAGATCCTCCTCCAGTGCATCGCTGTCGAAGGTCAGCGAACGGCCGTCGTCGACCCGCTGGTCGCCGGGCAGTTCGCCCTCCGCCCCGAAGGCACACCACTCGCCGCCGAGAAGCCCGGTGGTCTGGGGCGAGGTGATCGAGAGCCTTCCCGGGCGGCCCGGCTGCGCCGTCAGGCGGCCCAACTGGAGATGCAGGCGCCGGTCCGCGATGCGCGGGCTGGGCCAGGCGGCCTCGGCGATCCAGCGTCCGGGACGTTCCTCGTAGGAGGAACGGGGCGGAAGGCTGTCCTGCATCCAGACCCGCAGCATGGGTTCGTCCATGATGCCGCTGTCGATGCCCTTGAGCCAGTGGTCCCACCAGCGCACCGCCTCCTGGAGGAAGCCGATCGAGGGTTCGGGCACGGCATCGTGGGGCCAGTTATGCGCCCAGGGACCGATCAGGCCCTTGCGCGGGCATTCCAGACCGGCGAGCAGGCGCCCGACCGCGTTGGTGTAGCCGTCGGCCCAGCCGCCGATGGCATACACCGGACAGCGGATCGCCGGGAAATCCTCGTTGACCGAGCCGTGGCGCCAGTAGTCGTCGCGCCGCTGGTGCCCCATCCACAGCGCGGGAAAGGCGACGGCATGGTCGAGCCGGTCGAGCCACATGGCGCGCCAGGCTTCGCCGGCGATCTCGGGATCGGGCGGCAGGGCGTTGTTGGCCATGAAGGCCGTGCCCCACTGCATGTTCTCGTTCAGCAGGCAGCCGCCCATGTAGTGGGCATCGTCGGCGTAGCGGTCGTCGGCCGCGCAGAGAGTGATGATGGCGCGCAGCGCCTCGGGCGCCCGTGCGGCGACCTCGAGCGCGTTGAAGCCGCCCCACGAGATGCCGGTCATGCCGACCTTGCCCGAACACCAGGGCTGGGCGGCAAGCCAGGCGATCACGGCGACGGCGTCGTCATGCTCCTGGCGCGAATACTCGTCGAACAGCAGGCCCTGGGAATCGCCGGTGCCGCGCACATCGACGCGGACGGCGGCGTAATCGCAACCGGCAAACCAGCGGTGGATCGCCTCGTCGCGGCCGCGCATGAAATCGCGCTTGCGGTAGGGGATGAGCTCGAGGATGGCGGGAACCGGGCGGTCGCCGGCATCCTGCGGCATCCACATGCGGGCGGCCAGGCGCACGCCGTCCGGCATGGGAATCCAAGTGTTCTCGATCTCGCGGATCGGGGCATGGCTCGAGGTCGGCATCGTCCGGGCCCGGGCCCTTCATGGGCTGACCCCTTCCCTGCGCCCCCGGGTCGGATCAGCCTGACGTCGTTGTCGCCCTTCGGGTGCGGCGCTTCAGCACACGCTGAGTCGACCAGAAGGAGAGCGCCAGCTTCTCGCGTGCGGCGATACCGCTGTCAAGGTCGAGGCAGTTGACGATGCAGAGCCGGAAGCCGCCCGGCGGCATGGCATGGGACTTGGCCGAACGCTTTTCGTGGAAGGTGACCTGGACCGAGGTGACGCCGGGAATGGCCAGGGCCTCCTCGATGGCCTCTCGTTCGGGATGGCGATAACGCGCGCCGTGGGCGCCGAACAGCACGACCGAAAAGCCGTCGCGCCGGTCGCGGTCCTCGAACGGCCAGGTGCCGTGGGCATAGAGCGCGACCAGCGCCTCGACCCAGCCCGGGCCGTATAGATCGGGGAACTGGTCGGCAAAGCGCAGGTGGCATTCGATGATCCGCCCGCCGATCGTCTCGACATTGGCCATGCCGGTGTAGCCGCGCAGGTTGGTCCGCAGCCAGGCACCGCAATAGGCTTCGATGTCGTCGCGGTGGCGCGCCTCGACGATCCAGTGGTCGAACATGCCGCCGTCGAGCGAGATGCCGATGGCGTGGCGCCACCACACCGGCTCGCCGTCGACCACCACAACGTCGGTCGAGACGTGTTCGCCCTCCAGCAGGGTCATCCACATGTGGCCGGGCTGCTGGTGTTCGCGGTAGTCGGCCATGTCCTCCATGACCATGGAGCCGGTGCCCATGCCGCGCATGTTGTAGATCGGCTTGGAGAAGACCGGGAAGCAAGGCGGGTCGAAGCCGTGGGGCGCGTGTTCCAGCCCCTGGATCTCGGCGATCAGTAGCTTGTTGTAGACCCAGCGGTGCGCTGGAAACAGGACGTAGGCATCGCCGTCGTCGGTCGGGATGGCGACATCGTCGGGACAGGGTGCCCCGGCGAAATACTGGTCGCGCCAGGGATCGCGCTCGAGAATGGGCATGGCGGCATGAGGCTCCGGGAGCGGCTGGGCGGGCTGCCGCGTCGATGGTGTCAACGCCGCCCCTGCCCTAGAGTTCCGCTCGCAACGATTAGATGGTGAGGCCCCGATGATCCGCAATCCCATCCCCTGGCCGAACGGCGCCCGCTGCGCCGTGGCCTTCACCTTCGACATGGACGGCGAAAGCCTGATGCACGTGCGCCACGGCGAGACCATCGCCGACCGCCCGGTGGGGACCTCCGACCTGCGCTACGGCCCGGAGATCGCCGTGCCCCGGTTCGTCGACCTGTTCGCCAGGTACGGCATGAAACAGACCTTCTTCGTGCCCGGCTGGTGCGTGAAGGACTATCCGGCCACGATCGAGGAACTGCTGAACGGCGGCCACGAGATCGCCCACCACGGCTGGATCCACGGGCGCCTGCGCGAGATGAGCGACGCGCAGGAAGCCGAGGACATCGCCAAGGGGGTCGAGGCCATCGTTGCCGCCACGGGCGAGAAACCCCGCGGCTTCCGGGCGCCCAGCTACGCCATGTCGCGGCGCACCATGGGCCTGCTGCAGGACCACGGCATGGCCTAAGAGGCTTCCCTGATGGGCGACGACCAGCCCTACCTGATCGAGAACGACCGCGGCACCATGGTCGAGCTGCCCAGCGTGATGCCGCTGGACGACTGGACCCAGTTCGTCAGTTTCCCCGACTTCGGCGTCAACATGCAGATCAAGGCGGCCTCGGACGCCTACAACGTGCACGTCGAGGAGTTCGACGCCATGTGGGAACACGGCGGCCTCTGGGTCTCGATCTGGCACCCCTTCGTTTCCGGTCGCCTGCCACGCGCCATGCAGATCGAGCGGCTGATCCGCCACATGATGGACAAGGGCAACGTCTGGTTCGCGCGCATGGACGAGATCGCCGACCACGTGAACGGCCTGGTCGCAAGCGGCGCATGGACGCCGCGCCGCCACCGCTATCCGCTGTGGGACAAGGGCCAGAGCTGAGACCGGGCAGAACAGGCGCCATGGACGCCAGGCGGCGTTACCCCTCGGTCTGGTATCTCGAGCAGCAGGCGCGCCGACGCGTGCCGCGCTTCTGCTGGGAATACCTGGCGGGCGGCGGGGGGCGCGGCGGGGCCGTGCAGCGCAACCGGGCCATGCTCGATGCGATCCGCTTCGTGCCCCGCCTGCTGGGCGATGCCGCCGACCGCCCGCAACTGGGCACCACCCTGATGGGCCGGCGCTACGACGCGCCCTTCGGCGTTGCCCCGATCGGGCTGGGCGGGCTGGTCTGGCCGCGCGCGGCCGAACACCTGGCGGCCTCAGCAAGGCACCAGAACCTGCCCTTTGTCATGAGCTGCTACGCCACCGTCGCCATGGAGCGCATCGCGCAGATCGCGCCCGAACACGCCTGGTTCCAGCTCTACGCCTTCCACCAGCCCGAGATCGACCGGGCCATCGTCGGCCGCGCCGAACAGGCCGGCTTCGAGGTGCTGGTGGTCACCGTCGACCTGCCGACGGCCACGCGGCGGCCGCACGACGCACGCAACGGGCTTTCGGTGCCGCCGGCGATGGACGCCGAGAACCTGCTGCAGATGATGGTGCGTCCGCGCTGGGCGCTCGCCATGCTGGCCGCGGGTGTGCCGCGCTTCCACACCCTGCTGCCCCACCTGCCCGCCGGCCTGTCGATGGCCGAGCTGGGGACCCGGCTCGCCCAGATGCACGAGGGGCACATGACCCTGGAGCACCTCAAGGCGCTGCGCGACCTGTGGCCGCGCAAGCTGGTGGTCAAGGGTCTCTATCACCCCGCCGATGTCGCCGACTGCCGTGCCATCGGCGCCGACGCGGTGGTCATGTCCAACCACGGCGGGCGCCATCTCGAAGGCGTACCCTCCGCGATCGAGCTGCTCCATGCCGCCCGGGCGGAGCTGGGCGGCATGGCGCTGATCGCCGACGGCGGCGTGCGCTCGGGCCTGGACGTGGCGCGCTACGCGGCGGCCGGCGCCGACTTCGTGTTGTGCGGCCGGGCCTTCATGTTCGGGGTTGCCGCCATGGGCGCGCGGGGCGGCGATCATGTCGGCGACCTGCTCAAGGCCGAGCTCCACCAGGCGATGGCCCATGTCGGCGCGCCGACCCTGGGCGATCTTGCCGCCGGGCTTCACCGCAACGGCGATTGACGCTGCAGCGGCCTGCCGCAAGGATCGGGCGCGGCACACGAGGAGAGAGCATGGACAACAACAAGAAACAGCTCCTGGACTGGATCGAGCAGGACCGCGAGAAGCTCCTGGGATTCTTCAGCACCTTCGTGGCCACGCCGACGCCCAATCCGCCCGGCGACACGCGCAAGGCGTTTGAGCACATCCGCGGCTTCATGGGAGAACACGGCCTCGACCACCGGATCATCGATCCCGAGCCGATGTTTCCGAACCTGGTCGCCAGCATGCAAGGCGACGGCGACGGCCGTCACCTGGTGCTCAACGGCCATGTCGACGTCTTTCCCGCATCCGATGCCGGCTGGAGCCACGGCGGGCCGTGGTCGGGCGCCATCGAGGACGGCGCGGTCTGGGGCCGCGGCAGCGCCGACATGAAATGCGGCACCTCGACCTCGATCTTCACCTACATGTACCTCAATCGGATGCGCGAGCATCTGCGCGGTAGGCTGACGCTGACCTGCGTCTCCGACGAGGAGACCTTCGGCCCCTGGGGCGCGCGTTACCTGATGGAGCACCACCCCGAGGTCCACGGCGACTGCTGCCTCAACGGCGAACCCTCCAGCCCCTTCTCGATCCGCTTCGGCGAGAAGGGACCGTTCTGGGTCACCTTCCACGTCACGACCAAGGGTGCGCACGGCGCCTATACCCACGCCGGCGAAAGCGCGAGCCTGACGGCCATGGCCTTCTGCACCGAGCTGCGCGCGGCGATCGACGCCATCGAGGTGCCCCCGCCGCACAACATCGGCCAGGCGCTCGCCGAAGCGAAGGAAACGCTGGACCGCGCCATGGGCGAAGGCGCCCACACGATCATCCAGAAGGTCACCTGCAACGTCGGCGTCATCGAATCGGGCATCAAGGTCAACGTCGTGCCGGGCAATGCCCGCATCGAATGCGACATCCGCCTGCCGGTGGGCTGCGAGAAGGAGACGGTGACCCGCGTCATCGACGGCGTGCTGGCGCGCTACCCGCAGATCGCCATGGAGGAGAACAACTACATGGCGCCGTCCTGGTGCGATCCCTACGGCGACATGGTCGGCATCCTGCAGGACAACGTCGAGGCGCTGGCGGGTTTCCGGCCGACCCCCGTGGTCAGCCTCGGCGGCACCGATGCACGGCTGTGGCGCTACCGCGGCATCGGCGCCTATGTCTATGGTCCCCGGCCCGACGGCATGGGCCAGCGCGACGAACACGTGCCGATCGACGACTTCCTCCACGTGGTGAAGAGCCATGTGCTTTCCGCCTATGACTACCTCAAGGCCTGACACAGCAACGGACCCCGCATGACCCGCATTTCCGCCGACCTGATCCTCAAGAACGGCCGCATCGCCACGCTCGATGCCGACGAGACCGTCGTCCAGGCTGCAGCCTGCTGGAACGGGCGCATCGTCGCCCTGGGCAGCGACGGCGACGCCGAGGCGTTTGCCGGGCCGGGCACCCGCACGATCGACCTGAAGGGCGCCACCGTCATCCCGGGCCTGATCGACAGCCATTGCCATCCCGACGCCCACGCCATCACCAGCACGCTGTGGGAGGATGTGAAACCCGAGGCCGTGAAGTCGGTGGACGAACTGCTGGCCCTGGTCCGTCAGGCCGCCTCGGCACGCAAGCCCGGCGATCCTGTGCTGGCCTGGGGCTGGAACGACAAGAAATGCGGCGGTTATCCCCTGATCGACCAGCTCGACAAGGCTGCGGGCGACGTGCCGGTCTACATCGGCCGCACCGACGGCCATATCGCCGTGGTCAACACCGCCATGCTGCGCGCCATGGGCATTCCCGACGACGCCAAGGACCCGCCCCACGGCGCCTACGACCGCCATCCCGACACGGGGAAGATGACCGGCCTGCTGCGCGAGTCCACCGCCAAGGACGTGGTGCGGCGGATCAACGACGGCCTGACCGTCGAGCAGTATGCGGAAGGGCTCAAGAAGGTCTTCGGTTTGTACCACGCCCATGGCGTGACCTCGCTGCACAACTCGCTGACGCGCCGCCGTGCCGTGCAGGCCTACCAGGTGCTGCGCACGCGGGGCGAGCTGACCATGCGCATGGGGCTGCTGATCAACGGCGACGACCGCGAGATGGAAGACACCTGGATTGCAGCGGGCATCAAGACCGGCTGGGGCGACGAGTGGATCCGCTGCGTCGGCATCGAGTGGTGCCCCGACTGCTCGACCAGCGGGCGCACCGCAGCCTATTACGAGCCCTACGTGGGTGATGCCGTGCCGGGCGAACCGGTGCCCAACACCGGGATGCTGCTCTACGACGCCGACGACCTCAACGCCCGTGCGATCCGCGCTCACAAGGCGGGCCTGCGCATCTGCATCGAGGGTGTCGGCGACCGCGGCATCGATTTTGCGCTGGATGCCATCGAGGCAGCACTGAAGGCCCATCCGGTGGCGGACCACCGCAGCCGCGTCGAGCACTGCTGCTACGTCACGCCCGAGCTGATCGCGCGCCTGAAGAAGCTCGGCGTCACCGACAGCTCGGCGACTGGCTTCATGGTGGAGCTGGGCGATGCCTACATCGCCAACCGCGGGCAGGCAGCGATGGCCCACATGTGGCCGCACCGCAGCCTGATCGATGCCGGCGTGCCCGCGCCCGGCCACAGCGACGCCAACGTCTGCTCGGTCAATCCCTGGCCGGTGTTCGACGCCCTGGTCAACCGTCGCACCGACACCGACGCCAGCCTGGACCGCAGCCAGGCGATCACCGTGACCGAGGCCCTGCGCGCCTACACGACGCTGGGCGCCTGGACCGGCTTCGAGGAGGACATCAAGGGCGATCTGGCGGTCGGCAAGGTCGCGGACTTCGCAATCCTGGAGAGCGATCCCTGGGCGATCGCACCGGAGGCCCTGCGCGAGATGACCGTCCGGGAAACCATCGCGGGCGGACGCAGCGTCTACCGGCGCTGAAGGCGCGCGGGCCGGGTCTTCAGATGCCCGACGATACGGTGATGACCAGGGTGCCGATCGCTGCCTGACCGGCGGGTGCGACGGCGCCCTGGGCAAGGCTGACCTGCATCATCGGCGGCATGTCGCCGATGCTGGCGAAATCCAGGGAGACCTTGCCGTCGCCCAGGGAGAAGTGATCGTCGGTCGCCGGATCGTAGAATTCGACCTGATAGGGATAGCTCCGGCCGTCCTCGCTGCGCAGGATCAGCGTGCCGTCGGGGCCCGATCCCGTCGCTTCGATGTGCACCGCCCCGGCGAAGGGTTTCAGCGGCACGATGGGTGCTGCCCCACCCATGGTGATGGTGCCGCCGACATCGAGGATATCGGCGACCGCCGGATCGCCCTGGACCTCGATGCGTTTGGGGATCGTCACCGAGACGGTGACCGATTCCGCCGAACTGTCGCCGAAGGAACCGGCCTCGACAGGCTGTGTGGCAAGGCCGATGACGGCGGCGCCGATCAGCGCACCGACGGCGATGTTGCGCAGGCTTTTCTGCTCGCTGAGCAGGACCCCGAGGTCGTGGAGCGCCAGGACGCCATCGTGCACCAGGATCGAACCCAGCCGTCCGCCCGCGCTGGCCTGCCGGGCGAGCGCGGCATCGAGCTGCTGCGGCGTGATGAAGCCCCTGCTGCAGAGCAGGTCGCCAAGACGGGGAACGGTGGCAAGGGCCTCGGCGATACGGTTGCGCAGCGAACGCTGGTCGCGCAACGCCCGCTCGAGATCGGCAAGCTGCAGCTTGCCGCGGCGCAGCAGGATCGTGCCGAGCGCTTCCCAGGAGGCTGCCTGCTCATCGAGGGCCTCGGCCAGGTCGTCGCTGCCGATCAGGCCGCGACGCTGCAGAATCTCTCCCAATCTGGGAATGTGTTCGACGTGTTCCATAACGGTAGAGCGCAGCAGGCGCTGCTCTTCCAGCGCCGAGCGCAGGTCGGACTTGCCGATGTGGCCCAGCTTCAGCAGGCGCGTACCCAGCGGCGTCAGGTCGTCGGCCGCCCATTCCTGCAGAATACGGTCGACTTCCTTGCGCGAGATCAGCCCCCGCCGCACCAGGATGTCGCCGAGACGGTGGGGATCGAGAAGGCTGGTTTCGGCTGTCATCGCTCGTCCCCCATGATGCAGGAACGTGCAAACGGCACAAATCCGCTCCCGCTTAGCAAGCAATGCAAGTTGCGTTCCACAGACCCAACGCAGGACCAGGCGTCACGTTCCGGGACAACCGCACCCCAGCGCGCCGCGCCGGGGCACGCCGCGCCGGGGTACGCTGCGCAACGGTCAGTCGGCGGCGAGCAGGTGGGCGCGCTCGCCCAGCACCTCGTCGAAGGCCGCAACGAAGGTGTCGAGGTCGCCGTCCGTCATGGGCAGGCACAGCAGCATCGTGTTCCGGTTGGTGATGCGCTGGCCGCGGGCAAGCATGTCGAAGAAGATCAGCTTGTCCTTCCAGGGGTTGCGCCGGTCGACGTCGTGTTCGTTGTTGAGTGGCCCGGTACAGGTGTGCAGCGCCACGATACTGCCCATGCCGGTGACGGTCATGGGCAGGCTGTGACGGGCGGCAACATCCTGCAGTCGGCCGCGCAGGGCATCGCCGCGGGCGTTGAAGCTTTCGGCCACCTCGGGCGTGTAGACCTGGGTCATCGCCGTGGCGCCGGCGGCATGGGTCATGACGTTGTTGTTGAAGGTGCCGGCATGGGCAAAGGCGCCGGCCAAACGCGGATTGTAGCGGTTCATGATGTCGGCCCGGCCGCCGAAGGCACCGAAGGTGGTGCCGCCGCCGATGTACTTGCCCAGGGTGATCATGTCGGGCGTGATGCCCAGAATCTTGTGCAGGCCGCCGCCCGACAGGCGGCTGGTCACGACCTCGTCGAAGATCAGGATGATGCCGTGTTTCTCGGTCGCCGCCCGCAGGGCGCGCAGCATCTCCGGGTCGGCCTGGATGCAGCCGCCCGCGGCCTGCATCGGCTCGATGACGACGCAGGCGAGGTCGGCGGCGTGCTGCTCGATCAGGCGTAGGGTGCCTTCGGTATCGTTGAACGGCGCCATGACGTAGTCGAAGGGCGCGTTGATCGGCGAGCCGCCGTGGCCGAAGATGAAGACGCCACCGTGGTAGCCGCCCTCGAAGACCATCACCTTGCTGCGGCCGGTGACGGCACGTGCGGTGACGACGGCCATCAGGTTGGCCTCGGTGCCGGAGTTGGTGAAGCGCACCAGGTCCAGGGCGGGGAAGCGCTTGACCAGTTCGGCCGAAAGCAGGCGCTCGTAGCGGTTGGGTCCGCCCAGCACGGTGCCGTCGCCCACCGCCTTGACGATGGCCTCCCGGATCAGCGGATTGGACTTGCCGAACAGGCCGGCGCCGAACTCGCCGACGAAATCGGTGTACTTGTGGTCGTCGATATCCCAGACGAACTGCTCCTCGCCCCGGGCGATGGTGAGCGGGAACGGGTTGTAGAAGAGCACGGTGCGGGTGTTGCCGCCCGGCATGGAGGCAGCGGCCTTTTCGTCCTCCACGCGGCTGCGCGGATTGGCATCGGCAAAACCCCGGATCGCCTCGTTGACGGCCTGCTCCAGGTCGGCCTGCAGCGCCCTGTTGGGTATCGTCGCCATGATCTTGTCTCCTCCTGACCGGGCGCGGGCAATCGCGCGAGCCGGCATCCTTGCGGGCCGGCAGCGTCCCTGGCGGCCCCTGCCCCATCGCCCCGGCGCGGCAAGGCTAGCCCATGGCGCGCGCCGTCTCCACTGTCGCTTTGCGCCCCTGCCGGGGCCATGGTTAAGTGCGCTTGGCACCACAGACGACATCTCGGGGATCACCATGCCGGACCTGTTTCCGCACCTCTTTTCGCCGCTGCAGATCAAGAACGTCACGCTGAAGAACCGGATCTTTTCGACCGGCCACATGACGACCCTGGTCACCGGCTACAAGCCCAACGAGGACCTGGCGGCCTACCACGAGGCACGCGCCAGGGGCGGCGCCGGGCTGGTGGTGATCGAGGTCGCCTCGGTGCATTCCTCGGCGATCTACACCAGCCACACCATCATGGCCGACACCGATGACTGCATCCCCGGCTACCAGCGCATCGCCCGTGCCGTGCACCAGTACGACTGCAGGGCCTTCGGCCAGCTCTTTCATCCCGGCCGCGAGAACTTCGAATCCGTCGACGGCAGCGCGCCGGTCGCCTATGCGCCCTCGGCGGTGCCCAACGAGCGCTTCCATGTCATGCCGCGGCCGATGTCGCGCGCGCTGATCCACGACGTCATCGACGGCTACGGCGATGCCGCGGTGCGCCTGCGCGAGGGCGGCCTGGACGGCGTCGAGATCGTCGCCAGCCACGGCTATCTGCCGGCCCAGTTCCTCAACCCCAAGGTCAACCTGAGGACCGACGATTACGGCGGCTCGCTGGAGAACCGTGTGCGGTTCATCGCCGAGATCGTGCAGAACGTGCGCGCCAAGGTGGGCGAGGACTTCGTCGTCGGTCTGCGCATCTCGGGCGACGAGCAGAGCTACGACGGCCTGGAACTTGCCGGCGCGACCGCGGCGATCGAGCTGCTCGAGGCAGCCGGCGGCCTCGACTACTACAACGTCATCGCCGGGTCCTCGGCTTCGCTGGGCGGATCGGTCCACATCGTGCCGCCGATGTTCATCGAGAACGGCTACGTCGCGCCCTATGCCGCCACGATCAGGGCGAAGGTCAAGGCGCCGGTGTTCGTCGCCGGCCGCATCAACCAGCCCCAGCAGGCCGAGGAAATCCTGAAAAGCGGCCAGGCCGACATGATCGGCATGACCCGCGCCCAGATCGCCGACCCCGAGATGGCCAACAAGGCCCGCGAAGGCCGGATCGACGACATCCGCGCCTGCATCGGCTGCAACCAGGCCTGCATCGGCCACATGCACATGGGCTACGGCATCTCCTGCATCCAGCATCCCGAGACCGGTCGCGAGCTGGCCTTCGGTACGCGCCGGCCCGCGGCTCGTGCCAGGAAGGTGCTGGTCGCCGGCGGCGGGCCTGGCGGCATGAAGGCTGCCGCCGTGGCCGCCGAACGCGGCCATGAGGTCATCCTGTGCGAAGCTGCCGCCCAGCTCGGCGGCCAGGCCCTGCTCGCCCAGGCGCTGCCCGGCCGTGCTGAATTCGGCGGCATCGTCACCAACCTTGCCCGCGAGATGGAGCTGGCCGGCGTCACGGTGCGGCGTAACACCAACGTCGACCGTGCCCTCATCGAGGCCGAGGCGCCCGATGCGGTGATTGTCGCGACCGGCGCACGGCCGGCGCCGGTTGCCATCGAAGGCGCCGAGGAGGCCCACATGGTCGAGGCCTGGGCCGTGATCCGGGGCGAGGCCAATGTCGGCGGCAGGGTCGTGATCGCCGACTGGCGCTGCGACTGGATCGGCATGGGCCTGGCTGAGATGCTGGCGCGCAACGGCTGCGACGTCACCCTTGCGGTCGACGGCTACATGCCGGGCCAGACGATCCAGATGTACGTGCGCGACCACTGGGCGGCCACGCTGCAGAAGCTGGGCGTCAAGGTCATCCCCTACGCCCGCCTGTTCGGCGCCGACAGCAGCAGCGCCTATCTCCAGCACGTCACCAGCGGCGAGCCGATCATCCTGGAGGACATCGACACCGTGGTCACCGCCCTGGGCCACAACTCCGTCACGACGCTTGCCGACGCTCTGGAAGGCTGGGGCGGCGAGGTGCACCTGGTGGGCGATTGCCTGGCGCCGCGCACCGCCGAGGAAGCCGTGCTCGACGGCCTGAAGGTCGGCGCCGCGCTGTAGATCGGAGACTAGAGCGGATCACGATCAGCCGGAAGCGCTCGGCGGTTCCGGCTGATCGTGTGAATCCGCTCTACATCAACAAGATAGAGCAAATTCACATCCTT
>JAQCLG010000092.1 GCA_027592745.1 Pseudomonadota bacterium | reverse complement strand
CAGGACGATTGCGGCGGCAAAGGCGGGCCCCGGACGCATGGTGTTCACTCCCCGCCTCGAAAGCGCGACCTTCCGCGCATTCGCACGGGCTGACAAGCCATAGGGGCTGCGGCGACAAGGCAGTGACGCCGGGACGGCGGCCGGTACACAATCCCCGGCAGCACGATGGCAACGGCCAGGCCCGACGATGACAGGATCCCGCCCGCGATGACGCTCTACGGCCTGCGCGGCATCACCCACGGCTGGGGCCGCCTGATGAGCGTGATGAGTCCCTCCGGCGCACGGGCCGTTCTCGCCGCGCTGGACGGCGGAGCGGACGTCGAGGTCGTCGCCCGGCCGGGCCAGCCGGTGCAGCTCCACCAGTTGCGCGACGGCGCCCTCGACGCGCTGGTCGCGGGCCACGGCATCGTCGAACTCGACCAGGCCGCCTGGACGGCCCGCAAGCAGGCCCTCGGAAAGGATGCCGTGTTGTGACCACGCCGCTACGCGCCGCCATCGCGGCCCTGCCCGACTATAGCTATGCGCCGCGGGAGGTTCCCGGCGTCGCCCGTGTCATCCAGCTCGGTCAGAACGAACTGGGCGTGCCGCCCAGCCCCCTGGCGCTGGCCGCACTCGGCGATCCTTCGCACCACGTCAACCGCTACGCCGACGACGGCCATGACGCCCTGCGCGCGGCGATCGGCAGGGTCCATGGTCTCGATCCCAAAAGGATCATGGTCGGCTCGGGTTCGATGGAACTCATGAGCGTGCTCGCCCAGACCTATTGCGAACCCGGCGCCGAGGTCGTGGTCAGCCAGTACGGCTACAAGTGGTTCCAGGTGCAGTGCGCGATCAACGGCGCGACCATCGTCAGCGTGCCCGAGCCGGAGATGGTCGCCGACATCGATGGCCTGCTCGCCGCCGTGACCCCGGCGACGCGCCTGCTGTTCCTGGTCAACCCCAACAACCCGACCGGCGCGCTGCTGCCGGTCGCAGAGGTCGAGCGGCTGGCCGCGGCGCTGCCGCCCCATGTCCTGCTGCTGCTCGACTGCGCCTATGTCGAGTTCGCCCCGGCCGAACACGGCGCCCTGGGCGGGCGGCTGGTCGACGGCGGCGGCAATGTCGTCATGCTGCGCACCCTCTCCAAGGCCTACGGCCTGGCCGGCCTGCGCGTTGGCTGGATGTACGGCCCCGAGCCGGTGATCGCGGCCATGGGCAAGGTGCGCATCCCCGGCAGCGTGCCCACGCCCTGCCTGGCCGCCGCCGCCGCCGCCGTGGTGGACCAGGCGCACATGGTGCGCGTGCGCGACGGCGTCATCGCCCTGCGCGAGGAAATGCGTGCCGAGGCGGCGTCGCTGGGCATGGAGGCGCTGCCCAGCGCCGGCAACTTCGTCCTGCTGCGGCTTCCCGGCGGCAACCGGCCGGGCGCGGGCGAGGTCGTCGCGGCCCTGCTCGAACGCGGCATCGTCGTACGCGCCATGGGTTCCTACCGGCTCGACGACTGCCTGCGCATCTCGATCGGCACGGCCGAGGAGATGGCCCTGCTGCGCCAGGCGTTGAGAACGATTCTCAATCCGATTGCAGGGACTTAACCCCTACCCAGCCACGCCGTCCGTGTCTAGGATATCGCCCGACAGGTGACGGGAACGGGTCGGCACAACTCCTTCCCCGCGTGGTTTCACCTGCGTTGGGCGTTCAACAGGGGGCATACCGATGCAGAAATCTCTGCTCATCGATCCGGACAAGTGTACGAGTTGCCTGCAGTGCGAGATGGCCTGCAGCTTCGAGCATGAAGGGGTCTTCAACCCGGCGCGCTCGCGCATCAAGATCTTCGAGTTCGAACACGGCAAGCGCGCGGTGCCCTATACCTGCACCCAGTGCGCCGAGGCCTGGTGCCTGCACGCCTGCCCGGTCGAGGCGCTGGTGCGCAACAAGACCACGGGCGCGGTCGAGGTTCGCGACGAGATCTGCGTGGGCTGCAAGGTCTGCACCATCGCCTGCCCCTTCGGCACCGTGAACTACAATCCCGACAGCGGAAAGGTCATCAAGTGCGACCTCTGCGGCGGCGATCCCCAGTGCGCGGCAGCCTGCCCGACCGAGGCCATCACCTATGTCGATTCGGCATGGACCGGCTACGAGCGCATGCAGGCCTGGGCCGTGAAAACCGATACCAAAGCGGCTACGGCGTGAGCGGGGGGACAGCATCATGGCATGGCAACGCAAGGTTCTTCGCGTCGATCTGACCCGGGGCACCTCCAGGGTCGAACCGCTCAACATGGAATGGGCCAACGCCTACATCGGCGAACGCGGCCTGGGCACCAAGTACCTCTCCGAGAACATGGACCCCAAGGCCGATGCGCTCGGCCCCGACAACGTCCTGATCTTCGCCACCGGGCCGCTCACCGGCACCATGGCCTCGACCAGCGGGCGTTACGCGGTGCTCTGCAAGGGGCCACTGACGAACGCCATCGCCTGCTCGAACTCGGGCGGCAAGTTCGGCGCGGAGATGAAGTTCGCGGGCTACGATCTCATCATCCTGCAGGGCAGGTCGGAGAAGCCGGTCTATCTTCACATCGTCGATGATGAGGTCGAGATCCTCCCGGCCGACGCACTCTGGGGCAAGGGTGTCTGGTTCACCGAGGACTGGATCAAGAACCACCACGGCAACCCCAACCTCAAGGTCGCCTCGATCGGCGAGGCCGGCGAGAACCTGGTGCGTTATGCCTGCGTCGTGAACGACCTGCACCGGGCGGCCGGCCGTTCGGGCGTCGGTGCGGTGATGGGGTCCAAGAACCTCAAGGCCATCGCCTGCCACGGCACCAAGGGTGTCCGGGTCGACGATCCCAAGCGTTTCATGGCCGTCGTCAAGGAAACCCACAAGAAGCTGGCCGAGAGCGGCGGGCGCAAGGAACTGACCAAGGTCGGCACCAACGCCATGATCGACGTCATGCAGGAATGGGGCGGCCTGCCCACGCGCAACTTCCAGGAAGTGCAGTTCGAGGGCACGGGCAAGATCAACCCGGAGGCCGCGGTCACGCCCAATGCCCACGGCCACGTCAACCTGATCACCAACAAGGCGTGTTTCGGCTGCACGATCGCCTGTGGGCGCATCGCGCACATCGACAAGGAGCACTTCACGGTCGTCAACCGCAAGGAGTACTGGCACGCCTCGGGCGGGCTCGAATACGAGACGGCCTATGCCCTGGGCCCGGTGGTCGGCGTCGACGACATCGACGCGCTGACCTTCGCCAACTTCATGATGAACGAACACGGCATGGATCCGATCTCCTTCGGCGTCACCTTGGCCGCCGCCATGGAGATGTACGAGATGGGCGTGCTGACCAGGGAGCACACCGACGGCGTCGAGCTGAAGTTCGGCAATGCCGAGGCGCTGGCGGTCATGGCCGAGAAGACCGGCAAGGGCGAAGGCTTCGGCAAGGAGCTGGGCATGGGTTCCATGCGGCTCACCGCCAAGTACGGCCATCCCGAACTGTTCATGGGTGTGAAGGGCCAGGAGTTCGCCGGCTACGACAGCCGCGCGCTCCAGGGCATGGGCCTGGGTTATGCCACCTCGAACCGGGGCGCCTGCCATCTCAAGCACGACGTCTTCGGCGAGGACATGGAGGACATCTCGGGCAACAACAAGGCCCAGCCGGTCAAGGACAGCCAGGACCGTGTCGCCATGATCGACAGCACGGGCCTGTGCCTCTTCACGACGGCAGGCTGGGGCGTCGAGGATTTCGTCGCCCAGCTCGATGCCGCTTGCGAGGGGTCCTGGACCAAGGAGCGCTGCCTGGAATCGGGCGAGCGGACCTGGACGCTCGAGCGCATGTTCAACATGCGCGCGGGTCTCACCGGGGCCGACGACAGCCTGCCCAAGCGTCTGCTCGAGGACCCGGCACCTTCGGGCAACGCCAAGGGCAAGGTCGCCGAACTCGGCAAGATGCTGCCGGAATACTACGCCGTGCGCGGCTGGACCACCGAAGGCATGCCGACCAACGAGACGCTGAACCGGCTGGCACTGTAGCGCTGCACCACGGGGGGCGGTGTCGTTCCCGGCCGGCGGTGGCCGCCGCCGGCCGGGGACCGACGCCATCGCACCGGCCCTGCCGGCCCCAAACGCGCCGCGTCACGATCATCCCGATCAGGGGGAAACGACCGTCATGGACTATGTCATCGTGGGTGCCGGCCCGGCCGGCGTCATCGCTGCGGAAACCCTGGCCGGACTCGAACCGGGTGCCGACATCACCCTGGTCTCTGGCGAGCCCGAGCCGCCCTATTCGCGCATGGCGATCCCCTACCTGCTGGCCGAGGACATCGCGGAGGAGGGCACCCACCTGCGCCACACGGCCGGACATTACGATGCGCGCGGCATCAGGGTGGTGCACGAGCGCGTCGCCCGGCTCGACCCGGCGGCCCGCACCCTCGCCTTCGAGGGCGGCGGCAGCCGGACCTACGGCAAGCTGCTGCTGGCGACCGGCGCGGCGCCGGTGCGCCCGCCCATCCCGGGCATGGATCTGGCCAAGGTGAAGTCCTGCTGGACCCTTGCCGATGCCCGCCAGATCATCGCCGGCACGAAACCCGGCGACCGTGTCGTGCTGATGGGCGCGGGTTTCATCGGCTGCATCATCCTGGAGGCGCTGGTCGCCCGGAAGGTCAAACTCACCGTGATCGAGATGGCCGACCGCATGGTCGCGCGCATGATGGACAAGACCGGCGGCGACATGATCGGCGACTGGTGCCGCGGCCAGGGCGTCGACGTGATGACCGCAACCAGGGTCACCGGCATCGAGGAGAAGGTCGACGGCAGCCTCTCGCTCTCGCTGGAAGGCAAGGAGCCGGTCGCGGCCGATCTCGTGGTCTGCGCCACGGGCGTGCGCTCCAACATCGGCTTCCTCGAGGGCAGCGGCATCGATACCGGACAGGGCGTGCTGATCGACAATTACATGGCGACCAACCTGCCCGACATCTATGCCGCGGGCGACGTCGCCCAGGGCCTTGATTTCTCGACCGGCGGCCATGACGTCCACGCCATCCAGCCCACCGCCAGCGAACACGGCCGCGTCGCCGCACGCAACATGGCCGGCCACAGGACGGCCTATCGCGGCAGCCTGGTGATGAACACGCTCAACACCCTGGGCCTGATCTCGACCTCCTACGGCCTGTGGGACGGTGCCGAAGGCGGCGACGAGGTGGTCTCGCTCGACAGGGAAAACGCGCGCTACCTGCGCCTGTCGTTCCAGGGCGATGTCCTGGTCGGTGCGCTGGCGCTGGGCCTGACCCAGCACGTCGGCGTGCTGCGCGGCCTGATCCAGACGAAGGTGCCGCTTGGGAAGTGGAAGAAGGTCCTGCAGGACGACCCGCACCAGATCATGACGGTTTATCTGGCCTGCGTGCAGGACGCCACGCGCCGCCGCGCGGCATGAGGATCACGGTCCGCACCGCGGGCCTGCTGGGCGAACACCTGCCGCAGGGTTCGCAGAAGAACCGCGCCGAGATCGAGGTTGCCGAGGGCGCGAGCCCGCTCGACGTCATGGCGCAACTGGGTTTCCCCGAAGGCGCCTATCTCGTGAGCCTCAACGGCACCGCCGTGCCCACGGCGCAACGCGCCGCCACCGTGTTGCAGGAGGGCGACGACCTCGCCCTGATGCCCGCCCTCAAGGGCGGCTGAGGCCGGCACACTCCCAACGCTGTCATCAACATCGCAATACCTCCGGCGCAAGTGCGCAACTCCGATAGCAAGGTACCTGCGCAGCGCGTGGACACGTTACTCCGCGCTCTCCGCGTCTCCGCGTGAAACAAGAAGGTCAGGCACGCGGAGAGCGCGGAGCAACGACGGCCGCATGCAACCTCGGCTGTCATCCCGGACAAGGCGCGAAGCGCCGCCGATCCGGGATCCACGCCGGAACATCGCAGCACCGCCGGCGCCTGTGGCCGCGTTCCGGCATGGGTCCCGGATCTGCGCAGCTCCGCTGCTTGTCCGGGATGACGTCCCTGGTAGGTGGGTTCGCCTACGCCGCCCTGTGGAACGGTGCGTCGCCGAGCAGGGTGACGCGGTGCATCAGGCGGTGGTGGGGCATGTAGTCGCGCGCGGCGTAGTGCTGGGTGGCGCGGTTGTCCCAGAAGGCCAGCGTGCCGGGCTCCCAGGTGATGCGCACCTGGAACTCCGGGCGGCGGATGTGATCGGTCAGCATGGCAAGCAGCGCCTTGCTCTCGGTCGCGGAGAGTTCGTTGATGCGACTGGTGAAGGACTCGCTGACGTAGAGCAGGGGGCGGCCGGTCTCGGGATGGGTGCGGATCACGGGATGGCTTGTCGGTGGGTTCTTGCGCCGTCCTTCCTCCAGCTTCTCGGCCTCGCCCTGGGCAAGCACCGATTCGGCAAAGGCAAAGGCAAAGTCGTGGGTCGCGGTGAGGCCGTCGAGGAAGCCCTTCATCGGTGCCGACAGAGCCTCGTAGGCGGCATACATGCTGGCCCACAGGGTGTCGCCGCCGGCCGGCGGCAGGATGCGGGCATAAAGCAGGCTGCCCAGCGCCGGGCGCGGCTTGAAGCTGACATCGCTGTGCCAGGCGTCGTTGTAGTAACCCTTGTCGCCCTGGGATTCGATCAGCGTGATCTTCGGATTGAGCTCCAGGCGCCCGAACACCGGATGCGGGTCCTCGACCTCGCCGAAGCGCTCGGCGAACGCCACCTGCTGGTCGGGCGTGATGTCCTGATCGCGGAAGATCAGGAGCTGGCGCTCCAGCAGCCCGGCGCGGATCGTGTCCAGGGTGCCGTCGTCGAGATCCTGCGAAAGGTCAATGCCGCCGACCGTGGCGCCGATCGCCGGGGTCAGGGTGCGGAAGGTGACGTTCTGGTTGCGCATCGCTCGGGTTTCCGTTGGGTCAGGAAGTGGTCTTGGCCTCGAAGGCCAGGGGCGTGTGGGTCTTGGGATCGATCTCGAAACCGCGACGAATTTCCACGTTGCGCAGGATGATCTCGAGCACGGCGGCATCGTCGCCGTCGCCGTGGCCGGGATCGGCATATTTCTCGCGCAGGTGGGCGATCATCTCGCGTTCGTTGGCGATCAGCCGGTCGTCCACCGCCGCGACCTCGTCGAGCAGGGCGGTGACGCGCAGGTGGCGGGCCATGTCGAACACGGCTTCAGCGCCCGATGATGCGCCGGGCGTCGGCGATGGTCCGGGTCAGGGCCTCCGACATGGCGGTGATGTCGTCGGTCAGTGCTGCGAAGGTCAGGCCGAGCTGGCGCGAGGCCTTCATGTCGTCCTGGGAGTAGACGTTCATGCCCCAGTCCTTGCCCGCCGCGATGGCAGCGTCGGCCACGGTCTTGCGGTCGGCGGCATCGTCCTTGCCGAAGGCGCCCTTGCGGCCGCGCGCCATGTTGAGGTCGAAGGGGCCGAGGAAGACGCCGTCGACGGTCTTCAGCTTGAGGATCGCCTCGACCTCGGCCAGCGCACCTGCGGTCTCGACCATGGGGTAACAGCGCACCCGGCGGTTCTCGATGCCGGTCCAGCCCTTGGGCGGCGTGCCGAAGTTCCAGGTCCGTCCGCCGCCGACGCTGCGGTCGCCGGCCGGGGGATATTTTGCGTAGGAGGCCAGTTCGCGGGCGTGCTCGGCGTTCTCGACATGGGGGATGATGACGCCGTCGGCACCGGAATCCAGGACGTGCTGGATGTCGATGCGCGTCGGCGCGGCGACCCGCGCGAAGGCCTTCAGGCCGCTCTGGCGCGCCAGCAGGATCAGCCGGTCGGCGCTCTCGCGGTTGAAGACGCCGTGCTCCAGGTCGAGCGTGATGCCGTCGTAACCCAGCAGCCTGGCGAGCTCCACGGCCGGCGTGTTGGCCGAGCTCAGCCACAGGGTGTAGGTCGCCTTGCGCGCGGCGGCTCCTGCTGCCTTTGCCATGTGTTTTCTCCCGATTCCGGCCGCCATGCTAGTCCGCCCGCTCGCCTGCGTCGATGACGCGCGCTAACCTTGCGCACCCAGGCAAGAACGGAGAACAACGCCATGGCCATGCCGACCCTCGACCTGCCCGCCGACCGCCCCCTGCTGCTCGACGGCGGCATGGGCCAGGCGATCTCCAAGGCCGGCCTGCGCCAGCCCGGCTCGCCCTTCTGGTCGGGCCGCGCGCTGATCGAGCGCCCCGACCTGGTCGAGAGCCTGCACCGCCAGTTCATCGAGGCCGGCGCCGATGTCATCACGACCAACACCTATGGCGTGGTGCGTGCCTTCATGGCCGAGATCGGCATCGAGGAGCGCTACGAGGAGATGAACCTGAAGGCCTGCGAACTGGCTGCGCGCGCGCGCGACGCGGTGGGCCGCGACGTGCTGATCGCCGGTTCCCTGCCGCCGCTTTCGGACAGCTACATCCCCTCGGAGGTCCGCCCCGAGGAGGAGATGACGGAGCGTTACGCCGAACAGGCCGCGATCCTTGCACCCCATGTCGACTTCTTCATGGTCGAGACGCTGATCACCGTGGAGGAAACCCGCGCGGCCGCGCGGGGTGCCGCGGCCCAGGGCAAGCCGATCTGCATCGGATGGTCGCTGCTGGAGAAGGACCACGGCCGACTCAAGGGCGGCGCCAGCATCGCCGAGGCGGCGGAGGCCGTCGCCGACCAGCCGGTCTTTGCCTTCCTCGCCAACTGCTGCTCGCCCGAGGCGCTGACCCGCGCCCTGCCGGACCTCAAGGCCCTGGGCAAGCCCACGGGCGGTTACGCCAACACCTTCGAACCCATCGACCCGGAGCAGAAGACGGTCGCCGACCGCCACGATCTCGATCCCGCGGCCTATGCCGCCCACGTCGATACCTGGATCGGTCAGGGCGCCCGCATCGTCGGCGGCTGCTGCGGCACCATGCCCGAGCATATCGCCCTGCTTCGGCAACGTATCGATGTAGGTTTCACTTGATCTGATCCCAGTTTGTTCCACAATTGTTCTCCTCGATTCGGAGGAGAGCCATGGCGTCGAACCTGTTCGACGACCCCCGTTCCCCGCGCCGACCTGTGGCACGACAGCAGACCGACCGGTCCTCGGCCCGGGAGATCGTCCGTGCCGTGCGGCGGGGCGAGCGCAATCCATTCCCTCAGGGCAGCCCGGAGGGCATCGCCTACGCCTTCACCGAGCAGCTGAGCGCCACGCCGGCGCGGGCCGCAGCCCGCTCGCCGCCACCGCGCGCAAGGCGCTCGACAGTCACGACCCGGAAGAGGCAATCGATGTGCCGCCGGTGCCGGGTCTGAAGCCACCGGCCCCGGAGCGGATACCGGCGGCCGCGGAAGGGGAACGTCCGCCGCTGCCGGGCTACATCCCACCTCGCCTGATGTGGCGCCAGGACGCATTGCTTCCGGTCTCCGTCGATTTCGCGGATGCGATCGACAAGGCGGAGAAGTCTCACGGGCGATACGACATCGTGCGCTACGACGGCGACACGCCCACAGCCTGGGGACGCTACCAGTTCACGCACATCGGTCTTCGGGAGGTGGGGCTGATGGACAGGGACGGCAACTGGATCCATCCCGGGTTTCCCACCGGAGAGGATTTCCTCGACGATCCCGCTGCCCAGGATGCCGCGCTCGCCCGACTCCTGGCGGCGCACGACCAACAAATCCGTGACAAGGGACTCCGGCAATATCTTGGCCAGGAAATCGATGGCATCGTGGCGCGTTTTCCGGTCACCGAGGCAGGCATGCAGGCGGCCGTTCATCGTTGGGGTTCCGGCAGCCTCAGTCTCTACCTTCAGCATCAGGCTGAGCACGACTGGGTTTCAGATTTCTCCGGGCTCGACCAGAAAACTGAAGCAAAGTACAGGGCAATCGAAACACGGCTGCGGACATTCTCTGAACTGCCGCTGCGCAGCAGGCATTATGCCCCGGCGCTGGTAACCGAGATGCCGGTTCGATGACGGTGAGGCATCGCCTGGTGCTGATGCTGGCCGCCGCGATTGCCGCGGCCGGTTCGCCGGTCCTGGCCGACGAGCTCGTGGTCTTCCGCGACACGCCGACGGAGTCCGAGTGGCAGGCTGTTCAGGCGTACTTTCATGACAATCAACCAGAATCCACCAAGAACATGGCGTTGCTTCGGCTCGACGACCCCGTGGCGGAGGAAGACTTCTACCAGTTGCCGAACGGCGTGACCCTCGACCTCGATGAAGACGGTGTGCAGGAACACATTCTGGCGGTTGGGCACCCCGAGGCGTGCGACCGCGAGGGCTGCGATGTGTACCTGCTGGAGGGCGACCTCAAGGACCTGCGCATCGACAAGGTCCTGCACCTGCCCCTCAAGGTGTTCGGATCCACGGCGATCGTGTTCTTCGGCGAGGAGTTCCTGTTTCTGAAGATTGCCTTGAGCGATGCGCTGATCTCCGGAGGCATGATCGGCCGCGAGAGCTTGTGGAATGTGCTCGAGCGAACTTATGGCGTGATCGAGTTCGAGCGGCTCGATCCCGACGAGATGGCCTTCGCCTCGATCGACCTCAACGGCGACTGGCGCAAGGAGGTGTTTTTCCTGAACCCGCCGGTAACCATGCTCTGCTACCGCTCCGGCTGCAGCACGATCCTGTCGCCCGATCCGGCGGACACCTCCCTTCCCTTCCCCAAACAGTGGACCTCGATCGCCCCCCTGGAGAACCACTGGGACTGGGACAAGACGTTTTACGTCACGCCGCACATGGTGCGGGGCTGGAAGGTCATCAGGAGCGGCAGGGGCTGTTACGTCTGGCTCGGGTATCGCTATGCGTACTTCATCGACGCCCCCTTCCGGCTGATCCCGGTGCAGGGCTGCTTCAAGTGAATTGGAGGCTGCTCAAGCCGCGAAGCGCGGCTCGGGCAGGCCGCGCACGCCGGGGCTGAGGGCAAGGAGGCCGCCTTTCATGGGCTGACCGTCGGCCATGGGCGTGGTGCCGCCCCGGCCGATGGAGGTGACGTAGAGCATGTCGAGCCCATCGCCCGCAAAGGCGGGCATGGAGGGTTTCTGCACCGGCATGATGAGGCGCTGCACGACGGTCCCGTCCGGGGCGTAGCGCAGCAGGGCCCAGCCATCGACATGGGCCGACCAGTAGCAGCCTTCCGCATCGACCGTCGCCCCGTCCGGACGGCCCGGTTCGTCGTGGGTGGTGGAGAAGACACGGCGGTTGGCGATGGCGCCGCTTTCGGGATCGTGGTCCCAGGCCCAGATGGTCTGCACGTCCGGCAGGCTGTCGCTGTGGTAGAGGGTCGCGCCGTCGGGCGAGAAGGCAAGGCCGTTGGATGTGCCGATGCCGTCGACCAGCATGGTCACCTGCCCGTCGGGATCGAAGCGGTAGAGCGCCTGGCCGTGATCGCCCAGGCGAATGGGCGACCCCATGGTGCCGGCGAAGAACTGGCCTCCGGGGCCGACGCGGCCATCGTTGAACATGACGTCGTCGCGTTCGTTGACCCGCGCGACCGGCTCGTAGCGGTCGGCATCGAAGTCGAAGAAACCGAAACCCGATTTGGCGGCGACCACCAGTCCGCCCGTCGCACGGAAACCGAAGGAGCCGATGGCCTCGGGCGGCCTGCGCGTCTCGTTGATACCGGTCGCCGGATCGAAGCGGTGGATCGTGCCCGCCCCGGAATCGACCCAGTAGAGGCGGCGCTCGACGGCGTGCCACATCGGGCATTCGCCGACCCTGGCTTTTGCGTCGAGCACGCAGGTCACTTGCGCCATGGCTCTCTCCCTCTCCGCCTTGAGCCGACCCTGCATTCCTGAGACTGTCAATGCAGGAACAGGGGCAACGAACCATGGCACAGGACACCGGCACGCACCGCTACGTCGACGATCCGCGCAACGCCGACGTGCTGATCTCGGTCAACGGCGAACTGCTGCCACGCGACAGGGCGGTGGTCAGCGTCTTCGACTCCGGCTTCATCATGGGCGACGGCGTCTGGGAGGGCCTGCGCCTGCACAACGGGCGTCTCGCCTTTCTCGACCAGCACCTGCGCCGCCTGTGGCAGGGCGCCAAGGCGATCGCCATGGACATCGGCATGACGCGCGAGGCGCTGACGGCCGAGATCGAACGCACGGTCGCCGCCAACGGCATGGAAAGCGGCGTCCACATCCGCCTGATGGTGACACGCTGCATCAAGGCGACACCCTACCAGGACCCGCGGGTCAACATCGGTCCGCCGACCGTGGTCATCATCCCGGAGTGGAAGACGCCGGCCGAACGCGAGGGCGGCGTCAGCCTGTTCACGGTCCATGTCCGGCGCGGCGCGCCCGACGTCCAGGACCCCATGCTCAACAGCCACAGCAAGCTCAACTGCATCACCGCCTGCATCCAGGCCGCCAGGGCGGGCGCCGACGAGGCGCTGATGCTCGATCCCCACGGCTTCGTGGCGACCTGCAACTCCACCCACTTCTTCATCGTGCGCGACGGGCAGCTCTGGACCTCGACGGGGCGCTACTGCATCCACGGCATCACCCGCGGCAACGTGCTGAGGCTCGCCCGCGAGAACGGCATGGAGGCCCTCGAGAAGGACTTCAGCCTGACGGAGGTCTATGACGCCGACGAGGCCTTCATCACCGGCACCTTTGCCGGCCTGACGCCGGTCGTCAGCGTCGACGGCCGCACGATCGGCGAGGGGACGCCGCCGGGGCCGGTAGTGACGCGGCTGAAGGGCCTCTACCGCGATCTGGTGGAGCCGGAGTGTCCCGCCCCATGACCCTGCGCATCGCCATGTGGTCGGGGCCGCGCAACATCTCCACCGCGATGATGCGCGCCTTCGAGAACCGGCCCGACTGCGCCGTCTCCGACGAGCCGTTCTATGCCCATTATCTCGCCGCCACCGGCATCGACCACCCCATGCGGGAGGCGGTGATGGCCACGCAGCCGACCGACTGGCGCCAGGTGGTGGCCGCCATCACCGGGCCGGCGCCGGGCGGCGCGCCGCTCTGGTACCAGAAGCACATGACCCACCACATGATCCCGGCCGTGGGCCGCGGCTGGTTCGACCGGGTCCTCCATGCCTTCCTGATCCGCGACCCCCGCGCCATAGCGGCTTCCTATGCCGCCAAGCGGGAAGGGACGAATGCCGCCGACCTGGGCGCGCAGCTCCAGGCCGAGCTCTACGACGCGGTCGTGGCGGCGACGGGGCGGGAGCCCCCGGTGATCGATGCCGCCGACGTGCTCGCCGATCCCGAGCGTCTGCTTGGTCTGCTCTGCACGGCGCTCGCCGTCCCCTTCCACCCCGCGATGCTGTCCTGGCCCGCCGGTCCGCGCGACAGCGACGGTGTCTGGGGCGAACACTGGTATGCCAGCGTCCGGGCCTCGACCGGTTTCCGTGCGCCGCCGGAGCAGGAGATCGTGTTGTCCCCGGAGCTCGAGGCGGTGGCGGCGGCCTGCATGCCGTTCTACGAACGCCTGCACGAGCGCCGGCTGGGACGCTGAGGCCTGATCGACCTTCTCCTTGTCGTCATCCCGGCCAAGGGTGCGCAGCACCCGCAGAGCTGGGTCCCGGATCTTCGCTCCCTGCGGTCGCTTGTCCGGGATGACAGTGTTTTTGTCGGGGGGAGGGAGGCTCGCGCGGGCCTGTTTCCCGCGCTAGCATTGCGGCGGTCAACCTGTGCGGGAACCGCCATGACGCCCACCGAACACCTGAGCGAACACGGCTATGCCATCGTGCGCGGCTTCCTCGCTCCCGCCGAGGTCGAGGAGCTTCTGGAGGCGCTGGAGCGTGTCAAGGCTGCCGCCGAGCCGCACCATGCCACCTGGCGCGACCGCAACCTGCTGTTCGAGATCATCACCGATCCGGTGCTCAAGCAGAAGGTCCTGCTGCAGGCCCACTGGGCGGCCTGGATCGAACCGTTGCTGGAGCGCCACCGCCGCGACTCCCGCTACTTCGACCTGCTCTCGCCGCTGCTCGGGCGCGACATCAAGCATCTGACCCAGCAGATCCACTGGAAGCCGCCCGGCGGGAAGTTCACCTACTACCGCTACCATCAGGACGTGCGCTTCCGCGAGAAGCCGGAGGTCTACAAGAACCTGGAGACCTCCTGGATCACCACGGGCCTGGCGCTCAACCGCCAGGACGGCGAGAACGGCGCCCTGCAGGTCGTGCCCGGCAGCCACAGGATGGGTTATCTCGGCCTTTCCAGCGACGGCCCGATCATGACCGGCGACATGCGCGATGCCGAACTCAAGGCCAAAGGCATCGACCCCAGCCAGGTCCTGCAGTGCGAGCTCGAACCCGGCGACCTGCTGATGTGGACGCTCTACACGATCCACGGTTCCAACCCGAACCGCTCGAAGGACCGCGACCGCCTGTTCATGCTCAACAGCTACGTGCGCGCGGCCGACACGCCCGAACGCGGCGAATGGGCGTTCCGCGACGGCGTTTCCGTGCCCCTGGGCGCCGAACCGGAGATCTGCAAGTACGAGCAGCTGCGCGAGCGCCCCGGCCCCTTCTACATCGAGGACGACTGGACCCGGGACAAGCCGGCGGCCTGATCGGGAACCGGCGTGGCCCCTCGCGTGTTGAGAGAGATACCAACATCCCGCGAGGACCACGATGCGCAGACTACCCCTGGCTATCGGGCTTCTTGCCGGCGGCATCGCCGCGGCAGGCATCTTCGCTGCGGTGCGTGCCCGCCGCCGCACGTCCTCTGCCGTCGAACCCCCGCCGGGTTACACGGCGCAGGAATGGGGCGATGTCGAGGAGGCCTCCGACGAATCCTTCCCCGCCAGCTACCCGCCCTCGTTCTCGCCCGGCCACACCTGAGCGTCGACGCGCTCTCCCTCTCCCCTTGTGGGAGAGGGTTGCGCAGCCTTGGTGCGGCCCCAGGCCGTGCCTAGAGCAAATCATCCTTCTGCGGAATCGCTTCGCGATTGCGCGGAAGGATGTGAATTTGCTCTATCTTCTTGATGTAGAGCGGATTCACACGATCACCCGGAACCGTGGAAC
>JAQCLG010000091.1 GCA_027592745.1 Pseudomonadota bacterium | reverse complement strand
GATAGAGCAAATTCACATCCTTCCGCGCAATCGCGAAGCGATTCCGCAGAAGGATGATTTGCTCTAGGGGCTCCGCTACGCAGCCCAGTGCTTCAACCGCGCTCATGCGCAACAACCCGGCTCGGCTCAAATCCCAGTTGGAGGAAAGTTGGGGGTCACGTCACAACGCCATCCCGCCAAAACGCAGCGATTTGCGGCCGTTTTTCCCTGCTTCTGCGCTGGGCCTCCGAACCTCGGACCGGGGATTACCGGGATTACGGTGACAGTTTACTATACCCCATGAGCGACCCGTTGCTGCCGTCATGGTTGATGCAGCAGCCGATGAAGTCGGACGTCGCCTGGATCTTACCCGCTCACGGCCTTCCTCGGCCGTCCGCCCTTGCGGCCGTTCTCGCGGGACGCCGCCGTCTTGGCTGGGCTGCGGGACTGGCCCCCGGCGGCGCCGAGCCGGGCGGCCATCCAGTGCCGGGAGCCGAACACGCCCTGCAGCAGGGCGGGCAGATAGACGTCGGCGTCCAGGCGCGGCCAATGCAGGCCCAGGCCGGACGGGCTGATCTCGATCTCGGCGAGGTCGGCGGCCGAGGCACCGGCCAGTCCTTCGGTCCGGGCTACCGGGAAGGCGATCTGCACGCCCGTATCGAACTCGACGACGATGCGCGCGCCCTTGCGATCGTAGCGGGCGGCGGCGGCATGGCCGTCCTCGCGCCGTGCCTCCATGCGGGCCGTGGCCATGGCGAACTCCCGTTCAGTCACCGTCATGAATCGCTCTCCATCTCTCGCACAACACGCCTAGCTCCCGGCTCAGGGCCGCCTCGATACGATTCACCGCCGACAGGACGAAGCCATGGTTTTCCCGCAACGCGACCGGCCCATGCGGGCAGTTCAAGACGAACACGGCCTCGCCGTCGCCTCCCATGACATCAACGTGCGCCGGTCGGTGATCGTTCGGGTAGATGACCACGCGCAGACCATCGATGCGGTGCACGGTCGGCATGACGATAACCTTACAATACCCAAGTGCATGGGTAAAGTCTCCATGCACCTCAGCAGGGTATGGCCCAGACGCCGGCGAACCCCGTCAGGCAGGCCTACGCCACCGGCTCCTGCTGCGTGACGCAGTGGATGCCGCCGCCGTTTTCGTAGATGCGGTCCATCTCCAGCACCACGACCTTGCGGTCGGGGTAGAGGGCGGCCAGGGTTTCGGCGGCGTGGCGGTCGCGGGCGGGGTCGCCGAACTGGGGCGTGTAGACCGCGCCGTTGCCGACGTAATAGTTGGCGTAGCCGCTGAAGAAGTCCTGGCGGTGCGAGCGGCCCTCCTCGGCCCAGGGGACCTCGGCGATGGTGAAGGTCCGGCCCCGCGCGTCGGTCGCGGCGCGCAGGATCGCCAGGCGTTCGTCCATCATGACACCCCATTCGGAGGTGTCGCCTTCGATACCGCTGGCCAGCAGCACGCCGGGGCGCACGGCGCGCAGGCAGCCGTCGATGTGGTCGTCGGTGATGTCGCCGCCCTTCTTGCCGGGCAGCCAGATCACCTTCTCGACGCCCAGCTCGGCCTTCAGAGCGGCCTCGATCCCGGCCCGGTCCATGCCGGGGTTGCGGTTGTCGTTTTCCCAGCAGCTGTCGTTGAGCAGCAGGGTGCCCTCGCCGTCGACCTCGATGCCGCCGCCCTCGCCGGTCAGGACCGAGGCGATCAGGGGACAGCCGGTATGGGCCGCCATGGCGGCGGCGATCCCGGCGTCGCGGCCGTGGACCTGCTTGCCGCCCCAGCCGTTGAAGTGGAAATCGAGCGCGGCGCGCTTGCCCCTGCCGTCGACCAGGAAGACGGCGCCGTTGTCCCTGGCCCACATGTCATCGGTCGGGATGGTCACGAGTTCGACGCCGGGCCCGCAAAGCCGCGCGGCGACCTCGCGGTGCTCCGCGCCCACGGCCATGGCGACCGGCTCGTGCAACGCGATGGCCGCGGCGAGGCGCCCGATGGTCTCCTGCACGCTTTCGTAATAGGCCCCTTCGCCGCCGTAGATCGACGCGGTGGCGGGCCAGCACATCCAGGTGCGGGCGTGGGGGGCTTCCTCGGCCGGGGCGAAGAAACCGGACGCGGCCTTCTCGTCGCCGTGCGCCAGGGGCGCGCTCGCCAGGATCGCCATCCAACACTCCAGGAACCGTCTGCGGGCCATTGCCGGCATCGTTGGGTCTCCCGCTGCGATGCTGAGCCTAATCTAGCCGGGGCGGGGCAGGGCGTAAACCCCGGGGGGCATCAGCGCGGCGCCAGGCTCCAGCGCACGGTAGCGGCCAGCACGCCGCCGGCCAGGATCATGGCGGCGACCGGCACGGCGTTCTCTGCGTGGATCGCGCCCATCGCCGCCGCCGCACAGGCCGCGATGCCGAACTGCAGGCTGCCCATCAGGGCCGAGGCGCTGCCCGCGGTCGTCGGGAAGGGCGCCATGGCGAGCGCGGCGGTGTTGGGCATCACAAGGCCCAGGGCGGAGATGGCAACGAACAGCGGCACGACGAACCCCGGCAGGCCGCCCAGTCCGGTCAGCGCCGTCGCCAGCAGGGCGGCAGCCGCCGCGATCTGCACGACGATGCCCAGCGAGAGCAGCTGCGCCGGTTCGATGCGATGGACCAGGCGGCCGTTGACCTGGGCGACGATGACGAACCCCAGGGCATTGAGGCCGAAGACGATGCCGAAGTCGTCGGGGGCAAGGCCGAAAACCTCGATGAAGACGAAGGGCGAGCCGGCGATATAGGCGAACATGCCGCCGATCGCGAAGCCGCCGATCAGGGCGTAGGCCAGGAAGCGCTTGTCGCAGAGCAGGCCGCCATAGGTCTTCAGGATGCTGCCCAGGTGGAGCGGGCGGATGTGTTCGGCCTTGTGCGTCTCGGGCATGCGCAGGGCGACGGCGGCCAGGCATGCGGCACCGACCGCGGTCAGGAACCAGAAGATCGCGTGCCAGTCGGCCCAGATCAGCAGCTTGCCGCCCAGCACCGGCGCCAGCATCGGGGCAAGGCCCATGATCAGGATCAGGGCCGAATAGATGCGCGCCGCCTCGGCCTTCTCGAACAGGTCGCGCACCACCGCGCGGGCGATCACCACCCCGGCGCAGGCGCCCAGCCCCTGGACGAAACGCAGTGCGATCAGGGTGTCGATGTCGGGCGCCAGGGCGCAGCCGATCGAGGCCGCGATGTAGAGCGCCAGGCTGCCGAACAGCGGCGCGCGGCGCCCGAAGCGGTCGCTGATCGGCCCGAACAGCACCTGGCCGCCGCCGAAGGCCAGGAAAAACGCCGCCAGCGAGAGCTGCACCGTCGCCGCATCGGTCGCCAATTCCCGCGCCAGGGTCGGGAAGGCCGGCAGGTACATGTCGATGGAAAGCGGGGCAAAGGCGGTCAGCGCACCCAGGATGACGACGAGCTCGACACGGCGCGGGCCGGCCGGGACATGGGTCACGGTCGCTCGGCGCAAGGGCATTCCTTCCAGCTTGCTGTCGGGCGTCGCGGCCGCAGGTCGCGCACCCATGTCAGTGTGGTTGACCCAACGGCGGCGGGCAACACGATGGTGCCAACGCCGGACGCATGGCTGGGTTGCGGGGGGCGGCGGCGGGGGCTCGGCCGACCACCTCCCAGACTGTCGTTGCCGGACTTGTTCCGGCAACCCATAGGCATCGCCATATCGGCTCACACACCGTCCGTGCGTATGGATCCCCGGGACAAGCCCGGGGACGACAGTGGAGAGTGATGGTAGTCTTTTCTAAGTAGTTGAAAAATTTGAATTTTATTCCTGTTTTGCAGGCTGGAACAGGTTTTGAACGACCGAACCCAATTCGCCGTAAAGCCCTGTCGGCCAAGGGCAATCGGATTTTTGCGTAACACCGTCGCAGGAGGTGTGCGGAACCCCTTGATCGGCCGCACGAAATCGGCTCGGATCGTTTCCGTTGCGTTCCTGGCGCGACGATGGGGCGGAGAGTCATGGCCGGCGTGCGCGAGATCGAGAACCTCTGGATACCCCTGGCCGACGGCGGCCGGCTGGCAGCACGCGTCTGGCTGCCCGAAGGTGCCGAGGCCGATCCCGTGCCCGCCATCGTCGAATACCTGCCCTACCGCAAGCGCGACCTGATGTCGGTCTCCGACGACCGGCTCTATCCCTGGTACGCCGCGCGGGGTTACGCCTGCCTGCGCATCGACCTGCGCGGCTCGGGCGAGTCCTGCGGCGTGCTCACCGACGAGTACCTCCCCATCGAGCAGGACGACATGGTCGCCGCGCTCGCCTGGATCGCCGCCCAGCCCTGGTGCAGCGGCAGGATCGGCATGATGGGCATCTCCTGGTCGGGCTTCAACGCGCTCCAGGTTGCGGCGCGGCGCCCGCCGGAACTCGCCGCCATCGTGGCCGTGGCCGCCACCGACGACCGTTTCCGCGACGACGTCCACGCCATGGGCGGCTGGCCGATCCTCAACGACAACGTCTACTGGGGCGCCTCCTTCCTGCTCGACATGTGCCTGCCGCCCGACCCGGCGCTGGTTGGGCAGGACTGGCGCGCGATGTGGCGGCAGCGTTGCGAGGCTGCCGAACCTCCCATCGGCATCTGGCTGAAGCACCCCCAGCGCGATGCCTACTGGCGCCAGGGGTCGGTGGCCGTCGCGCCGGGCGACATCGTTTGCCCGACCATGGTCGTCGCCGGTTTCACCGACGGCTACATGAACGCGGCCTTCCGTCTGATGGCCACGCTCGACGTGCCGCGCCGGGCGCTGATCGGCCCCTGGGTCCATGCCTGGCCGCACCATTCGGCGGTCGGGCCGCGCATCGGTTTCCTCGAGGAGACGCTGGCCTGGTGGGACCGCTGGCTGAAGGGCATCGGCAACGGCATCGAGGACGAACCGGCCCTGCAGGTCTTCGTCCAGGAGAGCGTGCGTGCGGTGCCGGTCGCCGACGAACGGCCGGGGCGTTTCGTCGCCCTGCCTTCCTGGCCCGCGCCGGGCATCGCCGAGTGCCGCCTGGTGCTCAACGACGGCAGCCTCGATGTCCGGGCGAAAAAGGCGGTGGTCCGCAGCATCGCCTCGCCGCCGACCACGGGGCTTTGCGCCGGCGACTGGTCGCCCTTCGGCGGCGGTGCGGAACTGGCCGCCGACCAGCGCGGCGACGATGCCGGATCGCTCTGTTTCGACGGCGCCCCGCTGCGGCGCCCTCTCGACATCGTCGGCGCGCCGCAGCTTGCGCTGCGCGTCGCGGTCGACCGGCCCGCGGCCTTCCTGGTCGCCCGGCTCGTCGACGTTAATCCCGACGGCCACGCCACCCTGCTGTCGGTTGGGGTGCTCAACCTTGCCCATCGCGACGGCGACGATCGTGCCGTGCCGGTCGTGCCGGGCGAAATCCACGACGTCACCATCCCGCTCAACCACTGCGCCCGACGCGTGCTGCCCGGCCACCGCCTGCGCCTTGCCGTCTCGACGGCCTGGTGGCCGATGTTGTGGCCGGCACCCGATCCGGTCACGGCCAGCATCACGACCGGGGCGAGCACGCTGGATCTTCCCGTCATGGCGTCCGGCGCAGCGGTGCAGGGCGCGCGGCCGCCGGCGCCACCATCGCCGGGTAAGCCGACCCGCCAGGTCACGCAGCGCGAAGGCATACGCGGACGCACCAGTCTCGTGCGCGACTTCGAGGCGGCGACCACGACGCTGACCAGCCGGCGCGGCGGCGGCCTCACCCACAACCCCACGATCGACCTGCTCTACGGCGTGGACGGCGAAGACCGCTTCGCCATCGGCGACGACGGACGCCGCGCCGAGGCCGTGGCAACGCGCAGCGCGCTGTTCGAACGGCAGGGCTGGCGGGTCGAGGTCGCGGTCACCACGACCCTGGTCTGGCGGGACGGCGCCTTTGCACTGGAGGCGAGCCTGGAGGGGCGCGAGAACGGCGAGATCGTGGTGACGCGGCGCTGGAACGAGACCTTCGCCTACCCCTGATCCTGCGCACGTTCGGCCAGGCGGGCCTTGAAGCCGACCGCGGCCATGGCAAAGCCGCCGGCGCCGCCGTCGACGAAGTGGACATGTTCGCTGCGTTCCAGGGCAAAGACCAGGCAGGTTATCAGCGCCTCGCGCGCGACATGGACGCCATAGAGGATGTCGCCGGCGCGGTAGCCGCGTTCGAGCGCGGCCTCGATGGCGCCGGCCTGTTCGGGGGTGACGTCGAGCAGGGCGCGGAACATGCCGTCGTACTTGCGGAAATCGGTATTGGCCCGCAGCTCCTCGCCGTAGGCGGGGGCGTCATAGGGACCGACGCGGCTGCGCGTGCGTTCCGCCCAGAGCTGCAGCAGGGAGGATACCAGGAGTTCGATGTAACGGTGCCAGACCGCCTTGCCCGCGACAGTCGCGCGCGCCTCCAGCATCAGCCCTGCGGGCGGCCAGCGAAAGCGCATGGAGCGGGCGCTCGCGGGAGCGCTTTCGGTCAGGTCGTGGCCCAGGATCGCGCCGATCTCGGCGATCACGCGGGCCAGCACCCGACCTTCCTCGACGGGATCGTCGGCGGTCGCCTGCACCATCAGGTTCATCATCCGCCCCCGCGTGGGATGCAGCGGGTCCCAGTGGCACGACAGGCCCTCCAGGTCGGGCGGCGCCTTGTCGGGGTCGGGCGCCAGGCGGTGGGCACTCTCCGGGTCGTCCGACTTGATCCATGTCTCGGCCAGCGTGATGCCGTCGCTGGCGAACATCGCCAGGTGGTTGCCGGGGCTCAGGCGGTACTTGCGCAGGCGCACGTCCCCGCCGTGGGCGCGCAGTTCGGCGACCTCGACCGCACCGATGCGCAGCTCCAGCCCGAACAGGGCCTGGCTCGTGGCCTGCAGGCCGAGCAGGGCGGCGCACACGGTATCGCGCAGAACGCCCGGCACGGCGAGCGTTGCGCCGTCGCCGCCGAAGACATAGGGGATCTCGGTACCGCCACGCACATTGAGGGCGGCCATGATCGCCGAGGCGCCGACCATGTTGACCCGCTTGTAGCGCCCCTCGCGGATCGCCTGGGTCGAGCCCACGACATCGGCGATGACGATCCACCAGTCGTCGGGCAGCGGTGCATAGGCGCCGAAGGCGACGAAATCGTCGAACCGCTCGAAGGGCTTCAGATCGGCATAGAACCCGGCGCTGTCGTCGTCCATGCCGCGCCTTCCGCCGTCAGCGCCAGATCGGCTTGCCGCTGCCGGGCAGGCCGTAGGCGTTCCACTTGCGCGTGACCTCCTCGATCACCCTGTCGTCCATGGCGATCTTGCGGCCCCATTCGCGATCGGTCTCGCCCGCCATCTTGTTGGTTGCATCCAGGCCGATCTTGCCGCCCAGGCCGCTCACCGGGCTGGCGAAGTCCAGGTAGTCGATGGGTGTCCTCTCGACCACGGTGATGTCGCGCGCCGGGTCCATGCGTGTCGACATCGCCCACATCACGTCCTTCCAGTCGCGGCAATCGATGTCGTCGTCCACGACGATGACGAACTTGGTGTACATGAACTGGCGCAGGTAGGACCACACGCCCATCATCACGCGCTTGGCGTGGCCGGCGTAGGCCTTCTTCATCGAGACGACGGCGATGCGGTAGCTGCAGCCCTCCGGCGGCAGCCAGAAATCGACGATCTCGGGGAACTGCTGCTGCAGCAGGGGGATGAAGACCTCGTTCAGTGCCTCGCCCAGGACACTGGGTTCGTCGGGCGGGCGACCGGTGAAGGTCGACAGGTAGATCGGGTCGCGCCGCATGGTGATGGCGCTGATCGTGAAGACCGGGAAGGACTCGACCGAGTTGTAGTAGCCGGTGTGATCGCCGTAGGGCCCCTCGTCGCCGTACTCGGTCAGCGAGACATGGCCTTCCAGCACGATCTCGGCAGTGGCGGGCACCTTCAGCGGCACCGTCTTGCAGTCGACCAGTTCGACCTTGGCGCCGCGCAGCAGGCCGGCGAACTGGTATTCGCTCAGCGTGTCGGGGACCGGCGTGACGGCTGCCAGGATCGTGCCGGGATCGGCCCCGATCACCACGGCGGCGGGCAGGGGTTCGGGCTTGGCGTCCTTCCATCGGGCATGGTGCTGGGCGCCGCCACGGTGCTTGAGCCAGCGCATCAGCGTGGTGTTCCTGCCCGTCACCTGCATGCGGTAGATGCCGAGGTTGGGCGTGTCGCGCTTGTCGCCGCCGGGGCCCTGGGTCACCACCAGCGGCCAGGTGATGAGCGGGGCGGGTTCGCCCGGCCAGCAGGTCTGGATCGGCAGGCGTGCAAGGTCGATGTCGTCGCCCTGCAGCACGACCTCCTGGCAGGCCGCCTTCGAGACCGTCCTGGGCTTCATCGCCATCACGGTCTTGAGCAGCGGAAACATCGCCATGGCCTCGCGCCAGCCGCCCGGAGGTTCGGGCTGGCGCAGGAAGGCCAGCGTCTGCCCGACCTCGCGCAGTTGTTCCGGCGTGCGCTCCATGCCCAAGGCGACACGTTTCACCGTGCCGAACAGGTTGACCAGCACCGGCATGTCCCAGGCCCGCCCGTCGGCGGCACGCACGTTCTCGAACAGCACCGCCGGCCCGCCTTCGGCGAGCAGGCGGGTCTGGATCTCGGTCATCTCCAGTTCGGGCGAGACCGGCGTCGTGACACGGGTCAGATCGCCGGCCGCTTCAAGCTTGGCGATGAAATCCCTGAGTGATGCATGGGCCATGCCGCTTTCGTGGGCCATGGGCGCGGTGGGGTCAAGCGGCGCGGGCTTGACCGCGCGCGCGCCGCCAGCGACAAGGGCCTTGCCCGCCCCCGGATGCTGCTCCCCTGGGGCCGGCCGCGGCAAGGCGCAAGGCGCCGCGACGGATCACCCCAGTGCAGCCTTCGATCCAGGAGCGCTTCCCATGAGCGACAAACCCCAGATGTGGAACGACTTTGCCGTCCAGGCAGAGGACCTCAATGCGCTGCCGCATGAAAACACCTATGCCGGCGTCACCAGCTTCCTGCGCCGCCCCTACCGCAAGGACCTGACGGAGGCAGAGGTCGCCATCGTCGGTGTGCCCTTCGACACCGCCACGACCAACCGGCCGGGCACGCGCTTTGGCCCCCGCGGCCTGCGCGAGGCCTCGACCGAGATCGCCTTCGAGCAGCACATCTACGGCTGGGGTTTCCACCCCTCCACCGAACTGAAGATCGTCGACCACGGCGACATCCCGATCGACTTCGCCCGGCCCGAAACCGTGCCCGGCCAGATCGAGAACTATGTCGCCTGGATGATTTCCCAGGACGTCAAGGTGCTGTCGCTGGGCGGCGACCATTTCATCACCTGGCCGCTGCTGAAGGCCCATGCACAGAAATACGGCAAGCCGCTCTCGCTGATCCACTTCGACGCCCATTCCGACACCTGGAAGGACGATCACGAGGACGGCATCAACCACGGCACCATGTTCTGGCACGCCACGCGTCAGGGGTATCTCGACCCGAAGACCTCGGCGCAGATCGGCCTGCGCACGGTCAACTTCGACACCATGGGCTTCAACATCTTCGATGCGCCCTTCGTGCACGAACATGGCGTTGCCCGGGTGATCGAGGAGACCCGCCGTATCGTCGGCGACAATCCTGTCTATCTGACCTTCGACATCGACTGCCTGGACCCCGCCTTTGCGCCGGGCACCGGCACGCCGGTCTCGGGCGGCCTCTCCAGCGCCCAGGCCATGGCGATCATCAAGGGCCTGCAGGGGATCAACCTGATCGGCGCCGACCTTGTCGAGGTCTCGCCGCCCTACGACCATGCCGAGATCACGGCCCTGGCCGGCGCGACCCTGGCGTTCCAGTTCCTCGGCCTGTTCGCCCGCGCACCCAAGGGCTAGCGCCGCGGCGGCTTCCGGGCCGCCGTGTTCGCGCCTATCCTCGCCCTTTGGGGGGAGCCGTGCCGATGGAACAGAATCTGCCGCATCCCGAGGCCCTTGTTCCGCTCGAACCGGGCCGCCGCGTCGCCTATGTGAGCGGCCCCAGGGGCGACGAGCGGGACCTGCCGCTCTTCGATCTTGTCGCGCGCCATGTCGATGCCTTCGGCGACGCGCCGGCCATGATCTCGGGTGAAGGCACCTGGTCGGTGGCGGAAACCTGGCAGCGGGTGCAGTTGCTTGCGGTCGAGCTGCATGCCGCGATGGCGGGCCAGCGCCTGCCGGTCGTCGTCATGGCGCGCAAGGGCCTCACCCAGGGTGCCGCGCTTCTCGCCTGCCTGCGCCTGGGCGTGCCCTACATCCCGCTCAACCCGGACGACGACAGCCTGCGCACGCGCCATATCATGACGCTGGCGGCACCCTTCGTGCTGGTGCGCGACGCCGCCGACACGCGCAAGTGGGAGGCCCTGGGTCCGACCTTCAAGGTCGTCGTCCACGATCCCCGCGCACCGCTCGTCGAGCCCGGCCCCCTGCCGCCCCATCCGGCCCCGGAGGATCCGGTGATGGTGATCTTCTCCTCCGGCTCCACCGGTGTGCCCAAGGGCTGGACGCTCTCGCTTGCCGAGGTCCTCGACGCCTCATGGCGCCGTCACGACTACTGGGGGCTGGAGCCCTCCGACAGGGCGATCTACCACGGCAGTCTTGCGATCATCGGCATGGCGATGAACACGCTGGCGGCCATGATGGGCGGCGGTGCGGTGGTCTATACGCCCGAGGCGCCGACCGTTACCGACCTCATCACGCAGTTCCAGGCGCACCGGGGCACCCTGGTCGCCGGCTACACCGGCTTCGTTCGCCTCATCCCCCAGCATGCCGAGGCAAGTCGCGCCCTTGCCCACCTCAAGTCGCTGACCATCTACGGTGACCGCATGGAGTGGCGCGATGTTGCCGAGCTGCGCGCGGTGATGCCGCAGGGCGCCTTCCTGACCTACGACTACGGCCTCACCGAAAGCTGCTTTGTCATCGGCGGTTACGTCGGGGACACGAGGGAGAGCGGTGACGTGCCGATGGGCCTTGCCCATCCCGGTCTCGAACTCTGGTTCGAGGGCGAACCCGACCGCGAGGCCGACGGCAGCCTGACCGGCCTGCTCGCGATCAGCCTGCCTCCCGGCCAGACCGGCTACTGGCGCAGTGCCCACGACGCCCATCGTTTCGTCGCCCACCCCGGCGATCCCGGGCTGCGCGTCTTTCTGACCGGCGACATCGTGCGCCTGCAGCCGGACGGCGTCTTCCGTTTCCTGGGCCGCAGCGACAACCAGGTGAAGCTGCGCGGCAACCGCATCGAACTCGAGGAGATCGAGGCTGTCGCGCGCCAGGCCCCGGGCATCGGTGTCGCCGGCGTCGTGCCGCGGCGCGACGGGCAGGGCAGGGTCGAACGCCTGGTCCTGCATGTCGCCCCGCGCGGCGATGCGCGTCCCGATGTCGATGCCGTCGCGCGCCATGTCGCACAGGCGCTGCCCGCATTCATGCGCCCGGCTGCCGTCGTTTTCTCGCCCGCCCTGCCGCTGACCTCGACCGCCAAGGTCGATCGTGTCCGCCTCGCCGAGTTCGACCGCCAGGTGCGCGACCGGCGGGCCGCGGCGCGGAGCCGGGAGGAGACCGCAAGCGTTGGTTGGCCCGACGGCCTTTGCCGCCACATCGCCGCCGCACTCGCCCAGGAACTCCAGCTCCGGCCCGGGGCGGTGACGCCGGGGGCGACCTTTCCCGGCCTGGAAGGCGACTCGCTGCGCGCCCTGGCGGCAGCCCTGCATATCGAGAAGGTCTTCGGCGTCACGATCGATCCGGCCATGCTGCTGACCGAGGAGATCCTGGGCGAGATCGTCCCCCGTATCGCCGCACAGGTGCGCGAGGCCACGACCGCCGGTTGAACCAGCATCCCGAGGCACCAAAAAAAGGGTTGTAAAGGCTCTGCAACTTCCTAGGGTCGAGACCTGCAGACGTCCTGGGGGGGACTTCAACAATGCGCAACTTCATCATCGTCGCGGGCGCGACGATGCTCGGCCTGCTTTCGGGTGCCTGTTCGACGATTGTCGAGGGAACCGACCAGCCGGTCACCATCATCACCCAGCCGGCCGGTGCCATCTGCACCCTCGAGCGCGGCGGCACCTCTGTCGCGGTGGTCAATCCAACGCCCGGAACCGTCCAGATCGACAAGTCTCAGGACAACATCGCCATCCTGTGCAGCCGCGAGGAGCACCAGGACAGCCATGCCGTGCTGTCGTCGACCTTCCAGTCGACCACCTTCGGCAACATCCTGCTGGGCGGTTTCATCGGCGTCGCCATCGACGCCTCCTCGGGCGCGATGAACAAGTACCCCGACAGCATCACCATCGTCCTGGTGCCAGAATCCTTCGAATCGGAGGTGGCGCGCGATGCCTTCTTCGACAGCCGCATCGTCGCGGTCGAACGCGAGCACGACATGGCCGTGGACAGCGCCAAGGCCAGCACCCGGTGCAAGAAGGATCCCGAACATCCCGATTGCGTCGGGCTCCTCGCGGAACTCGACGCCGCCCGCGATGCCGAGATCGCCACCTTCGAGCGCCAGCGGGCCGCAGCGCTCGTGCAGTGAGGGCGACCGGCGGTTCGGCCGGGACCGAGGCGGCCTTCAGCCGTCGTGCAGGTGACGCCTCAGGAAGTCGCAGATCAGGTCATATTCGCGGGCGGCGGCGCGTCCCTTGAATCGGGCGCGCATGAAGCCGTGGATCATGCCGCGCGCCTCGCGGTAGCAGACGTCGACGCCGGCCAGCGCCAGCTTGCCCGCAAAGACCCGACCGTCGTCGCGGATCGGATCGATCTGCGCCGAATGGACCCAGAACGGCGGCAGTCCTGAAAAGTCCTTTGCCATCACCGGGCGGGCGTAGGGATCGTCGGTGTTGCGGTCGTCGGGCAGGTAGAGGTCACGGTACTTGATCGTGCCGGCGCGGGTCAGGCCGGGACCGTCGGCGAACTGCGTGTAGGAAGGCTGGTCCTGGTCGAGGCCGGTGCCGGGATAGACGATTGCGGCGCAGGTCAGGTTGAGCGCGCCGCTGTCGCGCGCCTTCAGGGCCATGGCGGCGCCCAGGTTGCCGCCCGCGCTGTCGCCGGCGACGGCGATGCGGTTGCTGTCGATGCCCAGGCGCGCGGCATGGCCGGTCAGCCACAGCAGGGTGCCCCAGCAGTCGTTGAAGGCCGCGGGATAGGGGTGTTCGGGCGTCAGCCGGTAGTCGACGGAGACGACCACGGCGCCGGCCTGCTGGGCAAATCCCCAGGCCACCGAATCGGAACTGTCGAGATCGCCCAGCATGAAGCCGCCGCCGTGCATGTACATGATGACCGGCGCCGGATCGGTGAGGCCGGCAGGGCGGTAGATGCGCACCGGCGCGTTGTGTTCGGCGGTCTCGACGACCTCGTCCCACACCGTCATGTCGGCCGGATGGGGCTCGTTGAGTGCGCGGGAATAGGAAAACCAGAACTTGCGCTGCTGCTCCGGCGTCTCGCCCTTGGGGCCGGCGGCGTCGCGCGCGGCGAGCAGGATCTGCATGTCGGGGTGCATCGGCGGTTGGTCCATGTGGAGCTCCCAGTTGCTGGCCCGACTCTACAGGCTCGAAAAACGCACGCCAGCCGTTGACCCTGCCGCCCGTGCGGGACAGGCTGCCGCGCCGCACAATGCAGGGGAGAGGCTTGATGGAACAGCTCTGGCAGTTGCCGATCGATCGCACGCACGAGATCGCGGGCAGCGCGGGGGGCCTGGCCTTTGTCGGCGGCGCCGGTGATTTCGATGCCGCAGGCGCCATCCGTCACCCTGGCGATCTCGCCGCCCAGCTTGCCGGTACGCTCGACAACGTCGATGCCGCGCTCGCCGTCGAGGGCTGCAGCCTGGCCGATGCCGTACGCATCAAGCTGTTCTACAGCGTCGATGCCGGCATGGACGCCTGGCAGATCATCGCCGCCATCCAGCGCCGCGTCGGCGCCGCGCCCGCACCGGCCATTACCGCCAACCCCGTGCCCATGCAGCCCTTCGAGGGCCAGCTCGTCCAGGTCCAGGCGATCGCGTCCAAGGGCTGGCGCAAGAGTGCCGATGTCCGTGTCGTCGAGGATGACGTGCCCCAGGCCGTGCGCGGCCTCTTCGAGCGGGCGAAGGTGACGCGCGGCCTGCGCGCGGGCGAGTTCTTCTCGATCCCCGGCCGCACCGCGGCCGATGCCGACGATGCCGTCGCGGGCGACGGCATCGCCCAGACCCACGTCATCATGGGGCGCCTGACCGACACCGCCCATGCCCTGGGCTGCACCCTGCAGGATGCGATCAAGAAGGAAGGTTACTACTTCGGTACCGACATGCAGCAGTGGGCGAGCATGGCCGCGGTGCGCGCCAGCTACTTCCGCGAACCTGCCGCGGTCGCCACTGTCGTGCCGGCCCACCGCCTGCACCCCGAAGGCGCGGTGACCAAGGTCGAGGTGCTGGGTTATCGCGAATCCTGGAACGGCTTCGACAAGTACATCCCGCGCGAGGATTCCTGGCCCAAGCGGGTCTGGGACTGGCCGATCCCCGTGCCCTACCGCCAGGGCAGCAGGCTGCGCGGCGCGATCTGGACCGGCGGCCAGGTGCCCTTCGAGGTCGGCTTCAACGGCGGCCGCGCGGCCTATCCCGGCGACCTGGTGCGCCAGACCCGCTTCACGATGCGCTACGTCGAGGACATCCTGGGCGGCTTCGGCAAGACCAGCGCCGATCTGGGCCTGCTCGTCTGCTACTTCACCTCGGACGGCAAGGAGGCGACGACGCGGCGTTTCCTCGATGCCGTGGCCGATTGCGTCGCCGGCCCGCTGCCGCCGATCACCTGCGTCGCCCAGCCCCACATGCACAGCCCCGAGATGACGGTCGAGATCTGGGGCGTGGCGCGGGGGTAGATCGTGTGAATCCACTCTACATCAACAGGATAGAGCGAGGCTGCCGCTGCTGATGAATCGCTGTCGTCCTCCGGCTTGACCCTACTGGATTCACACATCTCACCCAGCGCCAAGAGGGCTCTCCAACGTCGCGAATTTCCTCCCCCTCTCCCCCTTGTGGGAGAGGGCAGGGTGAGCGACTGTCTGCATTGTCAAGCTGTCATGGTGATAGTTGC
>JAQCLG010000090.1 GCA_027592745.1 Pseudomonadota bacterium | reverse complement strand
TTTTGATTCCCGCCGCGGTCTCTCTACCATGACGACGAAGCGGTCCAGCGCCGCGCCCGTCGCCGGAGAGTACCGATGCACGTCCATATCCCCAGGCAGCGGCCCGGCGAGGCCCATCTGCTGGCCCGCCTTGCCGCACGCCTCGATCCCGCGATCCGCCTGTCGACCGGGCCCGACCGGCCCCGCCCCGCCGACTGGGACGTGCTGGTCACCGGCGAGGCCGATCCCGATCTGCTGGGCGCCAGCGGCGCCTTGCGGCGGCTCGTCATCCCCTGGGCCGGCATCCCCGAGGAGATCGCGGCCTACTGCCGCAACCGGCCCGGACTTGCCGTCCACAGCCTGCACTACAATGCCGTGCCGGTCGCCGAGTTCGCCGTCGCCCTGCTGCTTTCGGTCGCCCGCCAGGTCGCCGTCCATGACGCCGCGATCCGCCGCGGCCTCTGGGGCGATCGCGAACCGGCCAACTACGGCCTGCTGCTCCACGGCCGGCGCGCCCTGATGCTGGGTTACGGCGAGATCGGCCGGCGGGTCGCGGCGACCTGCCGCGCCATGGGCATGGCGGTCACCGCGATCCGGCGCAATCCCGGCCGCTCCGCTGCGGGCGAGGACATCCATGGTCCCGAGAGCCTGCACGCCCTGCTGCCCGCAGCCGACGTCGTGATCGCCAGCCTGCCCGGAACGCCGCAGACCCGGGGCCTGCTCGACGGCCCGACGCTGGCCCTGCTGCCGGCCCACGCCATCGTCGTCAATGTCGGGCGCGCCAGCCTGTTCGACGAGAAGGCCCTGTTCGAGGCGCTGCGCGACCGGCGGATCGGTGGCGCCGGCCTCGATGTCTGGTGGAACTATCCCGACGACGAGGTCAACGGCCCGCCCACCATGCCCTGGAACCTGCCGTTCGAGACCCTGCCCAATGTCGCCCTCTCGCCCCACCGGGCCGCCTTCACCGACCGCACCGGCGAGCTGCGCGCCGATCATCTGGCCGCCATGCTCAACGCCCTGGCGCGCGGCGAGGATGTCCCCACGGTCGACCTCGACCAGGGGTACTGACACCAAGCTGCGATGAGCCCGACTCATCGCAGCTTGGCAGCGCGCGACTGCGCGCCGCGGCCCCTGCCGCGAAAGCCAAGCCCGCGGAGCGGGCGCCGGCGATTGAGGCAGCACCATGGATCGGTTCCGATCCATGGCGCTTGGTATGAGGCCGGTCCGGCCGCCGTGCTGGGGGCCATCGCGGTTTTGCGTCGGACACGGGTTGAAGCTAGGTTGCGCCGTCGCCCGCGGCGACGGGCGGAACGATCCAGGGGAACGAGACATGGCGCAGCAGGACAAGGCACCGGACGGCGCGGTACCCGAGGAACTGCTCGCCCTGCGCGCCAGCATCGACAACCTCGATGCCGTGATCATCCACACCCTGGCCGAACGCTTCAAGCTGACCCGCCGCGTCGGCGTGCTCAAGGCCGAACAGGCCCTGCCGCCCAGCGACCCCGGACGCGAACAGCGCCAGGTCGAACGCCTGCACCGCCTGGCCGACGAGGCGGGCCTCGATCCGGCCTTCGCCGAGAAGTTCCTCGCCTTCGTCATCCGCGAGGTGATCCAGCACCACGAGGAAATCGCCCGCGAGGCGGCCGGCGGCGGCTGATCGCCGCTCAGCCGTTCCTGTCGCGCGGGTGGTGCTCCAACCCCTCGGGCACCTGCGCCCAGGGCACCCGCGATTGCGTCCAGATCTCCAGTGCCGGGCGCACCAGCGCCGGATCGTCGAAGGCGCCGGCCTTGACATAGGCGGTCGGCGCGCCTGCCGTGTGCGTGAACAGCGGCGAGCCGCAGGCCGGGCAGAAGTGCCGCGTGATCGGGCTGCCCGCATCGCTCGCCTTGGTGTGGCTGGCGGTCGCGCCCGTCACGGTGAGCCTTGCCGCGTCCAGCCGCACGCTGACGGCAAACGGCCCGCCCGTGGCGCGCCGGCAGTCGACGCAATGGCAGTAACTCGCCGGCCCGGCCGCGCCGTCGTAGGAGAAACGCACGCCGCCGCACAGGCAGCCGCCGGTGATCGCTGCAGTCATCACGCCTCCATGACCTGAAGGGAACCCCGCGCCATCCTAACGCGCCAGGAGCCCCCTTGACTCAAGGCGGGCGGGGGCATAATCCACTCCCGCTACGTGGTGATTTGTGCCGACCGGCTTGCGTGCCACGCTAAATAAGTCGCTAAAGAGGTCGTGGTTGCGCATTGCCCGAGCCCCGATTCCCTTGTCCGGTCGGGGCTTTTTTCATGCGCGAAACCGGAGGCGCAGAGCGCCATGACCCACCCGAACGACACCCTCGATCCCGCCTGGCGGCCCCAGACCGCGCTGGTCCGCGGCGGCCTTTCCCGCAGCCATCACGACGAGACCTGCGAGGCGCTCTACATGACCTCGGGTTACGTCTATCGCAGTGCGCAGGAGGCCGAGGCCGCCTTCAAGGACGAGAACCCGCGCTACATCTATTCGCGCTACGGCAACCCTACCGTCTCCATGTTCGAGGAGCGCCTGCGCCTGCTCGAGGGTGCGCCGGCCTGCCGCGCCACCGCCTCGGGCATGGCCGCGGTCTTTGCCGCGCTGATGGCCAGGGTGAAGTCGGGCGACCGGGTCGTCGCCTCGCGCGCCCTGTTCGGTTCCTGCCATCACATCGTCGCCAACATCCTGCCGAAGTTCGGCGTGACGACGGCGCAGGTCGACGGCGCCGATCTCGACCAGTGGCGCGATGCGCTGAAGGAGGGGGCCGCCGCCGTCTTCCTCGAAACCCCGTCGAACCCGACGCTGGAGATCATCGACCTGGCCGCCGTGGCCGAACTGGCGCACGCGGCCGGGGCCACCGTGATCGTCGACAACGTCTTTGCCTCGCCCATCCTGCAGAAGCCGCTGGAGTTGGGCGCCGACGTCGTCGTCTATTCGGCGACCAAGCACATCGACGGCCAGGGCCGCTGCCTGGGCGGGGCGATCCTGGGCGATGCCGGGTTCATCGACGGCGACCTCTTCACCTTCATGAAACACACCGGCCCCTCGCTTTCGCCGTTCAACGCCTGGCTGCTGCTCAAGGGCCTGGAGACGCTCGACCTGCACATGGAACGCCACTGCCGCAACGCCCGCCAGGTGGCGACCTGGCTGGAGAGCCGCAACGGCGTCCAACGCACGCTCTACCCCCATCTCGACAGCCACCCCCAGGCGGCCCTGGCGCGCGCCCAGATGGCCGACGGCGGCAGCGTCGTCGCCTTCGAACTCGACGGCGGCAAGGCGCGCGCCTTCCGTTTCCTCAACGCCCTGCGTCTGGTCGACATCTCCAACAACCTCGGCGACGCCAAGAGCCTGGTCACCCATCCCGCGACCAGGACCCATTCCAAGCTGCCCCAGGCCGCCCGCGACCACCTCGGCATCGCCGACGGCCTCGTGCGCCTACACGTCGGCCTGGAGGACGCCGCCGACATCACCGACGACCTGGCCAGGGCCCTGGCGGCGTAGCTTTCCCAGGCTGCCATCCCGGATCGGCGCTCGCGCTGCTCGCTCGTCCGGGGTGACGATCAGAGAGAAAAGGGCGGCTTCCCCCGCTTGCCCGCACCGGCCCGGCCGGGCCACAGTGGCGGCCATGCGCATATACATCTCGGCAGACATCGAAGGGGTTGCCGGCGTCGTCACCGGCGCCCACACCTCGCCCTCGGGTTTCGAATACGAACGTGCGCGCGCATGGATGACGGCCGAGGTCGCCGCGGCCTGCGAGGCGTCGCTGAAGGCCGGGGCCAGCGAGATCGTCGTTTCCGACAGCCACGGCAGCGGCGAGAACCTACTGCTGGAACGGCTGCCCGACCAGGTCCAGGTCGTGCGCTCCTGGCCGCGCCCGCTCTCCATGATGCAGGGGCTGGAGACCAACCCCTTCGCCGCTGCCCTGCTGCTGGGCTACCACAGCGGCGCGCACCACCAGAACGGCATCATGGCCCACACCATCACCGGCGGCATCATGGCCCTGCGGCTCAACGGCATGGCGGCTTCCGAGACCGTGCTGAGTGCTGCCATCGCCGGCCATTACGGCGTGCCGGTCGCGCTCGCCACGGGCGATGACGCCTATTGCACCCACGCCCGCGAGGTCCTGGCCGGCGTCGAGACGGCAGAGGTCAAGTGGGCCCACGGTTCGCTTGCCGCGCGCACCATGAAACCCTCGCTGGCCTGCGCCCTGATCGCCGAGAAGACCACGGTGGCCCTGGCCGGGCTTGCCGCCCTGAAGCCCTTTGTCCTCGATCCGCCGATCACGATCGAGGTCACGCTGCAGGACCGGCTCCAGGCCGAACTGCTCGACTACCTGCCCGATGTCGAGCGCACCGGTGCGACCTCGGTGCGCCATGTCGCGCGCGACATGGTGGCGGCCTCGAAATTTCTCGAGTTCATCACGACCTACAAGGCGCACTGAGAAGAGAAGGCGGAACATGGCGACCTGGCAGGAGAAGCTGGCGGCCGACGAGATCGTCCTGATCGACGGCGGCATGGGCACCGAACTGGAGCGCGTCGGCGCGCAGATGAACGCCAACGGCTGGTCCGGTGCCGCCGTGATCGAGGTGCCCGATGTCGTGCGCCGCGTCCACCGGGAGTTCGTCGAGGACGGTGCCGAGGTCATCACGGTCAACACCTTCTCCATGGCGCCCCACATGCTGGCCGGCATGGGCTACGGCGACCGCGTCGAGCAGGCGATCGCCGATTCCGTGCGCCTGGCCCGCGAGGCCTGCGCCGAGGCGGGCATGCCCGACCTGCCGCTTGCCGGTTCGGTCTCGACCATGCGGACCAAGAACGTCGAGACCGGCACCTGGCCCGCGCTGCCGCCCAAGGAGGCGCAGGAGAGCCTGTCCACGCTCGTCCACATCCTCAAGGAGGAGGGCTGTTCCGTCATGGCTCTGGAGATGATGGAGGACCTGGAGGTCGCGCCCGTGGCGACCGGGATCGCCGTCGCCTCCGGCCTGCCGACCCGGCTCGGCATCTCCTGCCGCCGCGCCGCCGACGGCACGACCATCGAGTCCTTCGACGTTCCCGGCGTCACCCTCGACCAGCTCTATGCCGCCCTGCTGCCGCTGGGTGCGGACGTGCTCAACATCATGCACAGCGAGATCCCGGTGACCGGCGAGGCGCTGGAGCGCGCCCGCCCGCTCTGGAACAAGCCCATGGGCGCCTATCCCGAGTCCGGCTACTTCACCATGCCGACCTGGAACTTCGTCGATATCGTCTCGCCCGCCGATCTGGTCGAGCAGGCCAGGGGCTGGGTCGCCAGGGGCGCCCGCATCCTGGGCGGCTGCTGCGGCCTGGGCCCCGACCACATCCGGGCATTGCGCGATGCAATGCCGCAACTCATGGCCGCGCGCGGCTGAACCCGGAAAGACATGGCATGACAAGCTGGCGCGACAAGGTCGCCAACCGCGACATCCTCATCATCGACAGCGCCATGGGTACCGAGCTCGAACGGCGCGGCGTGCCCATGCATGCCGAGACCTGGGCCGGCGCGGCACTCATCGAACACCCCGACAAGGTGCGCCAGGCCCACCGCGACTACATCGACGCCGGCGCCGAGGTCATCATCACCAACACCTTCGGCGCCTCGCCCCACATGCTCAACGCCATGGGCCGCGGCGCCGACGCCGAGCAGATCATCATCGGCGCGGTCCGCCTGGCCCAGGAGGCGCGCGACGCCAGCGGCAGGGACGTCGCCATCGCCGGTTCGATCTCCACCATGTCGGCAGGCTCGGACACCGCCGATCCCGGCGACCGCCACACCACGCAGGAAATCCGCGACAGCATGTTCCGCATGGCCGATGCCCTGGCCCAGGGCGGCTGCGACATGATCGCGCTGGAGATGATGCAGGACCTCACCCGTGCGCCGATGGCCATGGAGGCGGCCAGGCAGACGGGCCTGCCGGTCTGGCTGGGCCTCACCTGCGCCTGGAACGCAGGGCGCGACACGCTCGTCGCCTTCGACTTTCCCGAGACCACCTTCCAGGCGATCCTCGATCGCCTGCTGCCGATGGGGCCGGACGTGGTCTCGGTGATGCACAGCGATGTCGATGCCACCACCGTGGCGCTCGACATGGTCAGGCAGGGCTTCGACGGGCCGCTGGGCGCCTATCCTGAATCCGGCTACTTCGAGATGCCCCACTGGAACTTCGTCGACGTCATCACCCCCGACGAGCTGGTCGCCCGTGCCGGGGGCTGGATCGGCCAGGGCGTCTCGATCCTGGGCGGCTGCTGCGGCCTGGGACCCGAGCACATCGCCGCGCTGTCGGCGGCGCGCGAAGACCTCCAGGCATCGAAGGCACGGCCATGAACGAACCTGTCCTGCCGCACGGCGAAGTGCGCGTGCGCGAATCCGGTGACGGCCCCTATGGCCAGGAGATCGTCGCGGGCAGCCATCGCTGGAGCGCCGACGAACCGACCGGCCTGGGCGGCCACGACAGCGGCCCCAGCCCCTACGATATGCTGCTGGCCGCCCTGGGCGCCTGCACCTCCATGACCCTGCGCATGTAAGCGCAGCGCAAGGACTGGCCGCTGGAACGCGTCACCGTCACCCTGCGCCACAGCAAGATCTATGCGTAGGACTGCGAGGAGTGCGTCAGCAAGCAGGGCCGCGTCGACGTCATCGAACGCGACATCGCCATCGAGGGCCCGCTCGACGACGACCAGCGCGCCCGCCTGATGGAGATCGCCAACCGCTGCCCCGTGCACCAGACCCTGACCAGCCAGACCCTGGTCCACGACCGCCTGGTCGAGGCGTAGCACAGCCCGCACGTCCTCCCCTCAGGACGCCATTCCAGACAAGGCGCACCGCGCCGCAGATCTGGAATCCATGCTGTGACCACAAGGACCGCACCACGCCATGGCCTGCGCCCCCGTCAGGTCACAGCATGGATTCCAGATCGGGTCTGCGACCCGTCTGGAATGACCGGACGGATGGGAGCTGCGTTACGCCGCGCGCCGGAGCGACAGCGTTTCCCGGGCGTCGCCCAGGGCCGCCTCCGGGGCGTCCATCATGGCGTCGTCGTGCAGCGGCGTCGGGGTCAGGCGCAGGCGTTCGGCGCCGCGCGGCACGGTCGGGAAGTTGATCGGCTGGACGTAGATCGCATGGCGCTCCAGCAGCAGGTCGCTGGCCTGCTTGCACAGGGTCGCATCGCCCACGAACAGCGGCACGATGTGGCTGGCCGAGGGCATCACCGGCAGGCCGGCCGCACCCAGGCGCGCCTTGAGCCTTGCCGCCCGCTCCTGGTGGCGTTCCCGCTCGCTGTTGCTTGCCTTGAGATGGCGCACGCTGGCCAGCACCGCCGGCGGCAGCGAGGTGGTGAAGATGAACCCCGGCGCGACGCTCCGCACCATGTCGACCAGTGCCGCCGAACCCGCGATGTAGCCGCCGACCAGGCTGAAGGCCTTGCCCAGTGTGCCCTGGATGACGTCGATGCGGTCCATGACGCCGTCGCGTTCGGCGACGCCCGCACCGCGCGGGCCGTAGAGCCCCACGGCATGAACCTCGTCGAGATAGGTCAGCGCGCCGTAGCGTTCGGCGACCTCGCAGAGCGCGCCGATCGGCGCGATGTCGCCGTCCATCGAATAGACCGATTCGAAGGCCACCATCTTGGGCCGCGCCGGATCGCACAGCGCCAGGCGGCGGTCGAGGTCGGCCGCGTCGTTGTGCGCGAAAATGTGTTTCTCGGTGCCGGCGTGGCGGATGCCCTGGATCATCGAGGCGTGGTTGAGGGCGTCCGAGTAGATCGCGCAGCCGGCCATCTCGCGCCCCAGGGTCGAGAGCGCGGCCTCGTTGGCGACATAACCGGAGGTGAAGACCAGCGCGGCCTCCTTGCCGCGCAGGTCGGCAAGTTCGGCCTCCAGCTCGACATGGAAATGGGTCGTGCCGGAGATGTTGCGCGTGCCGCCGGCACCCGCGCCCGCACCCTCGATCGCCTTGCGCATGGCTTCGACCACGACCGGATGCTGGCCCATGCCCAGGTAGTCGTTGGAGCACCAGACGGTGACCTCGCGCTCGGCGCCGTCGCGGCGCATCACGGCGCGGGGGAAGGCCCCGGCGATACGCTCCAGATCGGCAAAGACGCGGTAGCGTCCCTCGCGCTTGAGCGCATCCAGGCGTTCGGTGAACAGGGCGTCGTAGTCCATGACTTCGCTCTCTCCGGGCGGCATCGGCACCGGCCGGCGCATGCCCGCGCCCGACCGCGGCGTTTTAGCCGAGCACGCAGGACAGTTAAAGGGTGCCGGCGCCCTGCCTGGTTGCGCTCAGCGTTTCGTCGGCCCCTGGCCCTCGGCCCGGGTGCCGAAGCCCCGGCCCTTGATCACGGCTTCCTCGCCGAACTTCTCGCGCAGGGCGTCGAGCGCCTTCTCGACCTTGCCGCTGGCTGCCGACGCGCTGCGGAACAGGTCGGTCTGGGCGATCCTGGCCGCATCGACAAGGTCGTGGGCGCCGATGCCGATCAGGCGGAAGGGCCGGCCGTCGCATTCCTTCTTCAGCAGCGGTTCGGCGGCGCGGAACATCTCTTCGGCCGACTGGGTCGGATCGGAAAGATGGCGGCTGCGGGTGATGATGCGGAAATCGGCGGTCTTGAGCTTCAGCGTGATGCCGACACCGGCGACCTCGGCGCGCTTGAGCCGGCGCGACACGGTCTCCGACAGGCGCCACAGGATCGGGCGCAGGCTGTCGTAGTCGGCCAGATCCCGGTCCAGCGTGATTTCCGAGGAGACACTCTTGGCCTCGCCGTCGGGGTCGACGCTGCGGTCGTCCTCGCCGCGCGAGCACAGCGACAGGCGATGGCCGATCTTGCCGTAGCGCGCCACCAGCTCGGCCTCGGGGAGGCGCGCGATCTGGCCGATCAGGGTGATGCCGTCGCGCGCCAGGGTCTGCTGCATCGCCTTGCCCACGCCCCACAGCAGGCTGACCGGCTTGTCCGAAAGGAAGGTGCGGGCCTCGGCCTGGCCGATCACGGCAAACCCGCGCGGCTTGTCGAGGTCCGAGGCGATCTTGGCGAGGAACTTGTTGTAGGAAAGCCCGATCGAGACGGTGATGCCGAGCTTCTCCTCGACCTCGCGCGCCAGCCGCGCCAGGGTCCGGGCCGGTGCGCCGCGGTGCAGGGCGGCGGTGCCCGAAAGGTCCATGAAGGCCTCGTCGATCGAGAGCGGCTCGACGAGCGGCGTCAGCGCCTCCATCATGGTGCGCACCTGGCGCCCGACACCGACATATTTCGCCATGTCGGGCTTGATGACCACGGCCTGCGGGCACAGCTGCATCGCCTTGAACATCGGCATGGCCGATCGCACGCCGTAGGTCCGAGCGATGTAGCAGGCCGCCGCGACGACGCCGCGGTGGCGGCCGCCCACGATCACCGGCTTGTCGCGGATCTCGGGCCGGTCGCGTTTCTCGATGGTGCAGTAGAAGGCATCGCAGTCGAGATGGGCGATGGAAAGCTCCAGCAGCTCGCCGTGGCGCACCAGGCGCGTGCCGCCGCAGCCGGGGCAGGACCCGGCATCGTCGGGGGGCAGGAAGCCGCAGTCGCGGCAGAGAACGCTCATGATGCGTGATTCCAGGCGCGGCGGAGGTTCCGCCGCCTGCCCATGCTAGCGCGTTTGGGTGCAGGTCGTCCCGGTGGCGTCGCCGACCCTGTCACCCAGTTCCTTGCCCAGGTCCCTGGCCGAAAACGTGATCTCGACCGGGGTGCCGCCGATCTCGGTGGCGTTGCGGCAGATCATCTTGAAGTGGCTGTTGCCCTGGTCGTGGCCGCGGCAGGTGACGTCCCATGCCGGGTCGGACGCGGCCTGGGTGGTACAGTTGCCGGTGGCGCTGCCGCCCTGGCAGGCCAGCGTGATCGTGGTGCCTTCGCAGGCGTAGGAGAACACCTCCTGCGCGGCGGCCGGTCCGGCCGAGGCCAGCGCCGCAACCGCCAGGACGTGATAGGGTGGCCTCGTGCACAGCATGGGGGAAGCGTGCCATGGATCTGCTCGTCGATTATCCCTTTGGTGAGGCCTTGGCCAAGGCCGGCGTGCCCGCCTGGTGCCACGGCGTCTGGCAGCGCGAGCGCCTGGCCTGGCCCGAGGGCGAGGATCGCACGACCCGCGTCCTGTGGATCCAGACGCCGCTGCTGTTTGCCGACCTGCGCTGCCCGCCGCCGGGCAAGGCGGGGCCTGAGCAGGGGTTTGCCGGCCACCTGCTGGTCAGCGGCCGCATCTGCGCCTGGCAGCGCCCGCTCGACCTGCAGCCGCCCCAGGGACCGGGCGATGCCGGCGCGATGTACCGCGACGGCACCTGGATGCTCGAATGCGGCATCCACGACAACTACATCGAGGACTGGCGCCAGGTCGCCGACGGCACCGCCCACCTCGCCGCCACCCGCGGCGCGGTCGGCATGGCCGACGGCGAGATCGTCTGGCCGGCCGAGGGCCTGCTGGAAATCCTCGTGGCCTGCGGCGGCCATGTCATCCACGCCATCCGCGACGGCCGCACCGCCGGCCTGCGCTACGGCAGGTTCGAGGCCGCAAGCGGGCAGTTGAATCCGGCCTGGCGCGTCGGCAGCCAGGACGCGGCGATCGCCGACGGCGCGCCCTGGACCCTCTGGCACGATGCCATGAAGCCGGTCGCGCGCGACGCCCTGCTCGGCCAGCTCGGAGTCCTCTAGGTCGGCGCCTGCAGGTGCCTTGCCAGCCAGGGCACGATGCGCCCGACCGCGGCGGGCCAGGCGCCGCGCAGGCCATGGCGCTGGCCCGCGATCGTCTCGATCCTCGAGCCGGCTGGCAGCCGCGCCAGGTTGGCGCGGGCCAGCGCAAGCAGCGCCTGTTCCTCGGCGTCGGCGGGATCGTCGCCGTAGAGCAGCAGCACCGGGCAGGCCAGCCGCTCCAGCGCGGGTGCGCGCGCGGTTTCGGTGAAGTCGAGCAGCATCTGCGCTCCGATCGTCACGCTCTCGCGCCAGGCGCTCTCGACCGGCTCGGTGATGACGCCGTCCTGTTCCAGTTCCTCGAGCTGCGGGGCGGCACAGTGGGTGCTCCAGTCGTAGGGCATGGAGGCCGTCGCCGCGCCGCTCGCCGCGATGGCGGCGATGCCGGGCAGGGCGGCCTTGAGGCAGATCGAGCCGCCCAGGCTGTTGCCGAACAGGGCAATTCGTGTCTTGCCCTGCCGGCGCAACAGGGCGCAGGCCGCCGCGGTGTCCCCGATCATGCCGGCGGCGTCCAGCATGGCATCCTCGCTGGCGCCGCAGCCGGCCAGGTCGAAGGCCAGCGCGGCGATGCCGGCCTCCTGCAGCGCCGCGCTCAGGACCTCGAAGCGCCCGTTGGACGCCTTGTCGCTGCAGAAGCCGTGGACCAGGACGACCGCTGCCTCGCCCGGTGTCTCCCACAGGTGCGCGGCCAGGGTCAGCCCCCTAGGGTTGGTGAAGGTCAGGCTGTCCATCGCCGGGTCATACGCCGCCGGGCCGGGCGGGAAAAGGCCCGTCGGCACTTGGCGCGGGCGGAGCCGGGCCATAGAGTTCGCCCGAGCGCAGGGAAGGGCCAGCCATGAACGACGAGATTCGCCAGATCCGCATCGACCTTGCCGCGGCCTACCGCATGGCCGCGCGCCAGGGGCTCAACGAGGGCATCTGCAACCATTTCACCATGATGGTGCCGGGCAGCGACGACCGTTTCCTGCTCATCCCCTACGGCCTGCACTGGTCGGAGGTAACCGCCTCGAACCTGATCGAGGTCGATTTCGCCGGCAATGTCATCGAGGGCGAGGGCGAGGGCGAGGGCGAAGCCACCGCCTTCTGCATCCACGCGCCGATCCACAAGGCCCGCCCCGATGCGCGCTGCCTGCTCCACACCCACATGCCCTTCGCCACGGCGCTCTCGCTGCTCGAGGATTTCCGCTTTCCCTTCGTCAGCCAGAACGAACTCGGCTTCTACGGCCGCATCGCCTACGACGACGACTACAAGGGTCTGGCCTTCGACACCGGCGAGGGCGAGCGCATGGCCAGGGTGATGGGCAAGGCCGACGTGCTGATGATGGCCAACCACGGCGTCATGATCGCCGGTTCCTCGATCGCCGGCGCCTACAACGACCTCTATTACCTGGAGCAGGCCTGCCGCACCCTGGTCTATGCCCTGCAGACCGGCAAGCCGCTCAAGCGCATCCCCCAGGACATCGTCGCCTTCACCGCCAGCCAGTCGCGCCGCGGCACCAGCCCGGGCGCGATCCGCCACTTCGCCTCGTTGAAGCGCATCCTGGACCGCCACGAGCCGGACTACGCCGAGTAGCCGGCCCGAACGCCTCAGCCCGGCGTCAGGCCGCGCAGGCGCTCGCCGCGGCGGCGGATCAGTTCCATGGTCGCCAGCGGGGCGATCACGCCGGGCAGCAGCAGCGGCAGCATGACCTGGAGCAAGGTCGTGAACTCGCCCGCCCCCATGCTCTGGGAGGCGCAGAAGGCTGCGGAAACTGGCCCGTCTCTCCTGCATTGCCATTCCTGACGGGTCGAAGACCCGATCTGGGATTCATGCCGCGACCTTTCGGGTAGCACCACATTGCGTTGCGCGCCCCGTCAAGTCCCGGCACGGACTCCAGCTCTGCGGCGCCTTGTCCGGACTGGCAGGCCAGAGGCGTTCCCGCTTCAGAAATCCGTCGGCTGGCCGCCCTGTTCGATGCGGCGGGCGACGAAGGCTTCCAGTTCCTCGCGGATCGCCGGGTCCATGGGCGGTTCGCGGTATTCGGCCAGGGCCTGCTTCCACACCCGGTTGGCCTTCTGCTCGGCCGTCGGCGCACCGGCGTCGCGCCACTGTTCGAAGTTCCGCCAGTCCGACAGGATCGGGGGATAGAAGGCCGTGGTGTAGCGCTCCAGGGTCTGGCGGTTGCCGAAGAAATGGCCGCCGGGCCCGACCTCGCGCATCGCCTCGATGCCCAGCGCGTCCTCGGTCATCTCCAGGGGATTGAGGAACTCCTGGATGGTCTGCAGCAGCTCGATGTCGACGATGTACTTCTCGTAGCCCGCGACCAGGCCGCCCTCCATCCAGCCCGCCGCATGCACGATCATGTGGCCGCCGCCCATCACCGCACCCCACAGCGAGAAGACGCTTTCCCAGGCCGCCTGGGCGTCGACCGAATTGGCCGCGTTGGTGCTGGAGGTCCGGTAGGGCAGCTTGTAGCGCCGCGCCAGCTGGCCGCCGACCAGGCAGGCCTTCATGTATTCGGGCGTGCCGAAGGCCGGCGCCCCGGACTTCATGTCGACGTTGCTGGTGAAGCCGCCATAGACGAAGGGCGCGCCCTTGCGGGCAAGCTGGTGGATCGCCAAGCCGCACAGCGCCTCGGCGTTCTGCTCGACCAGCGCGCCCGCCATCGTCACCGGCGCCATCGCGCCCGCCAGGGTGAAGGGCGTCACCACCAGGCACTGGTTCATCCGCGCCGCCTCGACGATGCCCATGGTCATCATCTCGTCGAGCTTGAGCGGCGAGTTCGTGTTGATGCCGACGGTGACCGAGGGCTCACGGTCGAGCTGCTCGTGGCTGATGCCCCGGGCGATGCGCGCCATCTCGATGCCGTCGAACAGGCGCGCCCGCCCGGTCGAGCTCGCGGCACCGGCCTTGTCGGTCAGGGTCGCCTTGGCGAAACCCAGCTTCAGGTGGCGGATCGAGGCGTGCACGTCCAGCGCATCGACGGCATAACCCGCGCTGTGCATGCAGTTGAAGTGCTGCGCCAGCCTCAGGAAGTTGCAGGAATCGGCGAAGCTGCCGGGCCGTCGTCCCTTGTCGAGGTCGCTGCAGTTGGGCGGCCCGCCCACGGGGCGGAAGGTGAAGGCGTCGCCGCCGATCTGGGTGTGGTGCTCGGGGTTGCGCGCGTGCAGCATGAAGACCTCCGGCGCGCTGCCGATCGAGGCCTCGACGATCTCCCGCCCAATCTTCACGAGATCGCCCTTCACGGTGGCGCCGGCGGCCTTGAGCATGGCGCGCGCCTCCTCGTGGAGGATTTCCATGCCCAGGTCCTCGAGCACGGTCAGCGAATGGGTGTGGATGCTCTCGATCTCGTCGGCCGAAAGCAGGTCGACGGGTGGGAAGGGCCGCCGCGGCTGCTTCCACGGCATCTGCTGGATCGCCGGCGTGGCGCCTTCGCCCTGCGGCCGCCTGCCACGCCGCCGCTCCGACCGCTGCCCGCCTGCCTCGTCCATGGCTGTGTTCCCCTGCCTGCGCAGGGCAACGCTAGTCCCGCGCCTGGACAAGCGCCAGCCTCACCCCCTCCATGGCATTCCAGACAAGGCGCGCAGCGCCGCAGATCTGGAATCCATGCTGTGACCTTACGGTCCGCAGGTGTTCGCCCCGTGGTGCGGGTGGCAAGGTCACAGCATGGATTCCAGATCGGGCCTTCGGCCCGTCTGGAATGACGATGGAGGAAGAGAGAGGGAGCGTGCAGCGCGCCCCTTTCAGAAATCCGTCGGCTGGCCGCCCTGTTCGATGCGGTGGGCGACGAAGGTCTCCAGCTCCTCGGCGATGGCCGGGTCGATGGCGGGCTGCACATAGGCTTCCAGGGCCTGTTTCCAGACCCGGTTGGCCTTCTGCTCGGCGGTCGGCGATCCCGCCGCCTGCCACTGCTCGAAGTTGCGCCAGTCCGACAGCACCGGCGAATAGAAGGCGTTGGCATAACGCGCCATGGTCTGGGCCGTGCCGAAGAAGTGGCCGCCCGGCCCGGCCTCGCGCATCGCCTCGATGCCCAGCGCATCCTCGTCCATGTCGAGCGGGTTGAGGAATTCCTCGATGGTCTGCAGCAGGTCGATGTCGACGACGAACTTCTCGAAGCTCGCGACCAGTCCGCCTTCCATCCAGCCCGCGCCGTGGGCGATCAGGTTGCCGCCGCCCATGATCGCGCCCCACAGCGAAAAGACGCTTTCCCAGGCCGCTTGGGCGTCGACCGAATTGGCCGCATTGGTGTTCGACGTCCGGTAGGGCAGGCGATAGCGCCGCGCCAGCTGGCCGCCGACCAGGCAGGCCTTCATGTATTCGGGCGTGCCGAAGGCCGGCGCGCCGGACTTCA
>JAQCLG010000089.1 GCA_027592745.1 Pseudomonadota bacterium | reverse complement strand
CCGAGAGGGCCCGCATCCTCGAGGCTGTCGGTCTGGCGGTGACGCAGGTGCGTTTCGGCGGTCCCCTCGATCTCGCCAGCCGCTGGGCCTACCGCAGGGCCGTGGCGCAGGCCCGGCCCGATATCGTGATGACCTGGATGAACCGCGCCTCGGCGATGTGCCCGCGCGGCAGCCATGTCCAGATCGCCCGCCTGGGCGGGTACTACGACCTCAAGCACTACCGCAACTGCGACCATCTGGTCGGCAACACGCGGGGCATCGTCGACTACCTCGTGGCGGCGGGCTGGCCTGCCGCGCGTGCCCACCACATCGGCAACTTTGCCGACACGGCACCCGCCCTGCCGGTCGACCGCGCCACGCTCGACACGCCCGAAGGCGTGCCGCTCCTGCTCGCCCTGGGCCGGCTGCATACCAACAAGGCCTTCGATGTGCTGATCGAGGCCCTGGTCGACCTGCCCGAGGCCCATCTCTGGCTTGCCGGCGAAGGCCCGCTGCGCGACCTGCTGCTCCAGCATGCCCGCGACCGCGGCATCGCCCGGCGGGTGCATTTCCTGGGCTGGCGCGAGGATACCGGTGCCTTGCTGGCCGCCGCGGACGTGCTCGTCTGTCCCTCCCGCCACGAGCCTCTGGGCAATGTCGGGCTGGAAGCCTGGGCCAGGGGTGTGCCGGTGGTGGCCGCCGCCAGCCAGGGGCCCTCCGAGCTGATCGTCGAGGGTGTCAACGGCCTGCTGGTACCGGTGGAGGATGCCGGGGCGCTCGCGCGTGCCGTCGCTGCGGTCCTGGCCGACCCGGCGCTTGCCCGGGCACTGGCCGCCGGCGGCAGCGCCAGCCACGCGGCCGAACACAGCCGGGGGTCGGTCGTGGCCGCCTACCGCGATCTCTTTGCCATGGCGGTGTCCTGATGTGCGGCATCGCCGGCATCCTTGCCCTGCCGGGCCAGGAGGTGCCGGAATCCGTGCTCGACGGGTTCGCCCGTGCGATCGGCCACCGCGGTCCCGACGGCGAGGGGCGTTACCGCAACGGCCCGCTCGCCATGGTCCAGTTGCGCCTGGCGATCATCGATCTGGTGACCGGCGACCAGCCGCTGTTCGGACCGGGCCGTACCGTGCTGATCGCCAACGGCGAGATCTACAACCACGTCGAATGGCGCAAGGTGCTGGGCGAACGCAGCTTCAGGACCGGATCGGACTGCGAGGTGCCGCTGCGCCTCTACCAGGAGGAGGACAGCGGTTTTGCCCGCGGCCTGCGCGGCATGTATGCCATCGCCCTGTGGGATGCCGATCGCGGCCGCCTGCTGCTCTCGCGCGATCCCTTCGGCATCAAGCCGCTCTACATCGCCCAGACCGCCTATGGCCTCGGTTTTGCCTCCGAACCCCAGGCCTTCATCGGTGCCGGGCTGGTCCGGGCAGAGGTTGACGAGGAGCGCCGCGACGAACTGCTGCAGTGCCAGTTCACCACCGGGCGCCGGACCATCTTTGCCGGGATCGAGCGGGTGCTGCCCGGCGAGACCATCGTGGTCGAGCACGGTCGCATCGTTGAGCGCCGGCGCCGCGAGGCCCTCCCGGAGCTCGACAGCAGCGGCTGGGACGAAGCCGAGGCGCTGGAGCGGCTCGATGCCGCGCTGATCGACAGCGTGCGCGTGCACGAACGCTCCGACGTGCCCTACGGCCTGTTTCTTTCCGGCGGCGTCGACAGCTCGGCGATCCTGGCGGCCATGACGCGGATCGGCGATGCGCCCGTGCGCGCCTACACCGTCGGATTCGACGTGCCGCAGGCGCGCGACGAGCGTGCCCATGCCGCCGCGGTTGCCAGGGCGGCCGGGGCCGATCATGTCGAGGTCTCCTTCGGCATCGACGACTTCTGGCGCCTCCTGCCGGATGTCGCTGCCGCCATGGACGATCCCGCGGCCGACTACGCGGTGCTGCCGACCTATCGTCTCGCCGAGGCCGCGCGGTCCGATGTCAAGGTCGTGCTGTCGGGCGAGGGGGGCGACGAGCTCTTTGCCGGCTACGGGCGCTACCGCAAGGTGCTGCGCCCGCGCCTGCTGGGCGGTGGGCGCATGCGCCGCAGCGGCAGCTTCGACGGCCTGGGCGTACTGCGGCAGACCTCGCCGCTCTGGCGCGCCGGCCTCGATGCCGCTTGGCAGGACAGTGCCCGTCCGGGGCGCAGCCTGCTGCAGCAGGCCCAGGCCAGCGACATCGCCGACTGGCTGCCCAACGACCTGTTGACCAAGCTCGACCGCTGCCTGATGGCCCATGGCGTCGAGGGCCGCGTGCCCTTCCTTGATCCCCATGTTGCCGACGTCGCCTTCCGCCTTCCCGACGGACTGAAGCTGCGCGATGGCCGGGGCAAGTACCTGCTGCGCCGCTGGCTGCACGGGGCCATGCCCCAGGCCGATGCCTTTTCGGCCAAACGGGGCTTCACCGTGCCGGTCGGCGCCTGGATTGCGGCACGCGCCGATACCCTGGGCCCGCTGGTCGCAGCCCAGCCGGCCATCGCCCGGATTGCCCGTGACGGCCGTGTGGCGCGGCTGTTCGCTGCGGCTGGCGGCAGGCGCGAGGGCTTTGCCGCCTGGACCCTGCTGTTCTATGCCCTGTGGCACCGCCGCCACGTCGACGGTCTCGACACCGGCGGCCTGTCCCTGGAGGCCGCGCTCAGGGCCTGAACCGGCTCGACGCCCGTCAGACGGCGTAGCTGTGGCCCTCGCGGGCAAGGACCGTCGGCGCAAAGATGGCCATCATGGCGGCCTCGCGGCGCTCCAGGCTGTCATCATCGGCGCCGGGTGCGTGGTCGGTCACGATCAGGCGGCCGACCCCGGCATCGCGTGCGAACTCGGCCAGCACGCGGTCGGCATCGGGTACCTCGTCCTCGATCAGGCTCATGATCAGCGTGTCGCAGCCGGCGACCAGGGCCTTCAGGGCCGAAGGGTCGGCGGGCATCTGCACGGCGCAGGCATGGCCCAGGCTCCTGCCCGCGTGTTCGAGGCGGTAGGCGGTACCGGACAGGCCGCAGGAGATCGGCAAGCTCGACACCGCAATGCCCTCGCCCAGGGTGAAGGCCTCGCCTGCGGGATAATCGTGGAAGGCGAGCGAAGCGTTGAAGATGTCGATCGGCACCGGGAAGACCGGATCGGTCATCAGCCGGGTCAGGACTTCCTTGATGCTGCCCTCCTCGGGCCGGTGACCGCACCAGAAGCCGAAGGCGTTGCCGGGGTGGAAGGCCGCGGCAAAGAAGGGCAGGCCGCAGATCCGGTTGAAGTTGGTGTGGCTGAACAGCAGGTCGCCGCTGACCGGCGAACGCGCCATGAGGTCGCGCCCGAGATCGCGCAGGCCCGTCCCCGCATCGAAGATCACCAGATGCGACGCGGCGCGCAGCTCGATGCAGGGGGAATTGCCCCCGAACCGTTGGGTCGCCGCGCCAGGAGCGGGCATGCCCCCGCGCACGCCCCAGAAGGTCAGTTCCACGTCTTGCCCCGCTAGTCTCTCTCAGCCAAGCTAGACCGCTGCGGTTTGCGGTCAAGTGCGGCGTCGTCCGGCGCCTTGCCCACCTGTTGCCAGAATTGCCCCGACAGTGCAGTGATCGCGCTGCAGACGGACGCCATGACATCGAACGAGACCATATTCCGATCCGATCAGGGCATCTCGCTGCGCCGGTTGCTGCTGCCTGTCGCCGGAGTCGTCGCCGTTGCCGTGCTGGTCGTGGTTGCTCTGGTGATGGTCACGGTGCGCGGTATCGACCGGCACGAGATCGAGGAGACCCGGCACTTGGCGCAGGCGGCGATGCGCCAGATCACCGACGATCTGGCGCGCGGCGCCCGTGACTACACCTGGTGGGACGAGTCCGTGCGGCGTGTCGTCATCACCCTCGACCGCGCCTAGGCCGGGCATCTCTGGGGCTATTACCAGGAGAACTTCAGGGGCAACCAGATCGTCATGGCCCTGGCGCCCGACGATTCGGTCATCATGACCTGGCATGACGGACGCGCGTGGTACGATGGTGTCCCGGTCGCCATGGCGCCCGATCTCGACCTGATGATCGCCCGGGCGCGAGCGACGCCCCTGACCCGGCCGGACGTGGTGACGGCCTGGATGCTGATCGACGGAGAGGTTCATGCCGTGGCGGTCGGCGCCATCACCCCCTCCGATCCCGTCTGGGCCAATGCCTACGGCTACAACCGCGGCGTCGGCATCTTCGCGCGACGTCTCGGCCCGCTCCTCGAACCCGGCATCGGCGATGACTTCCTGCTCGACGACCTACGCCTCGTGCCTCCGGGAACGGAGGTGGGAGAAGGTTTCCTCGATCTTCCCGGGCCCGATGGCGAGGCGGTTGCCAGGCTCGCCTGGACGCCCAGGACCGAGGGCCGGGAGATCGTGTTTACCCTGCTCCTGCCGGTCGCTGCCGCCCTTCTGGCAGTCATCCCGCTGCTGCTGGTCTTCCTGCGGTCCGCCCGGCGGACCGTGGCCGGGGAACTGGCGCTGCGCGACAGCCTGGCGCGCGAGCGCGAGGTCGGTGCGATGAAGGGGCGCTTCGTCTCCATGGTCAGCCATGAGTTCCGCACGCCGCTGACCGCGATCATGGCCTCGTGCGAACTGCTCCAGCACTACCGCGACAGGCTCAGCGAAGCCGAATCCAGGGCGGAACTGGTCTCGATCGAGCGCGAGGTCGACCGCCTGACGCGCATGATCGAGGAGGTCATCGTGCTGGGCCAGGCCGACACCACGGGCCTCGACTTCCGCCCCGGCCCCGTCGACATGCAGGCCAAGCTGAACGAACTCGCGGACCGGGCACTGCTCGCCGGCTCCGGCACCAGCGACATTTCGGTGCATGGCGCAGATAACCTGGGAACCGTGTTTGCCGATCCTCAACTGCTGGACCTGTCGCTCGGCAATGTCCTGGGCAATGCTGTGGAGTATTCCCCTGGCGGCGAAGCTATTGCCGTGACGGTGCGGCGCACCGGCGACGACCTGATGATCGAGGTGATCGATCGCGGAATCGGCGTGCCGCAAGAGGATCTGCCAAGCCTGGGACAACCGTTCCATCGCGCCACCAATGCCGGACGTATCCGCGGTACCGGCCTCGGCCTTGCGATCGCCCGCAGCGCTGCCGAGGCCCACGGCGGGAGTCTGGCCATTGAAAGCACGCTGGGCAGGGGAACCTAGGTGATCCTGCGCTTTCGCTTGGCACAGATGCCGGAAGGCGAACAATGACCGCGAAGAAGAGTATCCTGGTCATCGAGGATGAGGAAGGCGTGCGCGAACGTCTCATCCGCATGCTTGTCTTCGAGGGTTACGCCGCGGAAGGTCCGGCCAACGGCCGCGAAGGCATCGAACGTGCCTGGAGCGTTCAGCCCGACCTCGTGATCTGCGACCTGATGATGCCGGGAATCAACGGCTTCGGCGTCTGCCGTGTCCTGCGCGACGACCCGCGGACCGCGGCCACGCCGGTGCTGGTGCTGACTGCGCTGACCGCGCCCAGCGATCGCGAACGCACCCACGGCCTGGGGGCCACCGCCTACGTCACCAAGCCGTTCCGGGCCCTGACCCTGATGACCGCGGTGCGCCGGTGCCTGGGGCAGGACGCGCCGGTCCAGCGGCCGAACCCGACCTGACCCTGATCCGCCCTACCGTTCGGCAAAGGCGCGGATGGTCTGGGCGGATATCTTCTCAGTGGTGAACCGGGTGGCGCGGATGGCGTCCGACCAGTGGTCGGGGGCCCAGCCGGCCTTCTGCTTGAGGCGTTGCACGAAGGTCGCCGGATCGGGAATGCCTTCCCAGACCGAGGGCAGGAAGAGGGCCCGCTTGTCACCCTCCTGCAGGGTGAGGCCGTCGCGTCCGGGCCGCAGGCGGGCGATGAGGTCGGCCTCGTCGCGGAAGGCAAACGGCGTGTGGGGCGACAGCAGCGAGATCTCGATCTCGCAGCGGGCGAATTCCTCCTCGGTCAGCGGCGCGAAGCGGGGGTCCTTGAACGCGGCCTTCCAGGCATTCTGCGCGATGTCCTCGGCCAGCGGGCGGTGCGCCACCAGCGATCCGATGCAGCCGCGCAGCCGGCCGTTCAGGTTGATTGTGACGAAGGCCGCACCATGCTCCTTCAGCGCCGCGGGCACCCGCTCCCAGTTGATTGCCGGAGTCCTGTCGCTGGCCAGTCCCTGGCGGATTGCCGCGCGTGCGATGCCCAGCATCAGGCGGCCGTGCCCCAGCGCCGTCATGCGCCGGTCGGCAAGCCCGCCCTCGGGTTCGCTGATGCTCCAGGAGCCGTAGCCCACGACCCGGTCCCTGGCGCCCTGGGTGTCCCCGGAATTGCGCAGGTCGAGCAGTTCGATCGTGGCAGCGCTTCCCTCGAGCAGGCGCAGAAGCCCCTTCACGCCGCCGCGGCCGCAGGCCTGGTCGTCGCCGATCGCATCGATGTTGCCCGAAACGATCGCCTGGCTGGTGCGGGCGTCGAGCCGCCGGCAGGTCTCGTAGTCGAGGTAATGGGAAAAATCGGTGCTGATGACGATCAGGGTCTCGGGTCTGCCCCACAGGTTGGCCAGGACCTCGGCGACCGCGCCGGGGCTGGCGCGTCCGACCACCAGCGGCACCAGCGTGAAGCTGCCCAGCGCACGCTGCAGGAAGGGCAGGTGTATCTCCAGGCTGTGCTCGCACGCATGGGCGGCATCGAGCGCGACCACCTGGGGCAGGCGCTGGATGTCGCGAACGGCGGTCGCATCCAGCGCGATCTCGCCCAGCGGAGAGGAGAAGGCCGTATCGGTCGGCACCGCGATGCCCTCGAAGGCGTGGCGGTGCGAGGGGCCGACCAGGACGACACGTTCGATGCGCTGCGCGATGGCGGCGACCCGTGCATAGGCCGAACCGGCGACGGGGCCGGAAAAGCGGTAACCTGCGTGCGGCGCGATCACGGCCTTCAGCCGTTTGCCGTTTCCGGCAGCGCCTTCCGCGCCGGCGATGTAGCCGTCCACCTCGCGTGTCAGCACGCCCGGATCGTCGGGATACCAGCTGCCGGCAAGGATCGGTTCGCGAAGGTTGGGCATGGGCTTTCCTGCGCCTACATATGCTGTGACGATGCTCGCGCGGCAAGGCGCCGCATGCAAACAGGGGCAGCATGGCCGTAATCGGAGACGCAGGCCTGGCCGAGGGAAGTTTCGGCATGGTGCCCGGGCGGCACTGGCACCGCCTGGACGACGGGCGTTTGCAGTGCGACGTCTGCCCTCGCTTCTGCAAGCTGCGGCCGGGCCAGCGCGGCCTGTGTTTCGTGCGCCGGGGCACGCAGGACGGCATCGCCCTGACCACCTACGGCCGCTCCAGCGGCTACTGCATCGATCCCATCGAGAAGAAGCCGCTCAACCATTTCCTGCCGGGCAGTCCGGTGCTCTCCTTCGGCACCGCCGGCTGCAACCTCTCCTGCAAGTTCTGCCAGAACTGGGACATCTCGAAATCGCGCGAGATGGAGAAACTCGCCGACCACGCTCCCCCTGAGAAGATCGCGCGGGTCGCAAGGCAGCTTGGCTGCCGTTCGGTCGCCTTCACCTACAACGATCCGGTGATCTTCCATGAATACGCCATCGACGTCGCCATCGCCTGCCGCGAGGCCGGCATCAAGACGGTGGCGGTGACGGCGGGCTACCATGTGCCGGAGGCGCGCGCCGAGTTCTACCGCCACATGGACGCCGCCAATGTCGACCTCAAGGCCTTCACCGAACGGTTCTACAGGCAGGTCTGCGCCGGCAGCCTGGAGGCGGTGCTCGACACCCTGCGTTATCTCAAGCACGAGACCGATGTCTGGTTCGAGATCACCAACCTTCTGATCCCCGGCGAAAACGACGACGCGCGCGAGGTCGAGGCGATGTGCGCCTGGATCGCGCAGAACCTAGGCGTGGACGTGCCGGTGCACTTCTCGGCCTTCCATCCCGACTACAAGATGAACGACAAGCAGCGCACGCCGACCCACACCCTGACCGATGCGCGGGCCACCGCGCTGCGCCATAGCCTGCGATACGTCTACACCGGCAACGTCCACGACGAGGACGGCGGCAGCACGCTCTGCCACCACTGCGGTGCCACCCTGATCGGGCGCGACTGGTACGAGCTGACCGCCTGGGGCCTGACCTCCGACGGCCGCTGCGCCACCTGCCGCACGCCCTGCGCCGGCGTCTTCGACGGCCCACCGGGCCGCTGGGGCCGCAAGCGCCAGCGCGTGCGCCTGCGGGAGTTCGCCTGAGGCGTCACCCTTTCGCTGTCACCCTCCGGATTGACCGGAGGGCCCATGCTGTGACCTCGCGGTATAGCCGCGGCGCGCTGGCAGGGAAGCGAAAATGTCACGGCATGGATGGTGTCCCCCGACTTGGTCGGAGGGGGGCAAGACTGACCACGACGGCATGGGGATATGGTGCGGCCCCTCAGCCCGTGATCGCCGCCATCACCTCCTCGAAGACCTCGTCGGCGCGCCCGTGGACCTCCTCGTCGGTCAGGGGCTGGATGGGGTGGCGCACGAAGACGGCGGCGGCGTCGAAGCCGTGGACGGCGCGCCAGGCCTCGACGCCTGAGCGGAATTCCTCGGAGAACACGGCGACGGCGGGAAGGCCGCGGCGATCGATCTCAAGCATGTCCTGCAGACTGCACGACGTGCACGAGCCTCAATCGGCCAGGGCTTCGACCACGATGTCGCAACGCTCGGCTATGGTGGCGGCCAGATCGTCGGGCGCCTTCTTGGCGAAGGTCGGCTTGGCGAACCGTTCGACCGTGATGCCGCGCTGCCCGAACAGCGCCTCGAGCCGGTCGAGGAACCTGTCGCCCCGGCCCTTGGAGATGTCGAGTAGGCCGACGGTGAGGCCCTCGAGCGAGACCGGCGGCGCATGGCGCGCCCGCATGACGCCGGAGCGTTCCGACGTGGGATCGAGCAGGACGACGGATTCTGTCATGACAACACCTCTCGCGTGACCGGCTGGCTGCCGCGGGGACCGCTGCTCCAGCCGTGGATGATCGTGGAAAACAGGCCGGCGTTGCTGCCGGCGCGCACCACCAGAAGGTCGCCCTCGGCGAACTTGGCGATCGGCTCGCCCGGCTCCCCGGGCAGGTCCTCGCCCATGTATTCGGCGATCAGCCGGTTGCGCGGCCGCTCCGTCGCCTTGTGGACGGCGGCTTCGACCTGCTCTCGCGGCCAGCCCGCCTCGTGGTAGATGCGGGCGTATTCGCCGCCCAGCACCAGCACGGCGCCTAGGCCGCCGCCGGCAAGGCCGGGGTGATAGACGGCGTTCAGGCAGAGGCCGAGCTGGCGGCTCAGTTCCACGGGTTCGCGCGCCTTCTCCGCATTGTTGATGCTGGTGCCGCAGAAGCCGAAGACCGTGACCGCCGAACGTCCGGTCGGAATCCCGCGGGTCTGGGCAAGCGGTGTCCAGCCGGGATCGCTTTCGTCCTCGGCGAAACACAGGCCGAACTTGCCGGGGTGGCCCAGGGTCGAGCGGTCCATGCCGCCGGGCACGGCGCCGCCGATGTTGATGACCATGAGCTGGAGCGCCCGGGCGATGGTCGCGTTGGCGCGGAAGCCGTGGCCCAGGGCGTTGAAGCCGCTGTTGAGGCCGATGCGGCGGGCGATCGGGCCGTTGACGATGACGCAGATGCCGGCGCCCATGGTCGTCGACATCAGGCCCTGGAAGGCGAAGTCGGGATCGAGCGCGGCATCCAGGGCGGCCAGCACGACGGGGAAGTAGTCGGGCCGGCAGCCGGCCATCACGGCGTTGATCGCGGCCTTCTCGACCGTGCAGATCTCGCCCGAGGGCGGGATCATGCCGAGGATATCGTCGGGCCTGCGTCGCGTGCCCTGAAGCATGCGCAGGACGCGGGCCGGGGTCGGTGGTACCACCGGAAGGCCATCGGTCCAGCCGCGGTCGAGCATCTGCTCGAAGGGGTCCTCGGGGAAGTCGACGGCGATCGCGCGCGAGCCCAGGCCGGTCTTTCCGTAGCGCACCTGGAGCTCCTCGGCCATGCCGGGCGATACCGCGAGCGAGCCGCAGCCCGGCCGTTCCGGGGGCAGGCCTTCGCCGATGTCGTTGAGGCCGGTCAGCGCCTGCCACTCGTCGCGATGCCAGCCCACGACACGGCCGGTCTCGTGCCCGGCTTCGCGACGCACCAGCATCGGCACGATCTCGGTCTGCAGGCGGAAGGAAACCTCCAGGTCACGGTCGTCGGCGACGGCCAGGCCCGGCGGAAACGCGGGATTGTCCTGCGAAAAGACCGCACGGAGCAGGCCGCGGCCCTCCAGGTCGCGCGCCAGCGGCGCGATCATGCGGCAGGTCTCGCAGTCTTCCTTGACGATCAGGACAAGGCCATCGTCGGGCAGATCCATGATGCGGCGTTTCCCTCGACCAGCGGTTCGGCCAGTGTGATCCATCCTCGCCCACGGAGCCAGACACGATCGGTTCAGACCGATCCTGCGCCCGGTTCCTTGGCTTCAAGGTCGGGCTTCACCATGCGGCGCAGCGCGCCCAGGCGCAGCAGCATCTGGCGCATAGCCTGTGCATCGTCGGGCTGATGGAAGTTGTCGCGCGCCGGAGGTTCTCCGTACCGGCGTCCCCAGCCGAAATCGATCAGCACGGGTCTCTGGTCGCGCACGATGACGTTGGGTTCCCAGATGTCGCTGTGGGCAATGCCGGCAGCCGCCAGGCGTTCGACGATCCCGAACAGGTCGCCGCAGAAGCGGTCGAAGAGGCCCGCAGCGACAAGTTCGGTGACGATCGCAGGCGCGTGCAGGGCAAGATTGCGGCCCTCGATCCATTCGCTGACGAGAAGGTAACTGTCGGCATCGAGCATGGCCTGGGCGATGGGGCGGGGAAAGGCCCGGCTTCCAGCTGCTCCAGCCACTGGTACTCCTGCGGCAGGTGTCGCGCCCGGACGGGATCGGAGAGGTGCACCCACTTCAGGGCATAGAAAACGTCGTCGGGCGCCGGCGGGCGTTCCCGTGCCAGGGCGGCCGGCGCGAAACGCCAGACCCGCGAGCCCATGCCGAAGCCGCTGGCGGGTTTCTTCGAGAGCTGTGCGGCGATGGCCGCCAGCGAAATCTGGGCCTCCTTGACGCCTTGGCGGTCGTCAAGAAGCACGACCTGTCCTGCCGGATGGGGCACGCTTGGCGTTGCGGTCGCGTCAGGCATCCAGGCTCCGGCAAAAAGGGGTGTGGGCGTCACGCGGCTCGCCTATCGTAGGGCCATCACCAACAGGGAGAAACACCATGACGATCCAGAGAATGCAGGTCGGCCCGCTCTACAGCGGCGTCGTCGTCCACGGCGATACGGTCTATCTGGCCGGCAAGGTCGCCAGCGACAAGAATGCCGATATCAAGACCCAGACCCGGCAGGTGCTCGACGCGATCGACGAATCACTTGCCGCGGCCGGTACCGACAAGTCGAAGCTGCTGACCGTCACGATCTGGCTCAAGGACATGGGCCAGTGGCCCGCGATGAACGAGGTCTATACGGCCTGGGTCGATCAGGACAACAAGCCCTGCCGGGCCGCCGTGGAAGCCGCACTCGCCGCCCCGGAATACCTCGTCGAGATGATGTGCATCGCCGCGAAGTAGTCGGCAGCGCTCCGGGCCGCCCGCCGGCAGCCATGCCGCGGGCGGCCCGAGAGGGCCTTTCCCCAGGGTTCAGGTCTGCGGTCGCTCCTGCGCGCGATGGACCCGCGTCTGGTGTTCGAGCAGCAGGATGTCGCGCAGGGCGTCCAGACGCTTGATCATCTGGAAGATCGCAAGGTCGTCGTCGGGCTGGTGCAGGTTGGGCGAAAACGCCGGTTCGCCCGGTTCGTGGGCGCATCCGAAATCGATGAGCACGGGCCGGCCTCTGCGCACGATGATGTTGGGCTCCCATATGTCGCTGTGCACGACCCCGGCGGCCTTGAGCCGGGCGAGGATCGTCATCAGGTCGATGCAGAACCGATGGTAGACCTTGTCCTCCAGCATGCCGCCCACGATCGCCACGCTGTCGCGCGCCAGCACGCGGCCCTCGATCCATTCGCTGACGATGACATAGTCGCCGTTCTCCAGCAGGCCGTGGCCGACCGGCCTGGGAAAGTAGGACGAGGAAAGCCTGCTGAGAAAGTCGAACTCGCAGGTTGGGGGAGGGCGTCCGGTGTTCGGGTTCGTGCTGACACATTTCAGCGCAAAGTGCGCTTCGTCCGGCCGCGCGCTGCGGCCCCGGAGAGGACAGAATCGCCAGACCCGTGAGGGCCCTTAGCCCCGGGCGACCGGCACCGTCTCCGCCAGGCTGCGCACGACACGCCCCAGGTCGACCCGCACCGCATCGGCAGTGCCGGCGTGAAAGATCAGCATCACCTCGTCTGCAGGGCGGGGCTCGGACATCGGATATCTTTATGCCGCCGGTTTTCTCGCCGCCAGTACATCCGTGAACGGCCGCAAGGGCGCACCGGCCGGGAGGGAGCGGTCCCTCCCGGTCGGCGCTTGTGTCACGATCAGAAACCGGCGCGGATCTCGTCGAAGATCGCGATGTGCTTCTGCTTCAGGTCGACGGGCACGAACTGGTAGGTGTGCGAACCGGCCAGGGATTCCTCGGGCGTCTCCAGGCCGTTGCGGACCAGAACCTCGTGGTCGACCAGGTCATAGGAATCCTTGTTCGCCGCCCCCAGGGCATAAGCCTCGATCATGAAGGCACCGGCCTCGGGGGACATGCTGGCGTTGATGAAGTCGTAGACCAGTTCCTCGTCGGTACCGGGCCGGTTGGCGCGGGCCAGGCCGCAGACATAGGAGATCAGGCCTTCCTTGGGCGTTGCCCACTTGAAGGGCACCCCCGATTCGATCAGGTGGGGAATGGCCGAGGACCAGGCGTAGGACGCCACGATCTCGCCCGAGATGATCGCCTCCATCGAGGTCGTCTGTTCGTTCCAGTAGAACCGCACCAGGTCGCGCTGCTTGCGCAGCAGGGCCTCTACCGCGACCAGGCGGTCGCCGTCAGGCCGGTAGGGGTCCTCCAGGTCGCCGGCAGCCAGCGAGGCGACGGGGATCACGGCGTCCGAGGAATCCCAGATCGCCAGCCTGCCCTTGTAGGTCTCGTCGAAGAAGACCTGCCAGGACTCCGTTTCGGGCGTGATGTCGGTGAGGTCCGTGCGATAGACGAAGGAACTGAAGCCGTAATAGGTCGGCACATAGACGCGCGCGCCCTTCTCGAAGGCCGCCTCCGGGCTGCGGATCGATTCGAACGTGTCGCCCAGGTAAAGCAGGCGGCTCTCGTCGATCGGCTGCAGGCCGACGCGCACCCAGTTGGGCATGACGTCGATGCAGGGGCAGATGACATCGGCTTCGTAGCCCGCCCGCAGCTTCTCGATCGCCTCGTACTCGTCGCCATAGAAGGTGACCGAGGGTTCCCCCCACTTTTCGGCAAAGGCCGGGAACAGGCTGGGGTCCTCGAAGCCACCCCAGGTGAAGTAAAGCAGGTCGCTGCCTTCAACAGCCATCGCGGGGCGTCGAATAACGGGCATGGTCACGGTTGTGACGCCGGCAGCGACGGCCAGTGCCTGGATTTCGCGACGCGTCGCCTTTCCCTGGGCGATGCGGTCGATCAAGCGGATGGTACTCATGGATCAGTGCCTCCTGTTTTCCACGAAGACAGTGATCATGGTCGATCGTCATCATGTTGTCATGATCGATGACAGGCCCGCCGCCTTTCTGGCTTGGACACCACAACCGGCGCAGAGCGCAAGGATCAGGCAGGACGACGTAGCCGACATCGTCGCTCAGGGCTGCTCAGGCGCGCCCTTCGAGCACCGCGCGGTAGTCCTCGACCTCGTGGACGTACCATTCGGCATTGGCCCGGATGGTGGCGATCTCCTCGGGCGTGAGGTCGCGCAGCTTGCGTGCGGGGACGCCGCCCCAGAGTTCGCCCGACGGTACCGTCTTGCCGGGCGAGACCACGGCGCCGGCGGCGATCTGGGCATGGCTCTCGACCGTGACGCCGTCGAGCACGATGGCCCCCGAGCCGATCAGGCATGTGTCCTGCAGCGTGCAGGCATGCAGGTGGACGCAGTGGCCGATCGTCACCCAGTCGCCGATCACGGTGGGAAACGCGTCGCTGACGTGGATGACGCTGCCGTCCTGGACATTGCTGCCCTGGCCGATGTGGATCGGCCCGTCGTCGCCGCGCACCACGGCGCCGAACCAGACGCTGCTGTCGGCACCCAGGGTGACGTCGCCGACCACCGTCGCATTGGGTAGCAGCAGGGCGCGTTCATGGACGCGCGGCCAGACGCCCTTGTAGGACATCACGATGGGACCCGGCAGATGGGTCGGCAGGCTGGTCATGGGCATGTCCTGGCTGGGTCGGGCGGCCATGCTAGCGCCCGCGGCCCGGCCAGTCCAAGGGCGGCTGCTCAGTTGTTGGCGGCCTTCCAGGATTCGATCGCCGCTGCCAGCTCGTCCTCCTGGTCGCAGCCCAGCCAGCAGATCTCGTCGAGCCGGGCCAGGTGCTTCTGTGCGCCGGCCAGGTCGCCGATCTGGAGATAGGCCTCGCCGATGTATTCGTGGGCGTCCTTGTGATCGGGGTCGATGGCAAGGGCGGTCTGGTAGTTGGCGAAGGCGTTCTCGATGTCGCCCGACATGCGGTAGCTGTAGGCCAGCATGTTCCAGGCGTCGGCATCCTTGGGCGAGGATTCGGTCGCCATCTTGAACTGGGCGATGGCCTCGCCCCAGTTGCCCGCCGCCACGGCCTTCTTGCCCTCCGCAAAGGGGCCGCTCTCGTTGGTCGTGGTGTCGGAGCTCGATCCCGCCGCCAGGGCGGGTCCGGCGAATGCGAAGAACGCCAGGACGGCGGCGGTGGAAAGGGTGCGCAATGCGGACATGATGATGGCTCCGTTTGGAAGTCGGTCCCGTGTGGGGGAACGACTCTATACCCGATCGGGCCGGCGCTGCATGCGAGCGTCGTCACATACCGGTGATCGCGGCGGTGCTGCGCGATTTGCCCCGGCAGCGATCTGGGGCAGGATCGGCCACCGTGTCCGATCCCTCCCGTTCCCCACCGCCCGCACCGATCCCCAC
>JAQCLG010000088.1 GCA_027592745.1 Pseudomonadota bacterium | reverse complement strand
CGCGAACGGCAAGCACTGCAGCCTCCAGCATGGCCTCGCAGCGTCCCGGACTGTGGAGGGGACGGCGCCTCAGCTCACCCAGTCCTTCGCCTGAACGGACACGCCCAAGCCACTTGTAGCCCGTCTGACGACTGATCCCGAACCGGCGGCACAGAAGGCTGATGTTCGCGCCCTCCTGGCCCACAAGCGACACGAACTCCCGCCGCTGATCCATAGCTGAAACCTCCTGCCAAGGCATCGCCCAACCTCCCAAAGGCCGGGCAAAAGGTGTCAACCATGTCTCCGAACGTCTGTAAGCTATCTCTCCGGGCTGAACATCGAGTCGGACCATGACATCCAGGGAGGGGGAGCACGCAGCTCACACGGCCGCGTAGCCGCCGTCGATGAAGAGGCAATGGCCGGTGATGTAACTCGCTGCATCGCTGGCCAGGAAGACGACCGGGTTGGCGATCTCCTGCGCGGTGCCGCGGCGTTGCATCGGGATGGCGCGGTCGATGAAGGCGGCGACCTCGGGCGTGTCGTGGATGTCCGCCGTGCCGGCCATCTCGTTCTCGGTGTAGCCGGGGTTGACGGCGTTGACGCGGATGCCGTGGCGCGCCCATTCGGCGGCGAGTTCCCGCGCCATCTGGTCGATGCCGCCCTTGGAGGCGCCGTAGTGGCCGTAGCCCTCGCAGGCATAGCGGCTGGCCGACGACGAGGTGAGCACGATCGAGCCGCCCCGCCCGGCCGCGATCATCCGCCGGCCGGCCTCCTGGGCCACGACATAGGCGCTCTTGACGTTGATCGTCATCATCTGCGCGAGGTCGGCATCGTCGATGGTCATCAGGGGTTTGGCCGGGCCGATGCCGTGGTTGACGCAGACGATGTCGAGGGCCCCGAGTTCCGCGATGGTGCGGTCGAGCGCGGCGCAGACCTGGGCGCGGTCGGTGGCGTCGCAGGCCACGGCGATGGCCTTGCCGCCCTCGCCGGCGATGGCGGCCACGGCCTGATCGAGGCTGGCCTGCGTGCGCGCCACCAGCGCGACCTGCGCGCCCGCGGCGGCAAGCGCCTTTGCCATGGCAAGGCCCAGGCCGCGTCCGGCGCCGGTGACAAAGGCCGTGCGGCCGGTGAGGTCGAAGGGATTGTTCTGCATGATGGCGTGTCCCGTCACATCGCCACATAGCCGCCGTCGACCGGCATGACGTGGCCGGTGACGAAGCTCGAGGCGTCGGAGGCAAAAAACAGCACGGGGCCGACGAAGTCGGCGGGATCGCCGACACGGCCCAGGGGATGGGTCGCCCGGATGTGGTCGTCCCAGCCGGGATCGCGCGGCGGCCGCGGGTTGTCCTCGGGCCGGCGCATGCTGTGGCTGGTGTAGCCTGGATTGATGCAGTTGACGCGGATGCCGTGCGGCCCGAGCTCCTGGGCGAACTGGCGGCACATCTGGTCGACGCCGCCCTTGGAGACGCCGTAGACCGAAAGGTCCGGGAAGGTCGCCATGCTCGAGGTCGAGCTGGTGAAGACGATCGAGCCGCCGCGGCCCTGGGCGATCATCGCCCGCGCACCCTCCTGGGCCATGACGAAGGCCGAGGTCAGGTTGATGTCGATGGTCTCGTCGAGGTCGGCGTCGGTGACCTCGAGCGCAGCCTTGCCGCGGCCCACGCCATGGTTGGCGACCAGGATGTCGAGGCCGCCGTAGGTCTCCACCGCGGCGGCGACCAGACCTGCGCAGGCCTGGCGGCTGCGCGTGTCGAGCACGTGGGCCATGGCCTGGCCGCCCGCGCCCTCGATCGTCTCCACCGTGGCGTCGAGGTCGCCCTGTGTGCGTCCGGCGACGACCACGGCGGCGCCGGCGGCGGCAAGGCCGCAGGCCATGGCGCGGCCCAGGCCGCGGCCCGAACCGGTGACGATGGCGACGCGGCTGGAAAGATCGAAGATGGTGGTGCTCATGGACGGGTCCCGCTGGAGAGCGCGAACAGAACAGACAGGCGCTAGGTCCGCAAGGGCGCCCGGGTTGAATTGCTTCTAGCGGCCGATGCGCGTCTCGCGCTCTTAGCCGCCGTTGTACATGCCCGGTTCGTACCACCAGGAACACTGGGCAAGGTTCAGCACCAGGATGAGCAGGATGTAGGCCAGTCCGTTGGCGCCGAGCATGCAGACGATGGAGATCGCCTCGCGCGGCGAGCGGTCCTTGGTGAAGACGCCGAAGAGCGTGGTATAGGTCTCCTTGGACTCGGCCATGGGATCGCTGACCGGCTTGTAGACTGGGCGTACCTGGTAGGCCTCCGGCGTCGTCGAGCGGGCCGCCGCACGCAGTTGGGCCACCTCCTCGCGCCGCCGTGCGGCTTCGTCCATCTCGCTCATTGCACTGCGCTCCCGCGCTGCCTGGCGTTTGCCCCATCTGTGGCCATTGTGCCGCGCCGGGGTCTGCTTGGCCAATCCCCGCGTTGCGAGGGCAGGGCGACTCGCGCTAGCGTCCGCCGCCCCCGGCAAGAGGGGCTGGCAAAGACGGAGAAGGATCGATCATGGCCGCAGCCGAACAGGTGACCTACCAAGGGTTGAAGACGCCGGAGCCGACCCTGCCCGCGCACTACTACTTCGATCCCGCCCACCATCAGCGCGAGCTGGAAGCCATCTGGTTCCGCGACTGGCTCTACGTCTGCCCGGCGGTGGCGCTGGACCAGCCGCGCATGTACCGGACCTACGAGATCGGCGACCAGAATGTGCTGATCCTGCGCGACGAGGACGGCAGCCTGCGCGCCTTCCACAACACCTGCCGCCACCGCGGCTCGATCCTGTGCCAGGGCGAGGAAGGCCGCCTGAAGTTCAAGCGGATTGTTTGCCCCTACCACAACTGGGCCTACAAGCTGGACGGCAGCCTGGCCGCCACGACCTCCCTGGCGACGCCGGAAGGGTTCGACCCCTCGGGCCTGGGGCTCTTTCCCGTGCATGTCGATAGCTGGCGCGGCCTGGTCTTCATCAACCTTTCCGAGAAGCCCGAGCCGCTGGCCACCGCCATGCGCCGCGACCCCGGCCGCTTCGATGCCTGGCCGGTCGAGGATCTCGTGCTGGGCCACCGTTTCGCGAAGACCCTAGCGTGCAACTGGAAGGGCTTCTGGGACAACTTCAACGAATGCCTGCACTGTCCCAACGTGCATCCCAGCCTGGTCAAGCTGGTGCCGATCTACGGCCGGCGCATCTCCAGCAAGTGGGACGATCCCGACTACGCCAGCCACACCGAGGATGCCGACCCGAAGTTCCAGGGCGGCCTGCGCGAAGGCGCGCAGAGCTGGTCGAGCGACGGGCGCGCCTCGCCGGTGCCGATCCCCGGGCTGGACGACGCGCACAAGGCCATGGGGCAGACCTATGTCGTTTCCTGGCCGACGATGTTCATGGTCGGCCATGCCGACTACATGCGCATCGTGCGCATGCGCCCGCTGGGTCCCGAGGAGACCGAGATCACCGCCGAGTGGCTCTTCCCCAAGGGAGCGATGGAACATCCCGATTTCGACCTGGAGAACATCGTCGGCTTCGCCAAGCAGGTCATCGCAGAGGACGGCCAGGCCAGCGAACTCAACCAGAAGGGGATGCACGCAAGGCCCTACCGCCAGGGCGTGCTGATGCCCGAGGAACGCAGCCTGCGGGACTTCCGCGACTGGGTCCTGGGCCGCCTGGGTGAGGCCTGAGGGCGCTCCGCGAAACCTCTTGCGCAGCGGGCGGCAGTGACGCTCTGATCCGACCGCTGCGGGGAGGCGGTCGATCATGGAGCAGACCACGCAGGAAGGGCGCGCGCCCTACCACCCGACGGCCTCGAAGACGATCATCGAGCTGACAGACATCGCCTCGGGCACGCCCGACCGGGCGCAGGCCGGCGCGGTCACCAGCGACATCATGGTTGCCATGCGCGACGGCATCCGCCTGGCAACCGATGTCTACCTGCCTGACGCCGCCGGGCCGTTCCCGGCGATGCTGATCCGCCTGCCCTACGGCAAGACGGAGGCGCATTGCGCCATGCCGGCGACGGCGGCGCACTGGAACCGTAAGGGCTACGCCTGCATCGTCCAGGACGTGCGCGGCAAGTGGGGCAGCGAGGGCGCCTTCCATCCTGCCGACGGCGTCACCGAGACATGCGACGGCTACGACACCTTGGAGTGGCTCGCCGGGCAGCCGTGGTCGAACGGGCGGGTCGGCATGTGGGGCGAATCCTACTACGGCTTCACCAGCCTGGCGGGCGCCACCAGCCAGCATCGCGCGTTGCGCGCCATCGCACCCGGCAACATCGGCTGCGACCGCTACCGCAACGTCTTTCGCGGTGGCGCCTTCCAGTACAACACCATGGGCAACTGGGCCCTCTCGATGGTCGTGCAGTCCTACCAGGACGTCACGGCGGCCGATCCCTGGCACCTGCCCGTGCGCGAGATCGCCCGCGCGGCCGGTCTGGAGAGCCCCTATTTCGAGGAGCTGATCGACAATCTCCATCGCGGGCCGTTCTGGGAGGCACGCTCGCTGCTGGCCGCCTGGGACAAGGTGCGCATCCCGGTGCTGGAGTGGTGCGGCTGGTACGGCTGCTTCCTGGGCGGCCAGATCCGCGACTTCCAGGTGCTGGCCGAGCGCAACGCGCCGGATTCTCACATCCATCTTTTCGTCGGTCCCTGGGACCACGAGGGTTCCTCGGAGGGCACGTCCCGGATCGGCGCCACCGAGGTCGGCATCCACGCCGAGCACCGCTGGGACACCTTCCAGGCCTTCTTCGACTGTTACGTCATGGGCATCGACAATGGCTTCGGCCGCGAGCCCCGCGTCCACTACTTCGCGATGGGCGCTTCGCAGTGGCGCAAGGCCCAGGCCTGGCCGCCGGCGCAGACCCGCTTCGAGCCCTGGTACCTGTCGAGCGGGGGCCGGGCCAACACGCTGTACGGCGACGGCACCCTGGGTACGGCAGCGCCTGCCGCCGGCATGCCCCCGGACACCTATGCCTACGATCCGCAGGACCCGGTCGCCGACACCCTGGCGATGAACTGCTGGGGCATCGCCGGCGAACTGGGCGACCGGCGCGAGATCGAGGTCCGCGAGGACGTGCTGGTCTACACCGGCCCCGTGCAGGAGGCCGACCTCGACCTCACCGGGCCGATCACGGCCAGGCTCTGGGCCGCGACCTCTGCCCCGGAGACCGACTTCTGGCTCGGCCTCGTCGACGTCAACGAGAAGGGTTACGGCACCCTGATCCAAGACGGCATCCTCCGCACGAGCTACCGCGACGGCGAGGGCCGGGCGCCCCACCTCAAGCCCGGGGAGGCGATCTGCTACGACATCGACCTGTGGGCGACGAGTTATACCGTGCGGAAGGGCCACCGCCTGAGGCTCGAAGTCACCAGCAGCTGCTTCAACAAGTACGACCGCAACACGAACACCGGCCTGCCCATCGGGCGGGCGGCGCACACAGTGGTGGCGCAGCAGACGATCCTGCATGACGCGTTGCATCCCTCCCATGTTCTGCTGCCGGTCCAGCCGGCGTGATGCGAAGGCAGGCCCCGTGCCCTTGAGCGGGGCCTGCGCCTTTCCCATATCCGGGTTCGGAGAACAAAACGAACCCATGTCCACCCTGAAGACTTTCCTCCTGATGGCCGCGCTGACGGCGATCTTCGTCGGCGCGGGATACCTGCTGGCCGGCACCGCGGGCATGGCGATCGCCTTCCTGATCGCGCTCGCCATGAACGTGTTCTCGTGGTGGAACTCCGACCGCATGGTGCTGTCGATCTACAAGGCGCGCCAGATCGATCGCGCGGCCGCCCCGGAGTTCTACGGCATCGTCGAGCAGCTTGCGCGCAACGCCGGCCTGCCGATGCCCAAGGTCTACATCATCGACACGCCCCAGCCGAACGCCTTCGCCACCGGGCGCAACCCGGAAAACGCCGCCGTAGCGGCAACCACGGGTCTGTTGAAGAACCTCAGCGCCAACGAGATCGCCGGCGTCATGGCCCATGAACTGGGCCATGTGAAGAATCGCGACACGCTGATCATGACGATCACGGCCACGATGGCCGGCGGCATCGCCATGCTCGCCAACTTCGCGCTGTTCTTCGGGCGCGGGCGCGACAATCCGCTGGGCTTCGTCGGCGTGCTGGCGACCATGATCCTTGCGCCGTTCGCGGCCATGCTGGTGCAGATGGCGATCAGCCGGACGCGCGAGTACGGTGCCGACCACGCCGGTGCCGAGATTTCCGGCCAGCCGCTCTGGCTCGCCTCGGCGCTGGAGAAGATCCACTTCGCCGCCGCACGCATCGACATGCCCGAGGCCGAGCAGCGCCCGGCCACGGCCCATCTCTTCATCGCCAACCCGCTGCACGCCCACAAGATCGACGGCCTGTTCAGCACCCATCCGCCGATGGCCGAACGGGTCCGCCGCCTGCGCGACATGGCACGCACCGGTGGTGCCATCGCCGGTCCCTGGGGCTGACCGCGAGCCATTGCATTGCGTCAAGAGCGGCATGGTGGCGGCCGGGAAGGGTGGAGCTTCCCGGCCGCCGGCATGCTGATCCGCGAGCGCTGCCGGATCGGCACGGCGGAGGCATCGTGGATTGGGACGTGAACGCTGCCTCGCCCTGCATCTGGCGACGGCTGAAGCGGCTTCAAGGCAGGTCACGGATAGAACACAGCCATGGCACGGCGGGGTCACAGGAAGAAGGCGACGGCCAGGAATGCTTGGGGGTTCCCGGCCGTCGCACAAGCTGATCCGATATGAGCGCGTTTGCGGATCAGCTGTTGGGTTCGAACCCGGCGGCATGGCCCGGTTCGGAAATCTGCGGGGCATCGCCCGTGCTGGCGGCCATCACGGGATGGCCGCGAAAGGCGATGGTGCCGTCCTGGGGAGCAATCAGCGTGGTGGCGGCGAGAAGAGCGACGATGGAAAGCGTGCCCATGGCGCGGCGCATGATGCGTTCGGTCGTGGTCATGGCGATCTCCCCTTCCTTCCCGGCGCGACGTGCGCCTCGGGTGAAACGTGGCCCCTGCCGGGTCGGCTTCAACCGAGGTCACAGACAGCACACGGCCATCCCACGCAGGCGACACCGGGGCTCTCGCGCGGGATGACAGGGCAGTGGCGCGGCGGCACACTGGCCGCCCCGACGTCTCGCGCGAGCCCCTTGCCATGACCTCCCGTTCACCCGCTTCCGGCGTCTCCCGCCGCAGCATGCTGGCCGCCGCGGCTGCGGCGACCGTCACCGCGCCGCTCGCCGCACCCGCCGTGGCGCGTGCCGAGGAGACGATCTCCTGGACCATGGTCACGGCCTGGCCCAAGGGCGCACCGGGCGTGGGCGGCAGTGCCGACCGTTTTGCCGCCATGGTGGAGGCGATGTCGGGCGGGCGCCTGGCGATCACCGTCTATGGCGCCGGCGAGATCGTCCCGGCCTTCGAGGCCATGGATGCGGTGCAGCAAGGCACCGCCGACCTGCTGCACGGCTCGCCCTATTTCTGGGTCGGCAAGTCGAGCGCGCTCAACTACTTCACGACCCTGCCCTTCGGCATGACCGCCAACGAATACAGCGCCTGGCTGCGCTTCGGCGGCGGCATCGAGCTGTGGCGCGAACTCTACGGCGACTTCGGCGTCACGCCATTCTACGCCGGCTCCTCGGGCGTTCAGGCCGGCGGCTGGTTCACCTAGCCGATCGACACGCTGGACGACTTCAAGGGCCTGAAGTTCCGCATCGCCGGGCTGGGCGGCGAGGTGCTGAAACAGCTCGGCGTCAACACCGTGCTGCTGCCGCCCGGAGAAATCGGCCCGGCCCTGCTTTCGGGTGCGATCGACGGCGCCGACTGGATCGGGCCGTGGAACGACATCGCCTTCGGCCTCTACCAGTCGGCCAGGTACTACTACATGCCCGGCTGGCACGAACCCGGCCCGGCCCTGGAGATCAGCATCAACACCGCCGCATGGCAGGCTCTGCCGGGCGACCTCCAGGCGATCGTCGAACACGCTGCCGCGGCCTGCGCGGAGGCCACGCTCGCCGACTTCAACTTCCACAACATCGAGGCCTTCCCGAAACTTGCCGAGCTGGGTGTCGAGGTGCGCAGCTACTCCCCGGAGATCGTCGACAGGCTGCGCGAGATCTCCGCGCAGGTCGTGGCCGACCTGGGTTCGGCCAACGAACGTTCCGGGCGCATCCACGACAGCCACATGGGTTTCCTGGCCCGCGCCCGGGCCTACGCCCCGATGTCGGAAGGCGGCTTCCTGGCAATCCGCAACGGCTGAGACCGGGATTCACGTCGAGATTCGCAGGCCGCTGGCGCATGTCGCGCCCGGCCGTGCTATGAGCGCGCCATGAACCGCAACGATCCGCGCATGATTGCGCTCGACGCCCTGATGGCCTGCCTGGTCGAGGGCAAGCCGCTGGACGAAACCCTGGAGCGCGACCGCCGCATGGCCGCGCTGGAGAAGCGCGACCGCGCCCTGGCCTATGCCATCACGGCGGAAGTCTGCCGCCGGCGCGGCCAGATAGACGCCCTGATCAAGGGCTGCCTGCAGAAGCCGCTGCCGGCCAAGGCGATGCTGGCGCGCATGATCCTGCGCATGGGCGTGGCCCAGCTCATGTTCATGGATCTGGCACCCCATGCCGCGGTCTCGACCGCGGTCGACCTCGCCCGCGTCCGGGTCAACGCCTTCTCCTCGCTGGTCAACGCCGTGCTGCGCCGCCTGCAGCGCGAGGGCGAGAACTGGATCGCCGAGCAGAACGGCCCCCGGTTGAACGCGCCCAACTGGTTGCTGGAAAGCTGGACGAGAGCCTACGGCGAGCAGACCGCACTCGCCATCGCCGCGGCCCACATGGAACGCGCCCCGCTCGACCTTTCCGTGGCTTCCGACGCGGCCGGCTGGGCCGCCAAGCTGGATGCCCGCCTGCTGCCGACCGGCGGCCTGCGCCGGGTCCAGAGCAGCCAGATCGAGGACATGCCCGGCTTCGGCGGCGGTGGCTGGTGGGTACAGGATGCTGCGGCCAGCCTGCCGGTGCGGCTGCTGGGCGATGTCCGTGGCCTCCATGTCGTCGATCTCTGCGCCGCCCCGGGCGGCAAGACCGCCCAGCTTGTCGCCGCCGGTGCCCGTGTCACGGCGGTCGATCTCTCCGAGAAGCGGCTGGAGCGGCTCAGGCAGAACATGTGGCGCCAGAAGTTCGAGGTCGCGACCGCGGTCGGCGATGCCGTCTCCTGGCAGCCCGAGACGCCGCCCGACGCCGTGCTGCTCGACAGCCCCTGCAGCGGTACCGGCACGATCCGGCGCCATCCCGACATCGCCTGGACCAAGAGCCAGGAGGACGTCACACGCCTTGCCTATCTTCAGGCACGCATGATCGACCATGCCCTCTCGATCGTGAAACCAGGCGGTATCGTCGTCTGCGCGGTCTGTTCGCTCCAGCCCGAGGAGGGTGCCGAACAGTTCCGCGCCCTGATGGCCAAGAACACCGACATCACGCACCTGCCGGTCCATCCAGACGAGATTTCAGGGCTCGCCGAGGCGATCGATGCCGACGGCAACCTGCGCACGCTGCCCTCGCTGTGGCCCGAGCTGGGCGGCATGGACGGCTTCCATGCCATGCGCTTGCGGCGTTCCGGCGAAGCTGGTACCTGACCTGCGTGCAGAAACCGGTCCGCATCTCACCGTCGATCCTGGCCGCGGATTTCGCCCGCATGGGCGAGGAAATCCGCGCGATCGACGCGGCGGGCGCCGACTGGGTCCACGTCGACGTGATGGATGGCCATTTCGTGCCCAACCTCACCTTCGGCCCGCCGGTGATCGCCAAGTTGCGGCCCCACAGCGCCAAGCCCTTCGACGTTCACCTGATGATCGAGCCGGTCGATCCGCTGCTCGATGCCTTCTTCGGCGCCGGCGCCGATATCGTCACCATCCACATCGAGGCCGGGCGCCATCCCCACCGCACCCTGCAGGCGATCCGCCAGGCGGGCAAGAAGGCCGGCATCTCGCTCAATCCCGGCACGCCAGCCGCCGCCGTCGCCGGCGTGCTCGACATGGTCGACCTGATCCTGGTGATGTCGGTCAATCCCGGCTTCGGCGGCCAGGGTTTCATCGAATCCTCCCTGGCCAAGATCGCGGAGCTGCGTGCCATGATCGACCAGGGCGGCTTCGACATCGACCTGGAGGTCGACGGCGGCGTCGATCCGGTCACCGCGCCCCGGGTGATCGCCGCCGGGGCCGATGCGCTGGTCGCCGGCACGGCCGTCTTCAAGGGCGGCGCCCCGGCCTACGCCGCCAACATCGCCGCTCTGCGGGGCTGAGTCCCATGCCGGGCGCGAGCGCTTGGGTGGCCTCCAACGCAAGGGTTTCACGCGGAGACGCGGAGTGCGCGGAGATGCTGTGCTCCCCGCATGGTTACGCACGACCGTTTCCTCCTTTCCTTCTCCGCGTCCTCCGCGCCTCCGCGCGACCAAGACCTGGGGCATCGGCATGAGCCGGCGCGGCGCACCGCGCATGGGGCCCGGCGAGCGGCTGCGGGCGCTGCTGTTTGGTTCGCCGCTCTACCGCTTCACGCTGATCGGGCGCGCACCCGACCAGGTGTTGCAGGCCCCGACCGATCCCTGGCTTGGCGAGGCCGAACGCGGCCGGCGCATGATCGAGGGCACCTGGCGGCTGGCCGGGCAGACGTTGACCTTCGACCTCAAGCAGTCGGGCGGTGCGCCCCAGTGGTACCCCGACACCGCCTGGCAGGGCTGGCTCGAGGAACTGCACGGCTTCCAGTGGTTGCGCGACCTGCGCGAAACCGGCGGTCCTGCGCGCCAGGGCGCGCGCCATGCCGTGGCGGGCTGGATCGCCGACTGCGGCTCCTGGGACCGTTTCGCCTGGCGCCCCGACATCCTGGGACGCCGGCTGACGGCCTGGCTGACCCATGGCGGCTTCCTGCTCAACGGCGCCGATGCCCTGTTTCGCCGCCGTTTCCTGCAGAGCCTGTCCGAGCAGACCCGGCATCTGGCGCGTGTCGTCACCGCCGGGCCTGAAGGGGCCGGCCGCATCGCCGCGGTCAAGGCGCTGCTCTACGCCGGCCTTGCCCTGCCGGGCGCGGAGAAGCGCCAGCCCCAGGCGCTGCGCCTGCTGCAGCACGAACTCGACCGCCAGATGCTGGCCGACGGCGGCCAGCGCGAGCGCAATCCCGGCGTCCAGTTCCGCCTGCTGCGCGACCTCGTCGAGGTCCGCATGGCCCTGATCGGCGCGCGCAAGCACGTGCCCGACTGGCTGCAGCAGGCGATCGACCGGGCGGCACCCATGCTGCGCTTCTACCGTCACGGCGACGGCGGGCTGGCGCTCTTCAACGGCGCCTCCGAGGAAAGCGCCGAGCTCATCGACAACGTGCTCGCCATGGGTCAGGCGACCGGCAAACCCTCGATGCGCGCGACCCACACCGGCTACGAACGTCTGGTCGCACGCAAGACCCTGGTGCTGGTCGATGCCGGCGCGCCGCCATCGGCCGACTATGCCGCGGCAGCGCACGCCGGTCCGCTGTCGTTCGAGATGAGCGTGGCGCGCGAACGCCTGATCGTGAATGTCGGCGCCTTCCGCGGCCCCGATGCCGGCTGGCGCAATGCTGCCCGCGCCACCGCGGCCCACAGCACCGTCGGCATCGACGATCGCAATGCGATCGAGATCCGCAAGGACGGCAGCCTGGGCCGCGTGCCGCGCCACGTCACCGTCGAGCGCCACGAGCAGGACGGCGCCCAGCTCCTGGAGATGAGCCACGACGGCTACCGCCCGACCAGCCGGCTTGTGCACCACCGCCGCCTCTACCTCTCGCCCACGGGCGAGGACCTGCGCGGCGAGGATTGCCTGGAAGGCCCCGGCGGCGAGGTCTTCGCCATCCGCTTCCACCTCCACCCGGATGTCCAGGCCGCCCTCGTCCAGGACGGCCAGAGCGCCCTGCTGCGCCTAGCCAGCGGAGACGGCTGGCGCCTGCGCGCCACCGGCGGCGTGCTCTCGCTCACCGACAGCGTCTACCTGGGCGGCCGCGGCGGCATGCGTCGCAGCCAGCAGGTCGTCGTCTCGGGCGGGCTCAACGGCGAAAAGACCACGGTGAAATGGGCCCTGGTGCGCGTGCCGCCGCCGGTCAAGAAGAAGCGGCGGACGGCAAGCCAGGACGAGGACGAGACAGCCTGAGGAGGCCTCTTCCATGGACGTCTATCACATCTGGGCCGGGCTCAAGCCGGGCACGCGGGACATGGAGTTTGCCGAGGCCGTGCACGGCTATCTCGGCCACCTCAGGGACGAGGGCCGCATCGCGGGCTACCGGCTGACCCGGCGCAAGCTGGGGCTGGGCCATCCCAACCTGCCAGAATGGCACATCACCATCGATTTCGACGGCATGGCGCAGATGGACGAGGCGTTCGGCGCGGTTTCGGCGCGCACCGATCCGGTCGAGGGGCTGCACCATGCGGTGAACTCCAAGGTCGAGGGCGTGTTTTTCGCGCTCTACCGGGACTTTCCCGACGCAGGGCGCCGGACGGGCGAGGAGCGGTTCTAGGCTCTCGGCTCCCCCAACCTGTCACCCTCCGCGAACGCGCAGGGTCCATGCTGTGACGCAGAGAGGCGCACAACGGCAAAGGGCGCACCGGCTTCCAGGCCACAGCATGGATCCTGCGCTTTCGCGGAGAATGACAAGGAGAGGGAAACGTTGAGGGGCCTCACCCTTTGGGGTGCAATCATCAAAAACCGGCGCTAGAGTTCCGCCCATCCGGTTCAAGATTTATTCCCAGGGGGCAATCCATGGCACGTGCGGCCGAAAAGCAGAGCCTTGCGCAGATGGCGAAGGCCAAGGGCATCAAGTACTTCCTCATCAGCTATTCGGACCTGGGCGGCGTCTCGCGCTCCAAGCTGGTCCCGGCCGCGGCGATCGACACGATCGCGACCGACGGCGCCGGGTTTGCCGGCTTCTCGACCTATCTCGACATGACGCCCGCCCACCCGGACATGTTCGGCATGGCCGACATGGACGCCATGATCCAGCTGCCCTGGAAGAAGGAGGTCGCCTGGGTGCCCTCCAACCTGATGATGTCGGGCAAGGAGGTTGGCCAGGGTCCGCGCAACGTGCTGCGCCGCATGATCGCCAGGGCGGCCAAGTCGGGCTATCGCATGAAGACCGGCGTGGAATGCGAGTACCACCTGATCAATCCCGACGGTTCGGACATCTCCGATGCGCGCGATACCGCGGCCAAGCCCTGCTACGACCAGCAGGCCCTGATGCGCCGCTACGACGTCGTCTCCGAGATTTGCGATGCCATGCTGGAGCTGGGCTGGGGCCCCTACCAGAACGACCATGAGGATTCCAACGGCCAGTTCGAGATGAACTGGAACTACGACGACGCCCTGATCACGGCCGACCGCCACACCTTCTTCAAGTTCATGGTCAAGTCGATCGCCGAGAAACACGGCCTGCGCGCGACCTTCATGCCCAAGCCGTTCATGCACCTGACCGGCAACGGCTGCCACGCCCATGTCAGCGTCTGGGACGAGTCGGGCAAGAAGAACCTGTTCCACGATCCCAAGGGCGAACTGGGCATCTCCAAGCTCGGTTATCACTTCCTGGGCGGCATCCTGGCCCATGCCGAGGGCCTGACCTCGGTCTTCAACCCCACGGTCAACAGCTACAAGCGGATCAATGCCTCGGTGACGTCCTCGGGTGCGACCTGGGCGCCCAACACGATCAGCTACACGGGCAACAACCGCACGCACATGATCCGCATCCCCGATCCCGGCCGCTTCGAACTGCGCCTGATGGACGGTGCGACCAACCCCTACCTGTGCCAGGCGGCGGTGCTTGCCGCCGGCCTCGACGGCATGGCCAACAAGACCGATCCGGGCAAGCGGCTCGACATCAACATGTACGAGGTCCGGCGCAACTCCGACCTCGCCAAGATGAACGTCAAGCGCCTGCCGCTCAACCTGCTCGACGCCCTGCGCCAGACCGAGAAGTCCGGCCTGCTGCGCTCGGCCTGGGGCGACGAGACGGTCGATGCCTACATCAAGATGAAGGCGCGCGAGTGGAACGAGTACAACCGTCACCTGACACAGTGGGAACGCGACATGACGCTGGACTGCTGAGGCAGGCCAGCGTTCTCTCCTTTCCTGTGTGGGACCATGACATGGTTGCGCCCCGGCTGAGCGGAGCCCTGCCATGATCCTCGTCTTCGGCTCGCTCAACATGGACCTCATCGTACCCGTGCCGCATCTGCCGCGGCCGGGCGAGACCGTGCTTTCGCCGGCGCATGCCACCGCACCCGGCGGCAAGGGCGCCAACCAGGCGGTTGCGGCTGCGCGCGCCGGGGCCGATGTCGTAATGGTCGGCTGCGTCGGGCGCGATGCCTTCGGCGACGAACTGCTCGAGATCGTCTCGGCGGCCGGGGTCGATACCCGGCCGATCGAGCCGGTCAACGCACCCACGGGTGTCGCCGTGGTCTGTGTTGCCGACGACGGCGAGAACCAGATCGTCGTCGCCGTGGGGGCCAACGCCTCGGCCAGCCACGAACAGGTCGACGACGCCATGCTCGCAGCCTGCTCGACCGTGCTGATGCAGATGGAAACGCCCCTGCGCGAGGTCTTCACCCTGGCGGGGCGGGCCAAACGTGCGGGCAAGTACGTCATCGTGAACGCTGCGCCGGCCGGGCCGGTGATGCCCGAGACCATGGACCTGCTGGTGGTCAACGAGGGCGAGGCCGAGGCCGTCGCCCACGCCATCGGGCTGGATGCCCGGGATGCCCGGGCCGTCGCCCTGCGCCTGCGCAAGGTCCACGGGCTTTCGACCGTGGTGACGCTGGGTGCGCGCGGCGCGCTGGCGGTGACGCCGGAAGGCTGCTGGCAGATCGGCTGTCTTGCCGTCGAACCGGTCGATACCGTGGGCGCGGGCGATGCCTTCACCGGCACGCTGGCGGCAGCGCTCGACAACGGCATGGCCATGGCCGACGCCCTGCGCGCAGCCTCCGTAGCAGGGGCCCTGGCCTGCCTTGCCCACGGGGCCATGCCTTCGCTGCCTGATGCCGCGGCGATCGACGCGCGCCTGGCCGAACTGGCGCCCGCCGTGGCGGTCGATCTCTAGAGCGTTTCCTGTTTGTGGGGAATCGAATGGGGATTCCCGAGGTGTTCTGGATGTGATTCAAGATGCTGTCTGGAGAGGAGGTCAGCATTGATGGGTCGGGTTCTTTCCAATGATCTTCGCGAGCGTG
>JAQCLG010000087.1 GCA_027592745.1 Pseudomonadota bacterium | reverse complement strand
GGCTCCGGCCAAGAAGGCCCCGGCCAAGAAGGCTCCGGCCAAGAAGGCTCCGGCCAAGAAGGCCGCCGCCAAGAAGAAGTCCTGAGGGCGGAGGTCGACGTTAGCGCATGACAACGTTTGCCCGCACGGACCGCAGCGTACTCGGGCGGTGGTGGTGGACGGTCGACAGGTGGACCCTGGCTGCCGTGATCACACTCATGCTTTCGGGCGTGGTGCTGATCATGGCGGCCAGCCCGCCTGTGGCCGAGCGCATCGGTGCCGATGCGTTCCACTTCGTCCGCAGGCACTTCGTCTTTCTGGTGCCTGCGGTCGGGCTGCTGCTCGCCGTATCGCTGTTGTCGCCTCGTGGGGTCAGACGCGCTGCCGTTGCGATCTTCGTGCTGTCCGTCGTCATGCTGGTGGTGACGCCGATCATCGGGAATGAGATCAAGGGGGCACGCCGCTGGATCTCGATCGGCGCCTTTTCACTGCAGGCTTCGGAGTTCGTCAAGCCGGCCTTTGCGGTCGTGGCTGCCTGGCTGTTTTCGGAAGCGAAACGCACGCCAGGTTTCCCCGGCTACTGGGTGTCGGCGTTTCTTGCCGCCATGGTCGCGGGACTGCTCATCTGGCAGCCCGATTTCGGCATGACGGTGACGGTTCTTACAATCTGGGGCGGCCAGCTGTTCCTGGCCGGCCTGCCCCTCATTTTCGTCGTGGGCCTCGGCCTGCTCGCTGTCGGCGGCGTGATCGGGGCCTACCTCTTGCTGCCGCACGTCACCGAGCGCATTGACGGCTTTCTCAACCCCGAGACTGCGGACACCTTTCAGGTCGATACGGCCATCCGCGCGTTCGAGGCGGGCGGGCTGTTTGGCCGGGGCCCCGGCGAAGGTGTCATCAAGAGCATCCTGCCCGATGCCCATTCGGACTTCGTGTTCGCCGTGGCAGGCGAGGAGTTCGGGCTGTTTGCCTGCCTGTTGTTGCTCGGGCTGTTTGCCTTCATTGCGCTGCACGGCTTCAACCGCATGTCGCAGGAGAAGGATCTCTTCGTCATGCTTGCCGTCGCCGGCCTGCTGATCCAGTTCTCGGTGCAGGCGATCATCAACATGGGCGTGTCGCTGCATCTGCTGCCGTCCAAGGGCATGACCCTGCCGTTCATTTCCTACGGCGGTTCGTCGCTGATCTCGGTTGCGATCTGCGTCGGCTTCATCCTGGCGCTGACGCGGCGCCGGCCCGAACAAGGGCGCTCGGCATGAGCGGCCCCGTCATCATCGCCGCCGGCGGCACCGGCGGGCATCTCTTTCCCGCGCGTGCCCTGGCCGAGGAACTGCTCGGGCGCGGCCGCGCGGTGGTCGCGGTGACCGACCGGCGCGGCGGCGACATTGCCGATGGCCTTTCCGGCATGCCGGTCCATCGCCTGCGCGCCTCGGCACTGTCGGGCCGCAGCCTTGCGGGCAAGGTTTCGGGTGCGGTCGACCTGCTGATCGGCACCTTCGAAGCGCGCAGCCTGCTGCGCCGCCTGCGCCCCTGCGCCGTCGTCGGCTTCGGCGGTTATCCGACCGTCCCGCCGCTTTATGCCGCCCGGCGCCTGGGCATCCGCACCGTGATTCACGAGCAGAATGCCGTGCTGGGCCGCGCCAACCGGCTGCTGGCCGGGCGCGTCGACCTGATCGCGACCTCCTTCGAGGCGACCGCCGGGCTCGATGCCGCCCAGGCCGCCCGCACGATGCTGACCGGCAATCCCGTGCGTTCCGACATCGCCGCCCTGCACCGCGGCACCTACCGCGCGCCCAATGGCGACGGCCGGCTGCGTGTCCTGGTCTTCGGCGGCAGCCAGGGTGCGCGCATCCTCAGCCAGGTCGTCCCGGCCACCCTAGAATCTCTTCCCGCGGGCGCCCGCCAGCGTTTCGTGCTGGTCCAGCAGTGCCGCCCCGAGGATGTCGCGGCGGTGTCGCAGACCTACGAACGCCTCGGCGTCGCCGCCGAGATCGCGCCTTTCTTCGGCGATATGGCCCAGCGCCTGGATGCCGCCCAGCTCGTGATCTGCCGCTCGGGCGCCTCGACGGTCGCCGAACTGGGTGCCGCCGGCCGCCCCGCGCTGCTGGTGCCCTACCGCTTCGCCACCGACGACCACCAGAGCGCCAACGCGCGCGCCGCCGAAGCCGACGGCGCCGCCTGGCTGATGCCCGAGCAGGCCTTCACCGCCGAGGCCCTGGCGGCCCGTCTGGAAGCCCTGGTCGCCTGTCCGCGCCAGCTCGTCGAGGCCGCTGCCGCGGCCCATCGCCGGGGCCGCCCGGCCGCGGCCAGCGCCCTGGCCGATGCCGTCGAGCGCCTGATTCCGGCCAACGGCAACCATGGTCCCGCGATCACGGAGGCCGCGGCATGAGACAGCGTCCGGCCGATCTCGGCCCCATCCATTTCGTCGGCATCGGCGGCATTGGCATGAGCGGTATTGCCGAGGTCCTGCACAACCTGGGCTACCGCGTCACCGGCAGCGACGTCGCCGAGAGCGCCAACGTGCTGCGCCTGCGCGATCTCGGCATCGCGGTCGCCATCGGGCACGCCGCCGAGAACGTCGGCGAGGCCGCGGTCGTCGTCACCTCCTCGGCCGTCAAGGGCGGCAACCCGGAGGTCGAGGACGCCCGCCGCCGCTGGATTCCCGTGGTGCGCCGCGCCGAGATGCTGGGCGAGCTGATGCGGCTGAAGCGCGCCATCGCCGTCGGCGGCACCCATGGCAAGACGACCACGACGTCGATGATCGGCTGGCTGCTCGACCAGGCCGGCATCGACCCCACCGTGATCAACGGCGGCATCGTGAACGCCTATGGCTCCAACACGCGCCTGGGCGAGGGCGAGTGGATGGTCGTCGAGGCCGACGAATCCGATGGCAGCTTCCTGCGCCTGCCGGCGACCGCGGTGATCGTCACCAACATCGATCCCGAACACCTGGAGCACTACGGCACCTTCGACGACATGCGCCATGCCTACGACGCCTTTGTCGGCAACATCCCGTTCTACGGCTTTGCCGCGCTGTGCATCGACCATCCCGAGGTGCAGGCCCTGGTCGGGCGCGTCACCGACCGCCGCATCGTCACCTACGGGCTTTCCCAGCAGGCCGACGTGCGCGGCGCCAACCTCAAGCTGTGCAACGGCGGCTACAGCTTCGATGCCGTGCTGACCGATCGCGTCACGCGCAAGGCGCGCACGATCAAGGGCCTCTACCTACCGATGTGGGGCCAGCACAACGTCACCAATGCGCTGACCTGTGTCGTCGTCGCCCAGGAACTGGGCATCCCCGACAAGGTCCTGGCCGAAGCGCTGGCCTGCTTCGGCGGCGTCAAGCGCCGCTTCACCCGCACCGGCGAGGTCGGCGGCGTCACCGTGATCGACGACTACGGCCATCATCCGGTGGAGATCTCGGCCGTGCTCGGCGCCGCGCGCGAGGCCTTCCAGAGCCGTGTCGTCGCCGTCGTCCAGCCGCACCGCTTCTCGCGCCTGCGGGCCCTGTGGGACGACTTCTGCACCTGCTTCAACGATGCCGACACGGTGATCGTGGCCGATGTCTATCCGGCCGGCGAGACGCCCGTGCCCGGCATCGACCGCGAACACTTCGTCGAGGCCTTGCGCGCCCGCGGCCACCGCCACGTCGAATCCCTTGTCGATCCGGCCGAGCTGCCGGCCCTGGTCGCGCGCCTGACCGTGGCCGGCGATGCCGTGATCTGCCTGGGTGCCGGCTCGATCAGCGCCTGGGCCAATGCCCTGCCTGCCGACCTGCGCGCGCTCAAGGCCTCCGGATCCGTTGCGGAGGCGTCGTGATGGCCGCCGTGGCAAACGATCTTCTCACCCGCCTGCCGGTCGTGCGCGGCACCTACCGCAGCCATGCCGATCTCGCCGCGACCACCTGGTTCCGCGTCGGCGGCAAGGCCGAGGTGCTGTTCCGTCCGGCCGACGAGGAGGATCTTGCCACCTTCATGGCGCACCGGCCGCTCGACCTGCCGGTCACGGTCATCGGTGTCGGCTCCAACCTGCTGGTGCGCGACGGTGGCGTGCCCGGCGTCGTCATCCGCCTGGGACGCGGCTTTGCCGGTGTCGCGGTCGAGGGCGAACGGGTCGTTGCCGGTGCCGGCGCGCTCGATCTCAACGTCGCGCGTGTCGCTGCCGAGGCCGCTCTCTGCGGCCTGGAGTTCCTCGTCGGCGTGCCCGGCACCATCGGCGGTGCGGTGCGCATGAACGCGGGCGCCTACGGCGATGAACTCAGGGACGTGCTGGTCGAGGCCCGTGCGGTCGACCCGCGCGGCGGCTGCCATACGCTCTATCCCGAACACCTGGGCCACACCTACCGCGCCAGCAGCGTGCCGGAAGGCTGGATCTTCACCCGGGCGACCCTGCGCGGCCGTCCCGGAGACGCCGCGGCGATCCAGCAGCGCATGGCCGAGATCCAGGCCGCCCGCCAGGAGACCCAGCCCGTGCGTGCGCGCACAGGCGGCAGCACCTTCAAGAACCCGCCGGGCCACAAGGCCTGGGAACTGATCGATCGCGCCGGCTGCCGCGGCCTGCGCCGCGGCGACGCCATGGTCAGCGAGCAGCACTGCAACTTCCTGATCAACACCGGCAGCGCCACCGCCACCGAACTCGAGGAGCTCGGCGAGGAGGTGCGCCGCCGTGTCCTCGATGCCACCGGCATCCGCCTCGACTGGGAGATCCGTCGCGTCGGCGTCCGCCCGGGCCGCGGAGGTGTGGCATGAGCAGCCATGTCGTCGTGCTGATGGGCGGCTGGAGTGCCGAGCGCGAGGTTTCGCTGGTCAGCGGCCGCGCCTGCGCCGATGCGCTGGAGGCCGAGGGCTACACGGTGACGCGCATCGATGCCGGTCGCGACATCGCCTGCACGCTGGCCGCGCTCGACCCGCGGCCCGATGTCGTCTTCAACGCCCTGCACGGCCGCTGGGGCGAGGACGGCTGCATCCAGGGCCTGCTCGAGGTCATGGGCCTGCCCTATACCCATTCGGGCCCGCTCGCCTCGGCCCTGGCCATGAACAAGGACGTCGCCAAGCACGTCTTCGCCGGTGCCGGCATTCCCTGCGCCGAGGGCGTGGTCGTGACGCGCGCGATGCTGGGCCGCACCGCGCCGCTCGAGCGTCCCTTCGTGGTCAAGCCCAACCGCGAGGGTTCCAGCGTCGGCGTCCGCCTGGTGCTGCGCCAGGACAACGACGACCGCCTTCTGGCCGAGGACTTCGAACACGGCGACGAGGTCATGGTCGAGGCCTACGTGCCCGGCCGCGAACTGTCCGTGGCCGTCATGGGCGACCGCGCGCTCGCCGTCACCGAGATCGTCACCGACGAGGGGTTCTACGACTACCGCGCCAAGTATGCTCCCGGCGGCTCGCGCCATGTCGTGCCCGCGCCGATCCACGCCGAGGCCTACCAGGCGGCGCTCGACCATGCCCTGAGCGCACACCGGGCCCTGGGCTGCCGCGGCGCCACGCGCGCCGACTTCCGCTACGACGACACCGCGGGCGAGCCGGGCCGGCTCTGCCTGCTCGAGATCAACACCCAGCCCGGCATGACGCCGACCTCGCTCGTGCCCGAGCAGGCGTCCCATCACGGCATGAGTTTCGGCACGCTGGTTTCCTGGATGGTGGAGCACGCACGATGCGACGCCTGATCGGCAATCAGTCCAGGAAGGCCAAGGCTCCCGCGCGCGAGCGCGGGCCGGCCATGCTCTGGCGCCGCCACCTGCTGCGTGCGCTGCCGGTCGGCCTGCCCCTGCTGGCGGCGCTGGTGCTGGGCGGCTGGGTCGTGCTGGGCGGCATCGGCCAGCAGCGCATCGACGCCGCCGCGCGCATCTTCGATGCCGTCACCGCCGATGCCGGGCTCTCGGTTGAACGCGTGCTGGTCGACGGGCGCGTGCGCACCGACCGCCAGTCGCTGATCGACGCCCTTGGCGTCGAGGTCGGGGCACCCATCCTCGGCGTCGAGATCGCCACCGCCCGGGCCCGTGTCGGCGCCCTGCCGTGGATCCGCGAGGTCACCGTCGAACGGCGCCTGCCCGATACCCTCCTGGTGCGCATCGTCGAGCGCCGCCCGCTCGCCGTCTGGCAGAACGGCGGCAGCGTCGCCGTGGTCGATGTCGATGGCCAGGTGATCGACGGCGCCCGGCCGCGCGACTTCCCCGAGCTGCTCCTGGTCGTTGGCCCCGATGCTCCGGTCATGGCCGCAGACCTGCTCGCGGTCATGGCTCGCACCCCTGATCTCAGCACCCGCGTCACCGCCGCGGTGCGTGTCGGCAGCCGGCGCTGGAACCTCAAGCTCGACGACGGCATCGAGGTCCAGATGCCGGAGGAGGACCTCGCCGGCGCATGGACCATGCTGGTCGATCTCGACCGCTCCGAACAACTGCTGGCGCGCGACGTCCAGTCCGTCGACCTGCGCCTGCCCGACCGGCTGGTACTGCGCCTGACGCCCGACGCCCAGGCCCGTATGGCCCTGGCCGAGGTCGAGGGCGAGGACACATGAGGAGAACCACGTGACGAGCCTGGGTCCCATCGCGGCCATCGATGTCGGCAGCACCAAGACGGCGTGTTTCGTCGCGCGCGCCGACGAAAACGGCGGCCTGCGCGTCGTCGGCATCGGCTGCCAGGCCTCGCGCGGCATCCAGGCGGGCACCATCGTCAACATGGAGGCCGCCGAGCAGTCGATCGCCGCGGCCGTCAACGCTGCCGAGGAGATGGCGGGCGAGACCCTGCGCCAGGTCTGGCTCAACGTCTCGGGCGGCCAGCCGCGCTCGCGCTCCGTCGCGGTCGACGTCACGATTGCCGGTCACGCCGTGGGCGATGCCGATCTGCGCCGCGTCATGCAGCACAGCCGCCAGGCGATCGACACCACCGAACGCGCCGTGATCCACGCCATGCCGGTCGGCTACTCGATCGACGGCAACCGTGGCATCCGCGATCCCCGCGGCATGGTCGGCGATCGCCTGGGCGTCAACGTCCATCTGGTCACCGTGGCCGACGGGCCGCTGGCCAACCTGGAGACCTGCGTCGCGCGCTGCCATCTCGATGTCGCCGGCCGCGTCTCGAACCCCTATGCCTCGGCGCTCGCCTCGCTCGTCAAGGACGAGATGGATCTTGGCGTCACGGTGCTCGACATGGGCGGCGGCACGACCTCAGTGGCGGTTTTCTTCGATGGCGACTGCATCCACGTCGACATGGTTCCCGTCGGCGGCCAGCACGTCACCAACGACATCGCGCGTGTCCTGTCGACCCCGGCTGAGAAGGCCGAGCGCCTGAAGACGCTCTACGGCAGCGCCCTGGGCTGCAGTGACGACGACCGCGAGATGATCGACGTGCCGCTGATCGGCGAGGCCGAGGGTTCGGGTATCAACCAGGTGCCCCGTTCGATGCTCACCAGCATCATCCGTCCGCGCATCGAGGAGACCGTGGAGATGGTGCGCACGCGCCTTGCCGCCGCCGGCCTCGACAAGCTGGGCGGCCGCCGCCTGGTGCTGACCGGCGGCGCCGCGCAACTGCACGGCGCGCGCGACCTCGTCGGCCACATCCTCGCCAAGCAGGTCCGCGTCGGCCAGCCGCTCTGGCTCAAGGGCCTCGCCCAGGCGACCTCGGGCCCGGCCTTTGCGACCTGCGCCGGCCTGCTGCGCCATGCCGCGCGCGGCCGCGAGAACACGGAGATCGACATTGCCCAGTGGCAGAACGCCGGCGGCCTCTTCAGCCGTTTCGGCCGCCTCGGCCAGTGGCTCAGGGAGAATTTGTGATGAGGAGGTTCCGCAATGCCCTGCGGGGTTCCTTTTATGTCGACGGGCGGGCCGTCGGTTAAAGGGCAGTCACTCAAGCGCTGGAGGCTTAAGGAATGACCATCAATCTCGGGTTGCCCGAAACCCAATGCCTGAAGCCGCGCATCACCGTCATCGGCGTCGGTGGCGCCGGCGGTAACGCGGTCAACAACATGATTGCGAGCGGGTTGAACGGCGTCGATTTCGTCGTCGCCAACACCGACGCGCAGGCTCTGGCCCATTCGGAGGCCGAGCGGCGCATCCAGCTCGGCGTCTCGATCACGCAAGGGTTGGGCGCTGGCTCGCGTCCCGACATCGGCAAGGCCGCGGCTGAGGAGGCCATGGAAGAGATCATGGAGCAGCTCATCGGCTCCCACATGGTCTTTGTCACCGCCGGTCTCGGCGGCGGCACCGGCACCGGTGCCACCCCGGTCGTGGCGCGTGCCGCGCGCGAGCAGGGCATGCTCACGGTCGGCGTCGTGACCAAGCCGTTCCACTTCGAGGGTGCCCTGCGCATGCGTCTGGCCGAGGAAGGCCTGCGCGAGCTGCAGCAGTTCGTCGACACCCTGATCATCATCCCCAACCAGAACCTGTTCCGCGTCGCCAACGACAAGACGACCTTCGCGGATGCGTTCAAGCTGGCCGACGACGTGCTGCACGCCGGCGTCCGCGGCGTCACCGACCTGATGGTCCAGCCCGGCCTGATCAACCTAGACTTCGCGGACGTGCGTACCGTGATGAGCGAGATGGGCAAGGCCATGATGGGCACCGGCGAGGCCGAGGGCGAGCGTCGCGCGCTGGAGGCCGCCGAGGCCGCCATCGCCAACCCGCTGCTCGACGAGGTCTCGATGAAGGGCGCGCGCGGCGTGCTCATCAACATCACCGGCGGCTCCGACATGACCCTGTTCGAGGTCGACGAAGCGGCCAACCGCATCCGCGAGGAGGTCGATCCCGACGCCAACATCATCTTCGGCGCCGCGTTCGACGAGACCATGAACGGCTCCATGCGCGTCTCGCTCGTTGCCACGGGCATCGAGGCCGAGGGCATGGTCGCCAATCCGGTCGGCCGGCCGGCACTGACCGCCATCGCCGGCGGCCAGGGCCAGCGGGTCGCGGCACCCGCACCCATGGCGGCCAACGTCGTTGCCGCCAAGGTCCAGGGCCAGCACGCCCTTGCCCTCGACACCTCGGCGATCGCCCAGGAGGAGGCCCGGATGCAGGAGGTCGCCGACAATCCGGCGCCCGAGCCGGTTGCCGTCGCGCCCCAGCCTGCTCCCCAGGCCGTGGCCCAGCCCGCTCCGGCGGCGGCGCCCCGTGCCTTCTCCTTCCTGGGTCGTACCGATACGCGGCCCGAGGCGGAGACCGAGACCGCCGACGGCGGCAGCTTCATCCCCGAGGCTCCCGTTGCGGCGCCGCGCAAGCCCGTGGCCCAGCCCCAGCAGGCCGATCCCATGGGGGCGGCGGCACTCGCCAACAACGGCGCCAGGGAACAGCGCAAGCCCAGCCTGTTCGAGCGCATGACCGGCCAGAATCGCCATCGCGAGACGGCCCGCCATGAGCCAGAGATCCAGCAGGCGGCACCCCAGCGGCCGGCCCCGGCGGCACCCCAGCCCGCTCCGCGTCCGGCCCCCCAGGCCGCGCCGCAGGCCGAGGCGAGGATGGAAGTGCAGCCGGTCGACGACGACGTTCTCGACATCCCTGCGTTCCTGCGTCGTCAGGCTAACTAAGTGCGTGAAATCAGGACTGTTTTGCGCTGAAACATCCTGAAAGAAAGAGTGACTTGAGCGCCTCGGGACCGGCTTGTTACAACCTGTTCCCGAGGCGCTCGCCCTCACCCCGTTTCGGGGGAATCAAGAAACCATAAGGCAGGCGAGTCGTTAACCTTCTTCAAAGGGCCGCTCCCGGCTCAACCGGCCGCCCGAGCGGCCACAGCGACGGACAACGGTATCCCGCGTGACTGGCGCCAGACAGACCACCCTCAAGACCGCCATTTCGTGCAACGGCATCGGCCTGCACTCGGGCGAGAAGGCTTCGATGACCCTGCGTCCGGCCGCACCGGATACGGGCATCCTGTTCGAGCGCACCGATCTCAGCAACGGCGCCCGCCTGTTCCCGGCGCGTTACGACCTCGTCGCCGACACCTTCCTGTGCACGACCCTGAAGAATGCCTCGGGTGCGACGCTTGCGACCGTCGAGCATGTCATGGCGGCCCTCTCGGGCTGCGGCATCGACAATGCCCTGGTCGAGGTTTCCGGCCCCGAACTGCCGATCATGGACGGCAGCGCGGAAGCCTTCGTCTTCCTCATCGAATGCGCCGGCATCGTCGAATGCGCCGCGCCGCGCCGCTCGATGCGCGTGCTGCGCGAGGTCGCGGTCACCGATGGCGACAAGCGCGCCACGCTGCGTCCCTCGCGCCTGCGTTCGATCGCCTGCGAGATCGTCTACGACAACGCGCGCATCGCGCGCCAGCGTGCCGGCTTCGTCATGACCTTGGCGACCTTCAAGGACGAGGTCGCCCGCGCGCGCACCTTCGGCCTGATGGAGGAGGTCGACGGCCTGCGCGCCAACGGCCTAGCCCTGGGCGGTTCGCTCGACAACGCCGTCGTCGTCAACGGCGACAAGGTGATGAACGAGGGCGGCCTGCGCTTCCACAACGAGTTCGCCCGCCACAAGGTGCTCGATGCGGTCGGCGACCTGGCCCTGGCCGGCGCCCCGATCATCGGCGCCTTCGAGGGTTACTGCTCGGGCCATGCGCTGAACGTGCGCCTGCTGCGCGCCCTGTTCGCCGCCGACGATGCCTGGTGCTGGGACAGCGGCGCCGCCGCTTCCGACTGGCCCGAACTGCCGCTCGCCGCCACGGCGTGACCGTCCCTGCTGCCCCGGCGGCACCCTTGATCCGGCCGACATGCCCCTTGTGATCTTCGACTGCGACGGTGTCCTGATCGACAGCGAGTTGATCGCCTGTCGTCTTGATGCCGAGGATCTCACGGCCGTGGGTTATCCCTGCACGCCCGAGGATATCGCGCGCGACTTCATCGGGCTTTCGGGTGCCTCGATGTTCGCCATTCTCGAGGCCCATATCGGACGGCCCCTGCCGGACGGTTTCGTCGAGGATGCCCACGAGCGCCTGATGGCGGCCTTCACCGAGAAACTCCAGCCCATCGCCGGCATCGAGGCCGCCCTGGCTGCTGTCCAGGCCGCCGGCTGGTCCGACTGCGTCGCCTCCAGCAGTTCGCCCGACCGCCTGCGCCATACCCTGGGGCTGACCGGGCTGTGGCCGCATTTCGACGGCCGCGTCTTCAGTGCGGCCATGGTTGAGAACGGCAAACCCGCGCCCGACCTCTTCCTGCATGCCGCCGCGACCATGGGCGCTGCGCCGGACGACTGCATCGTGATCGAGGACAGCACCGCCGGCGTCCAGGCCGCCCGTGCCGCCGGCATGGACGTGCTGGGTTTCACCGGCGGCGGCCATTGCGGGCCCGACCACGGCCGCCGGCTGGCCGATCTCGGCGCCTGCGGGCTGTTCTCCGACATGGCCCGGCTGCCCGACCTGATCGGTGCGCTCCCCCGTTAGCGGTGCTATCTTGCGCCGAATCGTTCCCCAACCCTGAATGGAGATGCCCCTGATGGTGCGTGCGTTGCGGGCTCTGACCTCGGCTGCCGCCGTTGCGGCCGCACTCTGGCTGGGCGCCTGCGCTGCCGAGCCCGAGCCCTATATCGAGCGTCCGGTCGAGGACATCTACAACAATGCCCTCAACCTGCTCGAGGCCGGCAACTACTCCGAGGCAGCCAAGGAGTTCGACGAGGTCGAACGCCAGCACCCCTACAGCCAGTGGGCGACCCGGGCCCAGGTCATGGCCGCCTTCGCCTACTACCGGAACAACAACTACGACGAGGCGATCCTCACCGCCGACCGCTTCATCCAGCTCCATCCGGGCAATTCCGATGCGGCCTATGCCTACTACCTGATCGGCCAGTCCTATTACGAGCAGATCTCGGACGTGAAGCGCGACCAGCGCATGACCCAGCTTGCCCAGAACGCCTTCATGGAGGTGCTGCGGCTCTATCCCGATTCCGAATACGGCCGCGACGCCACGCTCAAGGTCGAGCTGACCCAGGACCACCTGGCGGGCAAGGAGATGGACATCGGCCGCTGGTACCAGGGCCGCGAGGAGTACGTCGGCGCGATCAACCGCTTCCACAAGGTCCTGATCGACTACCAGACCACCAGCCACGTGCCCGAGGCGCTGCTGCGCACGGTCGAGTGTTACCTCGCCCTGGGCGTGGTCAAGGAGGCGCAGAACGCCGCCGCCGTGCTGGGCTACAACTTCCCGGGCAGCGCCTGGTACGAGAACGCCTTCGATCTGCTCGCCCAGCATGGCCTGATCCCGCAGCGCAACGAGAACTCCGACATCACCGTGATGACGGACGTCGAGAGCTGAACCCGGTGGCAGGCGGCAACCATGCTCGTCTCGCTTGACGTCCGCGACCTTGCCGTCATCGACGCGGTTTCCCTGGAACTGGGTGCGGGCCTGACCGCGCTGACCGGCGAGACCGGCGCGGGCAAGTCCATCCTGCTCGATGCCCTTGGCCTGGCGACCGGCCAGCGCGCCGATTCAAGCCTCGTGCGGACCGGCGCCGAACGCGCCACGGTCGCGGCCGTCTTCGAGGTCGCGGCCGATCACGAGGCGGTCGCCCTGCTGGAAGCGGCCGGCATCGCCTGCAGCGGGCAGATCGTCGTGCGCCGCCAGGTCGGTGCCGACGGGCGCAGCCGTGCCTTCGTCAACGACGACCCCGTCGGCGTCGCCCTGCTTGCCCAGCTCGGTGCCGCCTTGGTCGAGGTCCACGGCCAGCACGACCAGCGCGACCTGCTGCGGCCCGAGGCCCACCGCACCATCCTCGACGGCTACGGCGGCCATGGCGCGCTGCGTGCCGCCGTCGCCGAGGCCCATGCCGCCTGGGCCCAGGCGCGCGACCGGCTGGCCGCCATGCAAGCCGATGCCGATCGCCTGGCCGAACGCGAGGGCCTGCTGCGCGGCCAGGTCGAGGAACTCGATGCGCTCGAGCCGGTGCCCGGCGAGGAGGAGGAACTGGCCGCGCTGCGCTCGCGCCTGGGCAATGCCCAGAAGATTGCCGCCGCCCTTGCCGCCGCCGGGGAAGCGCTGGAGGAAAACGACGGCCCGGAGCGGCGCCTGCGCCATGCCTCGGCCGAACTGGCGCGTGTGCGCGAGGTTGCCGGCGGCGCGCTCGAGGAGGCCCTGGCCGCGCTCGACCGCGCCCTGCTCGAGGTCAACGAGGCCCAGGAGGGCATCGCCCGCGTCGGGCGCGATCTCGATGCCGATGCCGGTCGCCTGGAAGCCACCGAGGAACGTCTCTTTGCCCTGCGCGGCGCCGCCCGGCGCCACAACACCACGGTCGCGCAACTGCCGGAGGTGCGCCAGCGCCTGGCCGGCGAACTGGCCGCCCTGGAGGACCGCGAGGGTTCGCTGGTGCGCCTGGCGGGGCAGGCCGATGTGGCCCGCGCCGCCTTCGATGCCGCCTGCGACAGGCTTTCTGCCGCCCGGCGCAAGGCCGCGACCCGGCTCGACAAGGCCGTGGCCGGCGAACTCGCCCCCCTGCGCATGGACAAGGCGCGTTTCGAGACGACGCTGCAGCTTCTCGACGCGCAGGACCGCGGCCGCGAGGGCGCCGAGCGGGTGCTCTTCCAGGTCGCGACCAACCCCGGCGGCCCGGCCGGCCCGCTCAACCGCATCGCCTCGGGCGGCGAACTCTCGCGCTTCATGCTGGCGCTCAAGGTCGTCGCCGCGGGTACCGCCGGCAGCCGCACCCTGGTCTTCGACGAGATCGACAGCGGCATCGGCGGCGCGGTTTCCGATGCCGTGGGCGAGCGCCTGCAGAAGCTGGGGCAGAGCGCCCAGGTCCTGGTCGTCACCCACGCCCCCCAGGTCGCCGCGCGTGCCGCCAGCCACATCCGCATCGTCAAGACCAGCGGCCGCAGGAGTGCCGCCACCGATGCCGTGCCGCTCGATGCCGATGCCCGCCGCGAGGAACTCGCCCGCATGCTTGCCGGAGCCACCATCACCGACGAGGCGCGCGCCGCCGCCGCCAGCCTGCTCAAGGCAGGTGCCGCATGAAGGCGGAGGTGCGCGAGAAACCCGTCGCCGATCTCACGCAGGTCGAGGCCGCCGGCGAACTGGAGCGTCTTGCCGGCGAGATCGCCCATCACGACGAGCGGTATCACGGCAGGGACGACCCCGAGATCAGCGATGCCGACTACGACGCCCTGCGCCAGCGCAACGAGGCGATCGAGCAGCGTTTTCCCGAACTGGTGCGCGACGACAGCCCGAGCAGGCGGGTCGGCGCCCGCGTCGCCTCGGGCTTCCGCACCCTGCGCCACAGCGTGCCCATGCTCTCGCTCGGCAACGCCTTTGCCGACGAGGATGTCGTCGATTTCCTCGAACGTATTCGCCGTTTCCTGGGGCTCAAGGAGGAGGACGACATCGCCGTCGTCGCCGAGCCCAAGATCGACGGCCTGGCCGTCTCGATCCGCTACGAGAACGGCCGTTACGTGCGCGCCGCCACCCGCGGCGACGGCAGCGAGGGCGAGGACATCACCGCCAATGTCGCGACCATCGACGGCGTGCCCGAGACGCTCACGGGCAGCAACATCCCCGACGTCATCGAGGTGCGCGGCGAGGTCTACCTGCGCCGCGACGACTTCTTCACCCTCAACGAAACCCGCGAGGCCGCGGGCGAGGCGCGTTTCGCCAACCCGCGCAACGCCGCCGCCGGTTCCCTGCGCCAGCTCGACGTCACGGTCACCGCCGCCCGACCGCTGAAGATCTTCCTCTATGCCTGGGGCGAGGTCTCGCAGCTTCCTGCGCAGACCCACAGCGGCGTGCTGGAGGCCTACGAGTCCTGGGGCCTGCCGGTCAATCCGGAGATCGCGCTCTGCCACGGCGCCGACGCGATGCTGGCGCGTTACCGCGCCATCGGCGAGGCCCGCGCCGGGCTGCCCTACGACATCGACGGCGTCGTCTACAAGGTCGACCGGCTGGACTGGCAGCAGCGCCTGGGTTTCGTCAGCCGCGCGCCGCGCTGGGCCATCGCCCACAAGTTCCCCGCCGAGCAGGCCCAGACGGTGCTGAAGGCAATCCGCATCCAGGTCGGGCGCACCGGCACGCTCACCCCCGTCGCCATGCTGGAACCGGTCACCGTCGGCGGCGTCGTCGTCCAGAACGCCACCCTGCACAACCAGGAGGAGATCGAGAGGAAGGACATCCGGATCGGCGACACCGTGGTCATCCAGCGCGCCGGCGACGTCATCCCCCAGGTCGTCTCCGTCGTGCTCGACAGGCGCCCCGCCGACAGCGCGCCCTATGTCTTTCCCGAGACCTGCCCGGAATGCGGCAGCTCCGCGGTGCGCGAGATCAACCCCAAGACCGGCAGGCCCGATGCCGCGCGCCGCTGCACCGGCGGCCTGATCTGC
>JAQCLG010000086.1 GCA_027592745.1 Pseudomonadota bacterium | reverse complement strand
CGTCGCCAACCTCGACCTGCTGCTCGATCTGGGGCCCCACGAGGAAGAAGGCAGGGAAGTCGCCCAGGCGGCCCTGCGTGCGGCCGAGCGCGGCGCCGAACTGACCGGGCGCCTGCTGACCTTCGCGCGCAACCAGCCGGCCGAACCGCGCACCTTCGACTGCGCCGGGCATGTCGAGGGTTTTCTCAGCTTCATGCACCGCAGCCTGGGCCCCGAGATCGAGCTCGACCTGCGCCGGGGCAGCCAGGTGCCCTTCGTCAACGTCGATCCCGGCCAGTTCGAGAACGCCCTGATGAACCTCGTGGTCAACGCGCGCGATGCCATGGACGGCCGCGGGCGCATCGTGATCGCCAGCGAGGTCGTCACCCTGGGGCCCGAGGACCAGCTTCCGGCATCGCTGGAGCCCGGCCGCTATGCCGTGGTCTCCGTCACCGACAGCGGCGCGGGCATGGCACCGGAGGTACAGCGGCGCGCCTTCGAGCCGCTCTTCACGACCAAGTCGCAGGGCCGGGGCACGGGCTACGGCCTGCCGATGGTCTACAACTTCGCCAAGCAGGCCGGCGGTCTGGTCACGCTCTACAGCGAGCCCGGCCTGGGCACCACCGTGCGCATCTACCTGCCCAGCCCGCTGGCCGGCGAGGAGGCGACCGCTCCGCAACCGGCGCCCTGCTCCCCGGCCACGCAGGGCCTCGCCGCCGCACGCGTCCTGCTGGTCGACGACAATGTCGAGGCACGCACGGCCCTGGCCAGACAGCTGGCGCGTCAGGGCATCGAGGTCCTCCAGGCCGGGGATGCCGCCGAGGCGCTCGCCCTTGCCCGGCGCGATACCGGCATCGACCTGTTGATCACCGACATCATCATGCCGGGCGACATGAACGGCGCCGAACTGGCCGACCTGTTGCGGGAGCAGCGCCCCGAGCTGCCGATCCTGCTGACCTCGGGCTATTCGTCGGACGCCCTGGCCGAGCGCCGGCTCACCCGCGGCCACTACGAACTGCTGAACAAACCCTTTCGCGAGCGTGAACTCCTGGCCGCGGTCGGCCGCCTCCTGGGCATCGCCCCGGGCTGACGCCGGTTCACTCGGGGATATCGCCCGCCAGCAGGCGTTCGACGAGCTCGACCAGGACCGACGGCCGGAAGGGCTTGCGCAGGGTGGCGTGTGCTCCCAGGCGGGAGGCCGGCCGCAGCGCCTGGCTGGGCTCGCCGCTGCCGCCGCCCGAAATCGCGATGACCGGCAGGTCGGGCCAGCCCTTGCGGATCCGCAGGATGGTCTCGATGCCCTCCATGTCGGGCATGATGATATCGGTCACGACGACGTCGAACTGCGCGCCTTCCAGCCGGGCGAGGCCCTCGATGCCGTTGCCGGCTTCGACCACCTCGTGGCCATGGCGCACGAGCCAGGCTGTCAGGGGAGCCCTGACATCGGCATCGTCGTCGATCAGCAGAAGTCTGGCCATGGCGCGATCCACCGACCGGATTGGACACTCGATTTGCCCCAACCTGGCAGCGCCAGCCGTGACCAAACCCCGCAGCACGATGAAACGTCGCTGCCAGACCTGCAACAGGGGAATGACGGCTCCGCTTGTGGCGCCGGTCACAGCCTCATCGAATTCGTTGCATTGGCGCTCGCGAATCGTTACATCGGACTCACCAGAGCAGGAAAAAAACTTTCCTCGGAGGAAACACCGATGTGCGGCATCGCAGGCATTCTGTTTAAGCACATGGACATCGACCGTGACACCGGCAAGGCGCTGATCGACATGCTCGACGGCTGCCAGCACCGCGGCCCCGATTCCACCGGCTTCGCGCTCTACGGCGACGACCATCCCGGCCAGATCAAGATGCGGTTCTATGTCGGCACCGGCAACGAGGCGGGCGACGCCATCGGCCGCCTGCGCGAGGTTTTCGCCGAACAGGGCGCCGAACTGGTCGAGGACAGCCAGATCGGCTCGGCCTATCGCGCCGTGGTCAAGTTCTCGGGCGACCTGCAGAAGTTCTCCTATGCCGTCGAACACGCCGCCAAGGTGATGTCGATCGGCGAGAGCCTTGAGATCGTCAAGGACATCGGCACCGCCCACGATGTCGACGACGGCTACGACATCCACCACTTCCGCGGCACCCATGGCCTGGGCCACGTCCGCCTGGCAACCGAATCGGACGTCAAGCCGGAGGCCGGCCATCCCTTCTGGGCGACAGGGTTCTCCGACGTCGCCATCGTCCACAACGGCCAGATCACGAACTACTGGAAGATGCGCCGGCGCCTGGAGCGCCGCGGCTTCGAGTTCGTCACCGACAACGACAGCGAACTGATCGCGGTCTACCTCGCCGACAAGATGAGCCAGGGCGTGCCCCTCAAGGAGGCCCTGCGCACCTCGATCGACGACATGGACGGCACCTTCTCCTTCCTCGTCTCGACCAAGGACGAGATCGGCTACGCCAAGGACCACCTGGCGGCCAAGCCGATGATCATGTTCGAGAACGACGACCTCATCGCCATCGCTTCGGAGGAGGTCTCGCTCAACCGCCTCTTCCCGGGCAAGGCGCTCGATACCAGGGAACCACCGCCGGGAAGTTACAACACATGGTCACGATCGACCTGAGCCAGGTCTCCGTCCGCGAGGGCAACGAGCAGATCCGCGCCGCCGGCGCAGAGGGCCACGACATTGAGGTGCTGAACCCCGATGCGCGCCATCACATCGGCGTCGGCCTGATCCATCCCGTCACCGTCACGGTGCGGGGTTCGGCGGGTTATTTCCTTGGCGGCCTGTCCGACAAGGCGAACTTCCGTGTCGAACGCAACGTCGGCTGGGGCCTGGGCGACAACATGTACAACGGCTCGGTGGTCGTGGGCGGCAACGCCGGCGCCATCGCGGGCGTGGCCATCCGCGGCGCCGAGATCGTCGTGAAGGGCAACATCGGCTCGCGCGCCGGCCAGGTGATGAAGAAGGGCACCCTGCTCTGCGCAGGCAATGCCAACTTCATGGCCGGCTACATGATGTACGGCGGGCGCATCATCATCCTGGGCGATTCCGGCGAACGCCTGGGCGAGGACATGTCGGGCGGCGAGATCTTCCTGGGCGGTCCGCTGAACTCCCTGGGTTCGGACGCCACCCTGACCGATACCGAACAGGCCGAGATCGACGACATCCGCGCCTTCCTCGACCGCTACGAGATTCCCTTCAAGGGTTCCTTCCAGAAGGTCGTCAACGCCGGCAAGAAGCTGCGCTACGGCACCAGCGAGACGCCCGTGCGCTCGATCCCCTTCTTCACCTTCTCCGGGCAAAGCGACTACTGGAACCAGAAGGTCCAGGAGGACGTCTACATCAAGTCGCAGATCGGCCGCTACCGGGTGCGCGGCTACGGCGGCGCGCGTGCCGTGCCCCATCTCTCCGACCTCGCCTTCCGCAAGGACGTGACGGCCGCCGCCATCGGCGACGATCCCGTCGCCGATGTCGAGATGAAGACCCTGATCGGCGGCATCAACGGCGCCAAGCCGCTCACCCTCTCCATGCCCGTGATGATCGCGCCGATGAGCTACGGCGCCCTGTCGCGCTCGGCCAAGCAGGCCATCGCCATTGCCTCGGGCATGGCCGGCATCGCCGAGAACACCGGCGAGGGCGGCATGAGCGATGCGCAGCGCGACGCCGCCAAGCAGCTCATCTTCCAGATGCTGGGCGGCCGCCTGGGCTGGAACATCCACGACATGAACCGCGCCGACGGCCTGGAGATCTACATCTCCCAGGGCGCCAAGCCGGGCTTCGGCGGCCAGCTCATGGCCAAGAAGGTGACCAAGGAACTGGCCGAGATCCGCGGCATTCCCGCCGGCATCGACCTGCGCAGCCCCTCGCGCCATCCCGACATCCTCGGCGCCGACGACCTCGTCATCAAGATCGAGGAACTGCGCGAGGCCACCGGCTACCGCCTGCCCGTCTCGGTCAAGCTGGGCGCCGGGCGTATCCGCGACGACATCAAGATCGCGGTCAAGGACGGCTTCGACTTCGTCGAGCTCGACGGCATGCAGGGCTCGACCGGCGCCGGCGGCGCCGAGGTCATGGAGTATGTCGGCATCCCCACGCTCTCGGCGATCTGCGAGGCCGAACGCGCTCTCGCCTCGATCGGGCGCCGCCAGGACATCGAGATCGTCCTGATGGGCGGCATCCGCGACGGCGTCGATGCGGTCAAGGGCCTCTGCCTGGGTGCCGACGCCATTGCGCTCGGCACCTCGGCGATCATCGCCGGCGGCTGCATCGCCTGCATGCAGTGCCATGTCGGCCAGTGCGTCACCGGCATCGCGACCCAGGATCCCGAGCACGAGAAGCGCTACAAGGCCAAGGTCGAGGCCCAGCACATCTACACGTTCCTCGAGAGCGTGCGCTGGCAGATCGCGGCGATCACCAAGGCCCTTGGCCACACCAGCGCCAAACAGCTTTCGCGCGACGACCTGGTGGCATTGACTCCCGAGGCAGCCGAGATCACCGGCCTGCCCTACGAGCCCGACCGCCGCAACGTCGAGCTTTTCCAGGCCGCCGGCTGACACCCCTTTGATGTGAGCGGGCGTCACGCCCGACGACGAGGACCCGAGATGACGATGGAAACCGCACGGATCGGCGCGGACGCCAACCTGATGCCCCAGGAGCTTGCCGACGACACGTCCGACAAGCACTTCGTGGCCGCCCCCTGCCAGATCGCCTGCCCGGTCGGCACCGACGCGCCCTCCTACATCGGCTACATCTGGGCCGGGAAGTTCGAGGAGGCCTTCGAGGCGATCACCGCGACCAACCCGTTCAGCTCGATCTGCGGGCGCGTCTGCGATGCACCCTGCGAACCCGCCTGCCGCCGCGAGGCGAGCGATGGCGCCCTGCAGATCCGCAACCTCAAGCGTTTTGTCATGGACCGCCTGGGCGCCACCTGGACGCCCAAACCCGCGGCGCAGACCCGCGAGCAGAGCATCGGCATCGTCGGCGCCGGCCCGGCCGGTCTCGTCGCCGCCCACGATCTCGCGGTCGCCGGCTTCAAGGTCGACGTCTACGAGATGACCGACAAGCCCGGCGGCATGATGATCTGGGGCATTCCCGCCTTCCGCCTGCCTCAGAACATCATCGGCGAGGACATGGTGCGCCTGCAGAAGCGCTGCCCCGGCCTCACCATCCACACCAACACCGCCCTGGGCCGCGACGTCACGCTGGAGGAGCTCAAGAAGCGCCACGATGCCGTGGTGCTGACCATCGGCTCCTGGTGGGGCAAGAAGATGGGCATTCCCGGCGAGAACGACGCCCGCGTCGTCGACGGCGTCGAGTTCCTACGCCGCATCAACGCCGGCGAGCGCCCGCAGATGCCCCGTGAGGTGGTCGTCATCGGCGGCGGCGACGTCGCCATGGACGCATGCCGCGCCGCCCTGCGCCTGCCCGGCTGCGAGAAGGTCAAGGTCGTCTATCGCCGCGGCCCCGACGAGATTCCCGCGCGCAAGATCGAGCTGCAGGGCGCTGTCGAGGAAGGCATCGAGTTCATCTACAACACCCAGCAGGTCGAGATCCTGCCCCAGGGCGACGACAGCCTGTTGCTGCGCTGCGTGAAGACCGGCGCGGGCGAACCCGACGCCGACGGCCGCCGCCGTCCCGTGGTCATGGAGAACTCGCAGCACGACATTCCCTGCGGCATGGTGATCGCCGCCGTCGGCCAGTACGGTGCCAACGACGACCTGGAAGCCCAGGGCCTGATGGCCGGCGACCGTGTCGCGACCGAGTGGGAAGGCATGAAGACCGCCGACCCGAAGGTCTTTGCCGCAGGCGACGGCGCCTTCGGCGGCTCGACCATCGTCATGGCCATGAGCCACGGCCAGCGCGTCGCCTATTATGTGAAGGCGTTCCTGGAAGGCAACGCGAAGCCCGTGGCCTACCGCACGCCCTGGCGCACGCGCCGCGTGCCGGTCGCCCAGGACACCCGCTGGGAGCAGATCGCCCTGCACCACCCCGAGTTCCACGGCGTCGGCGAGAACCCGGTCGAGTTTCCCGAGATCGAATCGACCTACACCTGGGACGAGGCCCGCGACGAGGCCGCCCGCTGCTACCGCTGCGATGCCGAGACCGGCTCGTCGGACTATTCCGTGCAGAACCGCGAGGACATCTTCCTCATGGCCCGCATGGGCAAGGACGATGTCGCCCGTCAGGCCCGGATGCTCGCCAAGCGCCTGCGCCCGCGCGAGAACCCCTTCCCGCAGGACCGGCCGGCCACCCTCGACGACCTCGTCTTCCTGCCGGCCAACCTGTCGCGCCTGGTCATCGACCCCTACCGCGAGGCCTGCGCCATCAACACCGACCTGGGCTTCGGCCGCATGGAGCTTGAGCAGCCCTTCTTTGCCGCCGGCTTCGACGATGCCCCGGCCAGCGTCAAGGCGGGCGTCGCCGCGGGGCTCAAGGGCGTGGCCGCCGGCTACATCGGCGTCCAGCCGCTGGGCGGCGGCGCACCCTGGCTGCAGCTCGTGCTGCCCGGCCAGATCGCGCCTTCGAGCGAGGCCGCGGGCCTGATCCACGTCGTCGGCCCGCGGTTCGAGGCGCCCCAGGGCGCCGCGCGCCTGCACGAGAACCAGTTGCTCGGCCTTTCGGTCGCCCATCACGAGGCGCTCGAGGAGGCCATCGTCTTCGGCCTGGAGAACAAGTTCGACGTGCTGCTGCTCAACGGCAACCATGCCGTGGGCACCAGCATGCCCGAACTCGCCGGCGCCCCCGACCTCTCCATGCTGCGCGATGCCATCACCATCCTGCGCCGCCTCAACCGCGAGGAGGAGATCGACATCCTCTGGTACGGCGGCGTGCGCTCGGGCACCGATGCGGCCAAGGCGATCGCGCTGGGCGCCAAGGCGGTGGTCTTCGGCATGGCGGTGGCCTTTGCCGCCGGCGCCGAGATCCACGGCCACGAACTGCTCTTTGCCCCGGACCGCAGCGAGGAGGAACGCGCCGCGGCCGTTGCCAACATCCTCAAGGCCGCCGCCGGCGAAGCCTCGATGATGGCGCGCTGCACCGGCAAGACCAACCTGCACAACCTGGAACCCGAGGACATCCGCGCCCTGACGCGCGCGACCGCCGCAGCCACCGGCCTGCCGCTGGCCGGCACGACCTGATTTTCATCCGGTTTCCCGCAGCCGGCCGGTCATCCAATCGGCCGGGCGCTGCGTAGAACCGGGCATGACGATCAGCAGCTCCGCGGCCCCTGCCGCTCGCCCTACCGGCCTCTGGGCCGCGCTCCTGTGCCGGGTCGCGCAACGCGCCCGCCACGGCGAGATCACCGTGGTCCTGCCCGACGGCCGCTCGCGGCGCATCGAAGGCGAGCGCGAGGGCCCCAGCGCCGTCGTCCAGGTATGCTCGCCGCGCCTGCTCTGGCGCCTGTGGAGCGGCGGCGACATGGGTTTTGCCCGGGCCTACATCGACGGCGACTGCGACACCCCCGATCTCGAAGCCCTGCTGCACTGGGCGCTGGCCAACGAAGGCGAGCTCGCCCCGGCCCTGGAAACCGGCCCCTGGGTGCGCCTCGCCGCCCTGATGCACCGCCTGCGTCCCAACACCCGGGCCGGGTCGCGGCGCAACATCCATCGCCATTACGATCTCGGCAACCGCTTCTACGGCGCCTGGCTCGACGGCACCATGACCTATTCGGCCGCCTGGTTCGGCGACCGACCCGAGGCGAGCCTGGAAGATGCCCAGCGGGCGAAGTTCGAGCGCATCGCCGCCATGGCCGACCTGCAGCCGGGCCACCGAATCCTGGAGATCGGCTGCGGCTGGGGCGGTTTCGCCCTGTGGGCGGCGCGCGAGCGCGGCTGCCATGTCACGGCCATCACGGTCTCCCCGGCCCAGCATGCCTTTGCCCGGGCCCGCGTGGCCGAAGCCGGCCTGCAGGATGCCGTCGATGTCCGGCTCGTCGACTACCGCGACGTCACCGGCAGCTTCGACCGCATCGTCTCGATCGAGATGATGGAGGCGGTGGGCGAGCGGTTCTGGCCGGGATACGCGGCCACGATCCGCGATTGCCTGAAACCCGGCGGCAAGGCCGTGCTGCAGGTCATCACCATCGACGATGCCCATTTCGCGGCCTACCGGAGCCGCGCCGACTTCATCCAGACCTACATCTTTCCCGGCGGCATGCTGCCCAGCCCGGAGCGGGTCGGCGCGGCGATGACCGGCGCGGGCCTGCAGGCCGCCGGCGAGACCGGCTTCGGCGCCGACTACGCCCGCACCCTGCGGCGCTGGAAGGAGGCCTTCGAGGCCGCCTGGCCCGAGATCCGCGACCTGGGCTTCGACGAACGCTTCCGCCGCATGTGGCGCTACTACCTCGACTATTGCGCGGTGGGCTTCGACATCGCCCGCATCGACGTGCGTCTCTTTGCCTTCGAGCGGCCATGAACGGCAGCTTCCGCCCGCCCTTCCCGGGAACCCTCGACGTCCGCACCTTCTTTGCCGGGCGCACCAGGGCCTGGGGCACCGTGATCGACCGCCGCGGACGGCTCGCACGGCGCTTCACCGTCGACATCCAGGGCGAGGTCGACGGCGACCGGCTCACGCTGGACGAGCACTTCAGCTTCGACGACGGCGCCACCGACCGGCGCACATGGACCATCGCCTGCGGCGGCGGTGCACTGACCGGTTCGGCCGGCGATGTCGTTGGTGCTGCCCGCGGCGCGATCGACGGTGCGGCGCTCTCCTGGCGTTACGACCTGATGCTGCCCGTCGGACGCCGCCGCATCCGCGTCGCCTTCGACGACCTGATGGTGCTGGCCGATCACGACACGCTGCTCAGCCGCGCCGTCATCCGCAAGTTCGGGCTGCGTTTGGCCGAGGTGGTGATCGCCTTCCGCCGCACACCACAGGCCCGTTCGCACTGAGCGGCCGGCGCACCGCCCTCAGTCCTTGCGCGCCTGAACCTTCGCGGCAATGCGGGCATTGACCAGGCGGATCGCCGGGCCGAGCAGCGGCAGCCTGCCGTGGATGGCGGCGGCAGCGTCCCAGTGATCGGCATGGCTGGCGATGCGGCCCTCCTCGTCGAACTCCAGGGTGCTGGTGCCCTCGAACCGCAGCGGCGTTGCGCTGCGTGCGCCGTCGTCGAAGCTCCAGAAGACGAAGCCGTAGCGTTCGCCCAGCGCGGTATCGTGGACGGTGAAACGGGGTGCGTCGAACAGGGCGAACATCGCCGCGAAGATCGCACGCATCGCGCCCAGCCCCCGGGTCTCGTGGAACGGGTCGCGAAAGGCGATGTCGTCGCGGCAGAGATCGTCCAGCCGTTCCAGGGCTTCCGGCGAAAACGCCGAGAAGACGCCGGCATAGGCCTGCAGCGTTGCCTGGCGGTTCATCGGCGCACCATGCGGCGGGTGATGGCAAAGGCCAAGCGGCGCGGCAGCAGCGCAAGCAGGCGCGTCGCCCAGGCCATCTGCCAGGGAAAGGCGATCTCGAAGCGCTCGCCGGCCAGGCCGTCGGCGATGATCGTCGCGGCCTTCTCCACCGGCACCAGGAAGGGCATGGGAAAGTCGTTGCGTGCGGTCAGCAGCGTCTCGACGAAGCCGGGATTGACAACCTGTACCGTTACGCCCCGACCGCGGCATTCGACATGCAGGGCTTCGGCCAGGTTCACCAGCGCGGCCTTGGTCCCGCCATAGACCCCTGCCCGGGGCAGGCCGAAATGGCTGGTCAGCGAGGCGACGATGGCGATGTGGCCGCTGCCCCTCGCCAGCATCGCGGCAAGCAACGGTTCGAGCGGATGAATCACCCCGCCCAGGTTGACGGCGACCTGCTTGAGCGCCGCCTCGGCGTCGAAACCGTCTGCCGCGATCGGCCGGAACGTGCCGGCGCAGAACACCGCACCCAGGATCGGCCCGCATTGCCCTTCGATCGCCGCGGCCGTTTCCAGCACGGCGCCATGGTCGGTGACGTCGAGGGGAAAACAGGCGATGGCAGCGGGGGCGGCGCGGCCGGCCAGGGCGTCCAGATCGTCGGCGCCGCGCGCACTCGCCGCGATCCTGTAGCCGCGCCGCGCCAGTTCCAGGGCCAGCGCCGCACCGATGCCGCTGCTGGCGCCGGTGATCCACACGCATCCGGCTGTCGAAGGGGGCGGCAGGGCCATGGCTTCAGGCTGCCATCGCAGCGAATGCCGACCAGCGCTCCTCGGGCAGGCGCGTCACGGCATGGTAGCGCACCTCCTCGCCCCGTGCCTCGAAGACGAGACCGCACCACTGCCCCTCCGGTCCGTACCAGAGCGTCATCTCCAGGTCGCCGGCGATGTCGTAGCGGTCCGCGGCGAGCGGGTCGCCGGCAACATCGAGCGTGTCGGTGCCGCCAAAACGGTTGTCGAGTGCCAGCAGCCCGCCGCGCTGGGTGTCGAGCAGGCTTGCCTGCCGCACGGTCGCGGGATGCCAGTAGCTTGTCGTGCGGGTCGCGGGATCGAGCAGCAGCCTGCCTTCGGAGCCTTCGACGACCAGGCCGCCGTCCCCGGCACAGGCCGACACCGCGAAGTCCTGCCCGTCGTCGTCGGTGCGGCTGTCGAGCGCCACCAGCCTGCCCGCGCGCCAGCGTTCGCGGCTGACGTGGTGGTAACGGAACAGCGTGATCGAGGCGAAGGTCACCGCCAGTGCGATGGTCACGTCGACCACGAGGTCCTGGCCATCGGCATCGAAGGCGAGCCTGTGGCTGCCGATGCTCTCGCCGCCGCGATGCACGTCGAAGATCATGGTATCGCCGCCCGCCCGCGCCGGAGCCGCCAGCAGCGCAGGCGCCGCCAGCAGGGCAAGGCCGCCCAGCGCCTGACGCCGGCTCATGCCTGCCGTCACGTCCCCACCCCCATCACCTCGGGCGCCGTCGCGCGCCGGTGCGGATGGAAAGGCACGCGCTTGAGCCAGAGCCGCAGCGCCTCGAAGTGGATGGCTGCGATCACCTTGGCGGTCATCAGGGGAAAGCGCAGCAGAGCGCGCACCAGGCCGCCGTTCTCAAGCGCGACCCGCGCGCCGGTCTGCAGGGCCACGAGCCGTGTCCGGCCCTCCACGACATGGCGGATCTGCAGCATCATACGCGCGCCGGGCGGCGACAGGCGGAAGCGGTAGTCGCCCGCCACGGGCAGGAACGGCGAGACGTGGAACCCCTTGGCGCAGCCCTGGCGCAGCACGGCCGCGTCGGGATCCTCGACGGGCAGAAGGTAGCTGCGCTTCTCGCCGAAGGTGTTGGCGACCTCGTAGAGCACCGCGGCAAGCCGCTCGTCAGGATCGAAGCAGAACCACACCGAGATGGGATTGAAGGCGTAACCCAGAAGCCGGGGCAGGCAGAGGATGCGGATCGGCCCGCCGGGCACCGCCATGCCGGCTGCCGCCATGTGGCCCTCGACCCAGCTGCGCAGGTCCGAGCCGTCGCCGGGGCCGTGATCTGCGTCGTGAAAGGCGATCGGCCGCGCCCTGTTGTGGCCGAACAAGGCAAAGCGCCGGTCGAGCACGGGCAGCTCGTCGAGATCGAACAGCATCGTCATCGCGCGGTAGCTGAAGCGGTGGCGCCGCGGCGCCAGCCGGTGGTGCATCACACGCCCGACATAGAGGCAGGATTGCAGCGACGCGTTCATGCCGCCGTTGCCTGCGGCGGGACCGCCACGCCCTCGGTCCAGGGGTCGCGCGCGCTGTCTGCCGCCAACCACCAGGGCGCCGGAGTACCCAGGGCCGCCGCCACCGCCAGGCCCGAGCGCAGGCCGTCCTCGTGAAAGCCGAAGCCGGTGTAGCTGCCGGCAAGCCAGATCCCGCCGCGCCCCTGCAGCGCGCCAAGGCGTGCCTGCGCGGCGATCGCGGCGGGATCGTACTGGGGATGGTCGTAGGCGATGCGCGCCACCACCGTCCCGGCGCGGGGCTCGCGCACGGGGTTGAGCGTGACGAAGACCTGGTCGCGGGTGGCGATGCCCTGCAGGCGGTTCATCCAGTAGGTCACGGCGATGGCGCGGTCCTCGCGGCCTGCTGAGGTCCCGCTGTAGTTCCAGCTCGACCACAGCCGGCGCCGGCGCGGCATCAGGCTGCAATCGCCGTGCAGCACCGCCTCGTTGGGCTGGTAGCGGAAGCAGCGCAGCACCCGTTCGAGCTCGCGGTCGCCGGCCAGCAGCGCGGCCACCTGATCGCCATGGCAGGCCAGCACCACCTGGTCGAAACGCTCGGCACTGCCGTCGCCCAGCACGACGCTGGGCGCAAGGCCATCGCTGACGACGGCACGCACCTTGCTGTCGAGGCGCACCGTTGCATTCATGTCGGCCTGCAGGCGCGCGACATAGACCGCGCTGCCGCCCGCCACGGTACGCCAGGCGACCCTTCGGCCGAGCTTGAGCAGGCCGTGGTTGGCAAAGAAGGCGACGAAGGGGCGGACGGGATAGTCGAGCAGGCCATCGGCGCTCGACGACCATATGGCTGCCGCCATGGGCACCAGGAAGCGCGCCACGAAACCGGGATCGTAGGCGTGGCGCTCGAGCCAGGCGCCCAGGGTCTCGTGTTCGGCGCGGTGGTCCTCCAGCGCGCTCTCGGCATGGCGGAAGAAGCGCACGACATGGGCGAGCAGGCGCCAGTGCGCCGGATCGACGACCTGGCCCGCCGTGCCGAAGAGGCCGCCGGCCCTGCCCGCCATTTCCCAGGCGCCGTCGTCCAGCGAGACGGCAAAGGACATGTCGCTTGCCACACTGGGCACGCCGAGATGGGCGAACAGTCGCGTCAGGTGGGGATAATTGACCTCGTTGTAGACGATGAAGCCGGTGTCGACCGCCACGTCGCGGCCGTCGAGCGGCGCATGCAGCGTGTTGGCGTGGCCGCCCAGCCGGGTTTCGCGCTCGAACAGGGTCACGGCATGGCACCGCGACAGCGCCCAGGCCGCGCCCAGACCGGCAATGCCGCCGCCGACAACAGCAATCTTCATCGTCTGCCTTCCCTCTTGGCCAGTCGGCCTCAACACCCTTTTTGTTCGCCCGGTGCGGCGAATTGGATCACTTCCGGGCTGATCCGGCAGGTCCCTGCGCGCGTAGCAGCGTGCGAGGGAGAGCGGCATGTTCGACGGCGGCGGCAATTCAGACCTTGGCGGCCCGTGTCTCGACGCGGTACAGGGGTTCATGGCAGCAGGAGACAGTCCAGGCAGAGAAGCGCCCGTGGCAAGCCACGAGGACGACCTGCTGGCCGTCGCGCGCCAGCGCGACCGCGAGGCGTTCCGCCGCCTCTTTACCCATTTCACCCCACGCCTGCGTTCCTTCCTGCGCCGCCTGCGCACGCCCGAGGCCACGCTCGACGACCTGGTCCAGGAGGTCATGACCAGCGTCTGGCGCCGCGCCAACTCCTTCGATCCCGCCAAGGCCAGCGCCTCGACCTGGATCTTCACCATTGCGCGCAACCGGCGCATCGACCTTGCCCGGCGCAAACGCCCCGAGGTCGACCTCGACGACCCAGCCACCCTGCACGAGGAAGCCGACGGCGAACCCCTGCCCGACGAGCAGGCCTCCCACGGCCAGATGGCGCTCCTGCTGCGGGACGCCATTGCCTCCCTGCCCGCGGACCAATCCGAAATCGTGGGTCTTGCGTACCAACGGGACATGTCTCACTCGGAAATCGCTTCGGAGCTCGATCTGCCGCTCGGCACCGTCAAGTCGCGCCTGCGTCTGGCGATCGTGAAGCTTCGCACCGCCATGGAGGGACTCGATTGAACGTGTCTCATCACCCCGAACCGGCTCTCCTGCTGGACTACGCCACGGGCACGCTTGCCGATCCGTTCGCGCTGATCGTGGCGACCCACATGGCGCTGTGCCCGGCCTGCCGCCGCGAGGTCGCGGCGCTGGAGGCGGTCGGCGGCGCCCTGCTCGAACAAGCTCCTGAGGCCGGCGAGGCCGACGTCGACCAGGGCGCCTTCGAACGCATGATGTCCCGCGTCGAGGCCCTGCCGCCCGAACCTGCCATTGCCCCGCTGCCCGCCATAGACACCGCGACCGCCCGCATCCCCCGGCCCCTGCGCGACCGCCTGCCGGCTTCCCTGGACAACCTGCCGTGGCGTCGCCAGGGACCCGTCGAGACCGTTTTCCTGCCGTGTGACCTGCCCGGTCACCGGGTGCGCGTCCTGCGCATCGCGGCCGGCCGCGGCGTGCCGCGCCATACCCATCGCGGCACCGAGCTGACCCTGGTGCTACAGGGCAGCTTCAGCGACGAGACCGGCCACTACCTGCGCGGCGACATGGAATGCGCCAATCCTGAGCTCGACCACCGTCCGGTCGCCGACCCGGGCGAGGCCTGCGTCTGCCTGGCGGTGACCTCGGCACCGCTGCGCCTAACCGGCACCCTGGGTCGCCTGATCGATCCCTTCCTCGACATCTAGGGCGCAGTGCCGTGGTGACCATCGGACACGCGCTTCGCGGCGTTCTTGCCGTGCTGTTCTCGAGCTGGTTCGCCGCCGCCGGCCAGGGCTCGCTGCTGGTCTGGCGCGACATGGCCCTGCCGAGCCTGGACGGCGGCACCATCGACCCCGCGCTCTTCGAGGGCCACCCGGTCCTGGTCGTCAATACCGCATCGTTCTGCGGCTTCACGCCTCAGTACGAGGGCCTGCAGGCGCTCTGGCAGCACTACCGCGAGCAGGGGCTGGTGGTGCTGGGCGTGCCGTCGGACGACTTCGGCGGCCAGGAGTACGAGGATGACGGCGCGATCAAGAGCTTCTGCACGGTGACCTACGGCATCGACTTTCCCATGCTGGCGCGCCAGGAGGTGACCGGCGCGAACGCCCACCCGCTGTTTGCCTGGATTGCGCGGCAGGCCGGCCCGCTCGGCAGCCCGAAGTGGAACTTCTACAAGTACCTGATCGGGCGCGACGGTCGCCTCGTCGCCTGGTACTCCTCGGCCACCGGTCCCGGCTCGGCCGACCTTGCCGCAGCGATCGAGAGCGCGATCGCCGCACGGCCGTGAACGACCGGCCCCCGCTGCGCGCCGACCTGGCCTACGAGGAGGAATTCGCCCTGCGCCGGGCCGAACTCTGGACACCCGCGGGCGCCCCCGACTGGCAGCAGCGCCGGCGCGATGCCGCGGCCTGGCTCGTTGCCTACAAGGAAGCAGCAGAGGACCTGACCGAGCGCACCGAACAGCGCATTGCCCGCGACGAACTGCGCCTGACACCCTGAATGCTTTGCAAAGGATGGGGGCGGCCGGGCTGAACTGCCGCGGCCGCCCCCGATGCTTCCCGAGGGGACACCCTGAAACCGCATCGTTGTGCGGGCAGGCTCCGGAAAGCGGCGGGCCGCCAGCGAGGGGGATCCCGGCGGGCGCTTTCCTTTCTTACTCCCAC
>JAQCLG010000085.1 GCA_027592745.1 Pseudomonadota bacterium | reverse complement strand
TGTGGTCCGGCCCGATGTCGCTGCCCCAGGCGCGGTAGCCCTTTTCCAGGCGCAGGCTCTCGATAGCGCGGTAGCCGGCCAGCGCCAGGCCATGGGGCCGGCCGGCCGCGACCAGCGCGTCGAACACCGCGCCGGCGCTGTCGGCGGGCAGGTGCAGCTCGAAGCCCAGTTCGCCGACATAGGTGATGCGCAGCGCACGCACCGGGGCGCCGGCAACCATGACCGTGCGGCAGGTGGCGAAGGGAATTGCGGCGGCCGAGACGTCGTCCTCCGTGACGGCGGCCAGGATGTCGCGGGCACGCGGGCCCATCAGCGTCAACACCGCATTGGCCGCCGTGACGTCGAGCAGGCGGGCATCGCCATCGGCGGGCAGGTGGCGGGCGATCCAGTCGGCGTCATGGGTGGCAAAGCCGGTGCCGGTGACGATGTAGTAGGTCTGCTCGTCCAGCCGCGTGACCGTGAGGTCGCACTCGATGCCGCCCCTGGCGTTGAGCAGCTGGGTGTAGGCGATGCGGCCCGGCGCGCGCGCGACGTTGCCCGCGCAGATGCGCGAAAGCGCGCGTTCGGCATCGCACCCGGTGACCAGGTACTTGGCGAAGGAGGACTGGTCGAACAGGGCCGCGGTCTCGCGGCATGCCCTGTGCTCGCGGGCCACGGCATCGAACCAGTTGGGCCATCCGAAGCTCGGCTCGTCGCGCCGGGGCTCGCCATCGCGGGCGAACCAGTTGGCGCGTTCCCAGCCGAGCTTGGCGCCGAACACCGCACCGGCGGCATCGAGCCGGCCGTAGAGCGGCGAGACGCGCAGCGGCCTCCCCGTCTCCTGCTCGGCATGGGGGTAGGCGACATCGTAGTGGCGCGCGCAGGCCTCGACCGTGAGCTTTCGCACATAAGCGGCATCGCCGTGGGGCTGGCCGAAGCGGCGGATATCGACGGCCCACAGGTCCATCGGCGGCTCGCCGCCGGCGACCCATTCGGCCAGCGCCTTGCCGGCACCACCGCCGCTGGCGATGCCGAAGGCGTTGAAGCCGGCACCGACGTAGAAGTTCGCGACCTCCGGCGCCTCGCCGAGGATGAACCAGCCGTCGGGCGTGAAACTCTCCGGCCCGTTGAGCAACTGCTTGACCCCGGCGGTCTCCAGCGCGGGCACGCGGGCGACGGCGTTTTCCATGTGCTGCTCGAAGCGGTCCCAGACCGAATCGAGCAGGGAGAAGTGGAAGCCCTGGGGTATGCCGCCAACCGCCCAGGATTCCGGGTCCGGCTCGTAGCCGCCCATGACCAGGCCGCCGACCTCCTCCTTGTAGTAGGTCCGCCGGTCGGGATCGCGCATCGTTGGCAGGTCCTTGGGCAGGCCCGGGATCGCCTCGGTGATGAGGTACTGGTGCTCCATGGAGGCGAGCGGCACGTTGACCCCGGCCAGCCGGCCGAACTCGCGCGCCCACTGGCCGGCGCAGTTAACGACGACCTCGCAGGCAATGGTGCCGTGGTCGGTGGTCACGGCCGTCACCCGGCCCTTCTCGACGGTGACGCCGGTGACGGGGCAATCCTCGATGATGGTGACGCCGCCCTTGCGTGCGCCGGCGGCCAGGGCCATGGCCGTGTCGGAGGGATTGGTCTGGCCGTCGCTGGGCAGGAAGGAGGCGCCGACCAGATCGTCGATACGCATGGCCGGCCACAGCTCCAGCGCCTCGGCGGGCGTCAACATGTGCATCTCCAGGCCGAAGCTGTGGGCGACGGTGGCCTGGCGCTCCAGCTCGGTCAGCCGGTCGCGGTTGCAGGCAAGGCGCAGGCCGCCGGTCTGGCGCCAGCCGGTCGCCTGGCCGGTCTCCGCCTCCAGGCGCTTGTAGAGTTCGACGCTGTGGCCGAGCAGGCGCGTGATGTTGGCGCTGGAGCGCAACTGGCCCACAAGGCCGGCGGCATGCCAGGTCGAGCCGCTCGTCAGCCTGGCGCGCTCCAGCACGACGATCTCGCTCCAGCCCTCGCGCGCCAGGTGGTAGGCGGTCGAGAGGCCGATGATGCCGCCGCCGACGATGACGGCACGGGCGTGGCTGGGAACCGTGCTCACGATGCGGCCCGCCAGGCGGCGAGCGCACGTTCGAAGCGGTCGAGGTTCTCGGCGGTGTAGGCCAGATAGTCGAAATCGAGGCTGGAATAACGTTCCTGGATCATGCTCCACATCGCTTCGCGCAGGAGGGAGGCGCATTTCATGGCGCCGTAACGGTGCAGCAGGTCGTCGTCGGGCGGCTGCCCGAAGTAGGTCTCGAGCAGCCAGTGTTCCTGCTCGGGGGAAAGCTGGTTGTTGGAGGCAAGGCCGCCGAGATCGAAGAGCGGGCTGTTGAAGCCGGCATAGTCCCAGTCGATCAGCCAGATGCGCGTGCCATCGTCGATGATGTTGGCCGGCAGCAGGTCGTTGTGGCCGAAGACTAGGCGGATCGGGCCGACGGCATCCTCCAGGTCTTGCGCGAGGGCCATCAGGCGCGGCAGGGAGGCAACCAGGCGGTGGTTGTCGTCGGCCATGCGCCCGGCGTAGTCGCGCAGGACATGGAAGACCCAGAACAGCGGTGCGGCGCCGCGCAGGTGCCGGGGCGCCTCGTCATGGAGGCGCTTCAGGACCGGCACGATGCGTTCGAGATTGGCCTGCTCGCGCACGTCGGCCTCGCCGTAGGTGCGACCCTCGATGAAACGCGAGACCTGGATGCCGGGCTCGAGGTGGATCAGTTGGGGCGCCACGCCGGCGCCGATGGCGGCACGGCAGCTTGCGATCTCCGAGCGGCGCGAGATGCCGTGTTCTGGAATGTCGCCGCCGATGCGCACGACATAGGCCTCGCCCCCGTCGACGACCTTGAAGTTGACGTTGGTGATGCCCGCGCCGAGCAGTTCGGGTTCCACCGGGCCGTTCCAGATGGAAAGGCCGGCCGCCTTGCGCCGTGCGCTCTCGTGCAGGTCGCCGCCCATCAGGCAACACCCAGCTGCGCCTTGCGCCGCCGGCTCCAGGCCTGGATCAGGCGGTCGGCGGTGATGGCGATGAAGGCGACGCAGAGGCCGGCGACGATGCCCTTGCCCGTGTCGGCCTTGGCGAGCGCGGTAAAGACCTCCTGGCCGAGGTCGCGGGTGCCGACCAAGGCCGTGATGACCAGCATCGAGAGCGCCATCATGATGGTCTGGTTGATCCCCAGCATGATCTCGGGCAGGGCGAGCGGCATGCGGATCTTCCAGAGCATCTGGCGGCGGCTGCAGCCCTGGGCGCGGCCGGCCTCGACGAGGTGTTCGGGCACCTGGTTGAGGCCGTGGACGGTGTAGCGCACGGCCGGCGCCAGGGCGAAGGCGACGACCGCGATCATCGCCGAGAAGTCGCCGACGCTGAACAGCATGATGACCGGGATCAGGTAGACGAAGGAGGGCAGGGTCTGCAGCGTGTCGATCACCGCCAGCGTGCCACCGGTGCGCCGGCGGTTGCCCGCGGCCCAGATGCCCAGGGGAATGCCGATGGCCGCGGCGATCACCACGGAGAGGCCGCAGAGATAGACCGTGATCATAGCCTTCTCCCAGTTGCCCGTGAGCAGGATGAAGGCGCCGAGCGCGACCGGCAGCAGGGCCAGGCGCCAGCCGCCCAGGCGCCAGCCGGCAAAGGCCAGCAGGCCGAGCAGCACCGGCCAGGGCAGCGCCAGCATGAACTCCTTGACCGGCAGCATGAGGTTCACCAGCAGCCAGGTCTTCACGATCGTGATCGTGTCGAACAGGTTGATGTTGAGCCAGGCCACGACCTCGTCCCAGAACTTGCCCGTGGTCACGGTCCAGGGCTCGGGATAGGCCGCGATCGCAGGCACCAGCGCGCCGGCGGCCATCGAGACCAGGAGCAGGACCAGCGCGCCGACCGCAAGACGGTTGCGGGCGAGCCAGCTGCCGTCGCGCACGCTGCCATGAGCGGGCGGCGGGCGGGTGGCCGCAGCCTGACTCAGGCGATCGAGCGCGATGGCGAGCAGGGTGATGGCGATGCCGGCCTCGAGGCCCTCACCGATGGCCAGGCGGCGCAGGGCGTGCAGCACGTCGAAGCCCAGGCCGCCGGCGCCGATCATGGAGGCGATGATCACCATGTTGAGCGAGAGCATGACGACCTGGTTGAGACCGACGAGAAGACCGGACTTGGCCGCAGGCACCAGCACCTTCCACATGTGCTGGTGGCGCGAGCAGCCCGCCATACGGCCGTACTCCTTGATCTCCTCGGGCACGCCGCGCAACGCCAGGACAGTGAGACGCACCATGGGCGGGGCGGCGTAGATCATCGTTGCGATCATCGCCGCGACCGGACCGAAGCCGAACAGGAAGAGGATCGGCACCAGATAGGCAAACACCGGCACGGTCTGCATCAGGTCGAGCAGTGGCGTCACCGCCTTCTCGACCCAGGCGTTGCGGTAGGCCGCGATGCCCACGAGCAGGCCGGCGAGCACGCCGAAGGGCACCGAGATGACGATCGAGGCGAGCGTCACCATGGCGCTGGACCACTGGCCGAAGACGGCGAGGTAGAGGAAGCAGAAGGCGACGAAGAGGGCGAGGCCGCGGCCGCCGACGCGGCGCGCGAAAAACACGAGCACGACGATCAGGGCGATCCAGGAGACATGGGGGATGTGCAGGGCATCCTCGCCCTTGCCGAAGGTGAACCCCTGGGCGAGTAGGCCGTAGGCCGCCTCGAGCAGCCAATTGAAGAGCCAGGAGATCGAACGGGTGAACTCCTGGAAGGTGAAGAGGCCGAAGGTCGCGTCGTTGATCAGCCACTTCATCGCCGCGCTGATCCAGGGCTCGATCGGCAGGCGCCAGGCACGGGGATACTCCACGGCCCACGCCGGCAGGCGGTCGGAAAGGACGGTGGAGACGGCGGCAAGCAGGGCGGCGGCAAGCCAGAGCGGCGCCGATCCGAGGGGCCGCCGGCGCGGCCGGGTGACCTCCAGGGTGGCCGCCGTCACCGCCGCGGCTCCCGCCCGAGCAGGATGTCGAGCACGTCCTGCCGGTGCAGCACGCCGACCGACGCGCCATCCTCGCCATCGACGCCGACCGGCTGCTCCTCGTCGAAGACACGGGCGGCGACCTCGCCGATGCGGGCGGCGGCAGGCACGCGGACCGGCCCGGCCGATCCGGGCCTGGCCAGCACGCCGGCCGAGACCACCTTGGCGCGCGGCACGTCGCGCGTGAACTCGGCGACATAGGGCGTGGCCGGCCGGGTGACGACCTCCTCGGGCGTGCCGGTCTGGATGATGGCGCCGTCCTTCATGATGGCGATGCGGTCGGCCAGGCGGATCGCCTCGTCGAAATCGTGGGTGATGAAGACGATGGTCTTCTTCAGAACGCTCTGCAGGCGCAGGAACTCGTCCTGCATCTCCCGCCGGATCAGCGGGTCGAGCGCGGAGAAGGGTTCGTCGAGGAACCAGATGTCGGGGCCCACGGCAAGGCTGCGGGCGATGCCGACGCGCTGCTGCTGGCCGCCCGAGAGTTCGCGCGGATAGTAGTCCTCGCGCCCCTTCAGGCCGACCAGCTCGATCATCTCTGCGGCGCGGCTCTCGCGGGTGGCGCGGCCGACGCCCTGGATCTCCAGCGGGAAGGCGACGTTGCCCAGCACGGAGAGATGGGGCAGCAGGGCGAAGTGCTGGAAGACCATGCCCATCTTGTGGCGACGAATGTCCATCAGCTCGCGCTCGTCGGCCTTGAGCAGGTCGCGGCCCTCGAACAGGACCTCGCCGGCGGTCGGTTCGATCAGGCGCGAGAGGCAGCGCACCAGGGTCGACTTGCCCGAGCCCGACAGGCCCATGATGATGAAGATCTCGCCCTCGTGGACGTCGAGGGTGGCATCGCGCACCGCACCGATGACCCCGGCCCCGCGCAGCGCCGCATCGTCGGGCGCACCGCCGGTCTCGGCGAGCACCCGTGCGGCATGGTCGCCGAACAGCTTCCAGACGCCCCTGCAGGCAAGCTTGATCGGTCCGGTCGAGACGGTCATGGCAACGGCCCGTGATCGGGAAAAGGAAGGGGCCCCGGCGCGCCCTCGCGCGTCGGAGCCCCCGTTACGTCAGGCCTCAGCCCTCGCAGGCCGTCCAGGACTGCCAGGTCGCCTCGTTGGCATCCATCCAGGCATTGACCGCATCGTCGACCGAGACACCCTCGAGATCGACCTCTGCGACCAGCTCGCCCATGGTGGCATTGTCCATGCGGAAGGCGCGGATCGCCTGGTAGGCACAGGGCCAGACGGCTTCGCCGCCGGCCCAGCCGGCCTTGCGGACGAGGCCGCTCGGCTTACCGCAGTCATAGGCCATGTCGGGGTTCAGACCGACCGAGGGATCGTTGTAGCACTCGGCCGAATAGGGCGGGAATTCGACCCACTCGCCTTCGTACTTGGCGGGCGCCCAGTGCGGCGCATAGACCCAGCCCAGGAACGGCGCCTTGCGCTGGTAGGCCGACTCCAGCTCGGCAAAGAGTGCGGCGTCGGTGCCGGCGTGGATCACCTCGAAGTCCAAGTTCAGGGCCTCGACACGCTCGTCGTCCCAGCCACCCCAGGTGACGGGGCCGCCGAGGTAACGGCCCTTGGAGCCGGTCTCGGGCGTGGCGAAGAGTTCGGCGCAGGCATTCAGCGCCTGCCAGTCGGGCAGGCCCGGGCACAGCTCCTTCATGTAGATCGGGTACCACCACTCCTCCTTGGCCGCCATCCCGGTCTCGCCGAGATCAATGGTGTTGCCGGTGGCGATCGAGGCGGCCAGCGCCTCGGCGGCCGTGGTGTCCCACAACTCCATGGCGACGGTCAGATCGCCGGTCTCGATGCCGGCGAACTGGGCCAGATAGTCGGCCTGCACGTACTCGACGTTGTAACCCATGGACTTCAGCACGTTGCCCATGATGGTCGTGGTGATGTACTGGCCCGACCAGTCGTGCAGCGTCAGGATGATCGGCTCGTCGCTTTCGGGCGCCGCGGCGGCGGCCGGCGCCGAGGCCGCGAGTGCGAGCGCGCCTGCCGCGACCGCCGTGCGAATCAGATTCTTCATGTGGTTCCTCCCATGGTCCCTGCGGCGCCGGTCAATGCCCGCCCGGCGTCCTGAGACAATCAGAACGCCAACCGGGCTGCGAGACAAGCCGAAACAACACATCCCAACAACAAACCATGTTGCGGGCATAGAAGAGCCACATAAACTCACAGGGGAAGAAGCGGTGTGGGGGCGGCAGTTCGGCAGGGAGGCCGTGCCCGCTTCGGGCATCGTGCCGCCGCCGTGGAGAGGGAGGCCCGCATGCCGCCGCCCGGGTCCGCATCGGACACCGGGCAAACGACGCGCGGACCTCTCACCCGACCCTCTCGCGTATCGAGAGCCCTATCGGCGACCGCCAACTCTTGCGTGCCGCCATGTCACGAACAAGGATGCCTCTGTATCGCGGAGCGGCGCCATTCTCAAGCCTCTTCCACAAGAAACCTCAAGAATCCACAGATTGTGGGATCATAGTCACATTATTCCACATTCCGGCCAGGAGACGCCATGCACGCAACCGAGCGCCAGAGCGCCATTGTGGCCACCGTCGAGCAGAAGGGGCTCGCCGCCATCGGCGAGCTTGCCGAAACCCTGAAGGTCTCCGACGAGACGATCCGGCGCGACGTGCGCCATCTGGCAGCGCGCGGCCTGGTGCGCAAGGTGCACGGCGGCGTCGCGCTGCCCGATCCCCAGCGCGAGACCGCCTTCGGCCAGCGCATGGGGGAACGCCAGGCGGCCAAGCGGGCGATCGCGCAGGCCACCGCGGGCCTGATCGCGCGCGGCGAAAGCCTGATCCTCGATACCGGAACGACGACGGCCTATGTCGCCCAGGCGCTGGGCGACCACCACGACCTGATGGTCGTGACCAACTGCACCGACATCGCGCGCACGCTGGCGGCCGGGCCGGGCAACCGGGTCTACATGGCCGGCGGCGAACTGCGCGCCGACGACGGCGCCGTCCTGGGCCACGAGGCGATCCGCTCGATCGGACGCTTCCACGCCCATACGGCGATTCTCTCGGTCGGCGCCCTCGACCACGCGATCGGCCTGATGGACTACCACGTCGCCGAGGGCGAGTTCTCCGCCGCGGTGATCGCCCATGCCGAACGCGCCATTGTCGTTGCCGACCACAGCAAGTTCACGCGGCGCGCGCCGGTGCGTTTCGCCGCCTTTGCCGACATCGACATCGTCGTCACCGACCGCGAACCGCCCCGTTCAGCCGTCGAGGCACTGGAGGCCGCAGGCGTCACCCTCGTGGTGGCCAGCTGATGTTCCGTTTGCCACGCCGGTACCAGCCGTGAACGCGACGCACCCCTCCGCGGACCCGGCGGTCTTCGTCGAACACGGCGAGCGGGAAGCCGGGCTTGGCTACATCTGGGCGCGCATGATCGCGCCGGAGATGGCGTTCGAGGCGCAACGCTGGCGGCAGGCGCACGCACGCAAGCGCCGGCATCGCCTGCGCGGCGACGCCATCATGATCGCGGCACCCCTTCTAGCCCTGATACTGGCGTGGTCCGGCGCGACAGCATGGTGGCTTGCGCCCGCTGTCGCTGCCGGCGGCATCTGGCTGGGATTGCGCCTGCGGCGCTCCAGGCGGGTCGACGGCCGGCGCCTGCGCACCCTACTGATCGCCGCGGCCTGCGAACATCTTGGCGGCCTGACCTACCAGCGCGTCGCGGCACGCCGCGTCGAGTTCGATCATCACGTCGAGCTTGCCCTGGTCCCCCGCTACGGCGTCGCCCTGGTCGAGGACTTCTTTGCGGGAAGCCATCGCGGCCAGAACTTCCGCATGGTCGAAGCGCAGTTGCGCGATGGAGGCCGGCGCGTCTTTCACGGCCTGCTGGTCGAGATCGATCTGGAACTTGGCCTGACGGGCAGCATCACCGTCCGCCATTGCCGCAACGACGATCGCAGCGCCCTGCCCGGCACCGGGAATCTTGCCCACGTCCCGGGTTCTCCGGTGGTCCTGAAATCCGATCCGATGTTTCATCGCCGCTTCGACATCTTCGCCAATGACGAGGCCAGCGCGCGGGAGCTTCTGGGACCCCGGTTCCGCGCCGCCCTCATGCACCTGGCCGACCGCTGGGGTGCAACGCCGTGGCAGACCGGCCATGCCTGGGGCAAGCTGATGATCGCGATGCCGGGAGAGGGCGATCCGTTCGAGCCGCGATCGGTGGCGACCGGAACCTTCGACCCCGCAGGCGATCTGCGGCTCCTGCTCGAGGAGCTCTCCCTGCCCTATCGCATCATCGACACCTTCGCCGGCATCGATCCCGATACCGGGCGCCGGCTGCGTGCCTGACCAGGGCGGCTCAGGCGGCCAGCTTCACGCGATCGAGCATCGCCACGGTGGCAAGGCAGGCCTCGGCCGCCTCCCGCCCCTTGGCGACGAAGTGTTCGGCAAAGAATGTGCGGTGCGTCTCGTGTTCGTGGAAGGCGTGCGGCGTCAGCACGGCCGAGATCACCGGCACCTGGCTGTCGAGCTGGACGCGCATCAGGCCGTCGATGACCGCCCTGGCGACGAACTCGTGGCGGTAGATGCCGCCGTCGACGATGAAGCCGGCGGCGACCACCGCATCCCAGCGGCCGCTGGCCGTGAGGTGCTGGGCCAGCAGGGGTATCTCGAAGCTGCCGGGCACCTCGTACACCGCCACTTCCGCGGCGTGCCGGCCGCGGGCCTGCCATGCGGCAAGGAAGCCCTCGCGGCAGCGGTCGACGATGTCGCGGTGCCAGCAGGCCTGGATGAAGGCGATGCGCAACGGCGCGCCGCCGGGTGCGCCGGACGGGGCCGTATCGTGAACGATGGTGGCGGGGGAACTCTGATCCATGGTCGTTTCCTCTTCGAGGGTTGCCAAGATCAGGGCGACGGCACGGACGACGCCGGGGCGCAGGACGCCCGGCGAATCCGCTTCCGCTCTCTTCCATCCGGACTGTGACCGTCGGCTTCGGGATCGCACCGAATCTGCTGACCCCGCCACCGATGCGGCGGGCGCTCGCGGGCTCGTGCCATGGCTGGCCATCACCGCCGGTGGGGATTTCCACCCCGCCCTGAGAACGCGGCCGCCACGGGGCGACCGGGGCCAGCCTAGAACAGGGCGGACCGCCCGGGCAATCACCGCGATGGGAGGCCGCCCGGGGGGGGCAGGCGGACCGAAGCGGTCGGGCGGTGACCGGATTGGTCTGGAATTGGTGTGAAACAGGGCTACCACGCAAGTTGCGCGCGGCTGTTCGCGGGTCTAGTTTTTGCCCCAAGCCATGCTGCATCAGAGCATGCACAACGGGACGGCACGCACGGGAGACTTGGCCATGAGCGACGACGTGAAGATGTGGGGCGACGAGGAATACTGGGGGATCGGCTACGAATACGACCCGCAGTTCTTCCTGACCGAGAACCAGAAGAAGATCCAGAAGGAACTGATCGAACTGTGCCGCACGACGCTGAGCGTCAACGCGATCGAATCGGACAAGGGCTACATCTTCCCGCGCAAGAACTTCGAGGCGCTGGCCTCCATGGGCCTGCTCGGCATCGTCGTGCCCAAGGAACTGGGCGGCATGGGCGAAAACCACGTCGCCATGGCGATGGTGGTCGAGACCGTGGCGCGCTACGGCTGCCCCTCGACCGCGATGTGCCTGACCATGCACTACGGCGCCTGTTCGGCCGCCCTGCTGCGCTATCACGAGAACGATGCGATCCGCGACATCCTCTCGCGCCTCGACAAGGACGTGCTGATCGGCACGCTTTCCTACTCGGACCCCGAGACCGGCTCGCACTTCTGGTACCCGATCTCCTCGGGCGCCGAGAAGGACGGCGACGGCTGGAAGGTGACCAAGAAGGCCTCCTGGACGACCTCGGGCGGCTTTGCCGACTGGTACATCGTGCAGACCACCAGCCCCGATTTCGGCGGCGACTTCTCCGACCTTTCGGTCTGGCTGATCATGGCCGACGAGGTCCAGGCCGACGTCACCGGCTGGGACGGCATGGGCATGCGCGGCAACCAGTCGGGCGCCCTGCTGGTCGACGGCGTGAAGATCCCGTCGAACCGCCTCGTCGGGCCCAAGGGCGACGGCGCGCTCTCGAACGACGAGACGGTCGATCCCTTCTTCCTGACCAATTCGTCCTGCGCCTGGAACGGCATCGCCATGGCGATGATCGACCTGGCCAAGCGGCACACCACGCGCAAGAAACACGTCGACGTCGGCCTGCGCGTCTGCGACTACCCGACCATCCAGGACTATGTCGGCGAGGCGATCATCGGCACCAACGCCAGCCGCATGATGACCTTCGGCATGGCCAAGGCAATGGACGACCTGACCAACAACTGCGACTGGTCGATCCACAAGGACCTTGCCGCAGCCCCCCGTTCGGCGCTGCTCACCCAGCTCTGGCAGGTCAAGTTCCAGGCGGCCAAGAACGTCCACCAGGTCTCCGACAAGATGCTGCATGCCTGCGGCGGCACCGCCTACAAGGCGGGCCTGGGCATGGAGCGCCTGCTGCGCGACGCCAAGGCGGGCTGGGTCATGGGCCCGACCAACGAGGTGCTGCGCCAGTTCGTCGGCAAGCACGCCCTGCTCGGCTTCGAATCGCTCGACTACTGGAACACCGCGATCAACGAGCGGGCGATCGACAACGAGGTCAAGAAGATGGACCCGGCCCAGAAGAAGGCGCTGGCCGAACGCCTGTTGGCCGAAGCCGCCAAGTAGGCGCCGGCGCATACGAGACGGCAAGGGGCCGGTCCGCAGGGACCGGCCCCTTTTGCTTGCGCGGTTCAGTCGTCGTGTTGGGCAATGTCGTGGCTGATCCGGCCGAGCACGGCAAGCACGAGCAGGGAGATCACGGTGATCATCGCAGCGATCGCAAGGTAACCCAGGCCGCAGGCAAACCCTACGGCGCCGGCGAACGAGATGCCGGTGCCCGTGGTGATGCCCTGGACGCTGCCGTTGCCACGGATGATCGCGCCCGCGCCCAGGAAGGCGACGCCGGCGACGATCGCCTCGATCAGGCGCAGCGGATCGGCGTTGGCCGCATCGTCGAGGTGGGCATCGAAGGTTTCGTAGGTCAGCACGGTGAAGGCGGCCGCCGCGAGCGCAACCATGATGTGGGTGCGCAGGCCGGCCGGCTTGTGGCGGATTTCACGCTCAAGGCCGATCAGGCCGCCCAGAACGCAGGCCGCGACGAAGCGCAGGGCAATGACCCAGAGCGGCGTCGCGGTCCCGCTGAGTTCTGCAATGACAGCGTCCATGACGCCGGCATCACATCGTCATCATGTGGCGTCGTCGGCCTTCTCTTCGATGTACTCGCCGGTGTCCTCGACGTCCTGGCCGAAGCCAGAAGCGGTGCTGCAGGCGTTCAGGCTGCCAAGAGCGAAGGTGCCGAGCAGAAGGGCAAGAAGCGCGTTCTTCAACATGATACGTCTCCGTGGTCTCACGTGTTGCGCGGACACAGGCGCCCGCTTCGAGACCATCAACGCACGTCACGCGATTGTGTTGCCTTGCCCGGCTCAGGAGCGCGGCCGTTCCTTCTTCGGGTCGTAGAACGGGAAGGGCACGACGACCGCGGGGATGCGCTTCTGGTGGCCGTCGAGCTTGCCGACCTCGACCTCTGTTCCAGGCTCGGCATGGGTGACGTCCATGCGGGCCAGGGCGATGTTCTTCTTGAGCACCGGCGAGCGCATGCCGGAGGTGACCACGCCGACCTGGGCGCGCCCGACATGGACGCAGTCGCCATGGCCGGCCGGTTCGCCGCCGGCCAGTTCCAGCCCGACCAGCTTGTGGCGCGGATGGGCCTTGCGCTCCTCGAGGGCGGCGCGGCCGACGAAATCCTCTTCCTTGGTCTTGAGCGCTACGGTGAAGCCGACGCCCACCTCGAAGGGATCGGTGGTGTCGTCGAACTCATAGCCGGCGAAGATCAGGCCCGATTCGATGCGCAGCATGTCGAGCGCCTCCAGGCCCAGGGGCACGATACCAAGCGGCTCCCCAGCCTCGAACACCGCGTCCCAGACCTGCGGGGCATGGCGGGGATGGCACCAGACCTCGTAGCCCAGTTCGCCGGTGTAGCCGGTGCGCGAGACGACCACGGGCACGCCGTTGTGGTCGCCGATGCGGCCGTTGGTGAAGCGGAACCAGTCGATCTCCTCCAGGCTGGCCGAAGCCGGCGGCGTCCAGACGATGCCCTTGAGCAGTTCGCGGCTTTTGGGTCCCTGGACGGCGAGATTGTGGAGCTGGTCGGTCGAGCTGCGCACCCAGGCGCGCAGGCCCCATTCGGCCGCCTTCTCGCGCAACCACTGGCCGCCGAAGTCGCTGCCGCCGACCCAGCGGAAGTTGGTGTCGGACATGCGCAGCAGGGTGCCGTCGTCGATCATGCCGCCGTGTTCGTAGCACATCGCCGAATAGACGACCTGGCCGACGCCCAGCTTGCGGATGTTGCGCGTGAGCGTGCGCTGCATCAGTTCCTCGGCGTCCGGCCCGGTCACCTCGAACTTGCGCAGGGCGGAGAGATCCATGGCGATGACACCCTCGCGGGCGGCCCAGTACTCGGCGATCTTGCCGTGCCTGGGATAGGAGGCGGCCATCCAGTAGCCGTTGTACTCGACGAAGTTGCGCGTCAGCGCGGAGGTGCGGGCATGGAACCCGGTCTCCTTGGTCATCTGGGGATCGGAGTCGGGCATGGCTCTGAACGCAATCGATCTGGAGAAGAGGTTTTCGGGGCGATAGACGCGCACCAGGATATCGCTGGGGTTCCAGCCGTTGGCCGCGCTGATGTCGTCGGGGCAGGCCGAGCTGACGCACACCGTATCGGCCAGCGACCGCAGCAGGACGTGATCGCCCGGGCGCGACCAGGGCTCGTCGAGATAGAGCTGGTTATGGGCGTCGAGATTGGTGTTGTAGAAGAAGTTGATAGCCTGCCAGCCGCCGCGCGGCCTGACGCCATAGGGCTCCAGCGCGCGGTTGAAGTTTTCCGTGCAGTTGACGTGACCGGGATAGCCGATGTCGTCGTAGTACTTGGCGGTGCAGGCAAAGCCGAAGGTGTCGTGGCGCCCGACCATGTCCTGGATCACCTCCAGGGTCGCCTGCAGGTCGGTGTCCCAGTACTTGGCGTGGAGGCCGGGCATCGGATAGGCCGCGCCCATCAGGGTGCGCGTCGCGGTGGCGTCGATGTCGCGCTCCAGGCCCTTCTGGAGCTGGCCGGCGTTGAAGGCCTGGAAGTCGGAACACTCGCGCCCGTCGATGTCGACGATCTGGATGTATTCGCCCGCGCCGACCTCGTAGGCGTGCGCCGTGCCCGCGGCGACGCGGAACTCGTAGCGCGGCTCGGCAAGCGGCGCAGGCAGGCCGGAGCGCGCCGCAGCCTCGGCCGGGTTGGTGCGGGTAACGAAGACCTCGAGCGGGGTGAGCGTCTGGTGGCCGGCGACCTCCATGGCCTCGCCGGGCGCCGCGATCACCACCACGCCGTCGCCCTCCACCGCGAATTCCGCGCGCGAACCCGCGGGCGAATCCGGGCCGAAGCAGCGCGCGGCATGGTCGAAGCGCGACGGCATGCCGCGATGGGCCAGTGCTCCCAGCAGGCGCTGCGCCTCGCTGCCGCCCTGGCCCAGCAGGGTGCGCAGGCCCTCGGCCGGCCCGGCATCGGCGGCACCGATCAGGCCCGGCGTCTCGCGCCCGTCGGCCGTCATGGCGACGATCTCGCAGGGCTGGCGGCCCTCCCGGTCGATCACCGCCAGCCGGTCGCCGGCAAACACCGGCAGGGTCAGGGACCCGCCGCCGGCGACGACAAAACGCTCCACACCGAGGGGCAGCACGCGCAGGCCCGGCTGCAGGACGCGGGGACGGTCGGCAAGGATGGTCGCGGCATCAGGCGCCATGGATCGGGACCTCTCTGGCGATCTGAAACCCCCGACCCTAAAGAGGACCGCTGGCGCCCGCAAGCGCGGCGGGATCGGCGGCACGGGCGGGTCCGCATGAGCAAAGCTAATCGATAGGCTAGGAATTCTAGCTTGTTGGCGGCCCCGCACCCACCCATTTACTGCCTCGAAGTGCCGATTTGACCCTCAGCTTGCGGGCGCTATAAAAATGTGGCTAAAGCGATGGGCAGGCCGCCCATCCTCGTGATCGGGCGGTTTTTTTCGGCCCTCGTTGCATCCGCATCCCCACAGGCAGGACCTATCCGGCGTCTTCGACGACGCTCTGTCCTGTGGAGGCTGCCATGTCCCAACCCCTTCCTTGCCCCCAATCCTTCTATGGTCATTGCGGCCATGGCCCCCGCCGCGCCCGGCGTCTGGCCGGCCGCCTGGCCCTGGCGCGGCGCGGCGCGGGATGGTTGTGATGCTGCCGGTCCAGCTCGACACGGCGCGCCTGAAGGTCCTGGTCGCGGGCCGCG
>JAQCLG010000263.1 GCA_027592745.1 Pseudomonadota bacterium | reverse complement strand
CCAGTTTGACGATCTGCCCGTGGGACCGGGAGATCGCCTGGGTGTTCTCCGATCTGTGGTGGCAGGACAAACCCTACAACCTGTGCCCGCGCAGCACCCTGAAGCGGGCCATCCGGAACGCCGCAGACCACGGCCTGATGGGCTTTGCCGGCGTCGAGCCTGAATTCACCGCGATGCGCTGGCTCGACGGCCGGCCGGTCAAGGCGATCGACACGGATCCGCCGGTCGGGCAGGGCCTGCGGCCGCGGCGCCAGGCGTTCGGCTACGACGCCGAGCATTCGCTTGATTCGATGGCCTTCCTGGGCGACCTGATCGACATCCTGGGCGAACTCGACTGGGACCTGCACGACGTCGTCGCCGAGGGTGCCTATTCCCAGTTCGAACTCGACTTCGGCTACACCGACCTTCTGGCGATGGCCGACCGCCTGGTCTTCCTGCGCGTGCTGCTGAAAGAGGTCGCCAAGGAACACGGCATGTTCGTCACCTTCATGCCCAAGCCGACCACCGGCGACTGGCGCAACGGCGCCCACATCAATCTCTCGATGCAGCGCACCGATGCGCCGGGCGTGAACATCTTCGGCAATGGCGAAACGGGCTGGGGCGATCCGGTCTATGGGGCGGTCGGCGGTATCCTGCGCCATGGCGGCGCGATCACCGCGCTGGCCTGCTCGACGGTCAATTCCTACAACGGCCTGGTGCCCCGCGTCGGTGGCTTCGAAGGCGGCACGGTGACCTGGGCGCCGACCCACATGACCTATGGCATGAACAACCGCTCGGCGATGCTGCGCCTGCCGCAGAACCGGTACTGCATCGAAAACCGCGCCGCCGACATGTGCATGAATCCTTATCTCTCCTTTGCCATGACTCTCTCGGCTGCGGTTGAGGGCATCGAGGGCTCCGTCGATCCCGGCGCCCCGCTCAACCGCGATCTCTATTCCATGACCGAAGCTGAGATCGCCGAGGCCGGCGCCCGACGCCTGCCTCGCAACCTGCTTCAGGCGATCGAGGAGTTGCGTGCCGACCCGCTGGCAAAAGAGGTCCTGGGCGAAACCATGACGAAATCCTGGCTCGCCTACAAAGTCGACGAATGGGAACGCTACCACCAGACCACGACCGACTGGGAGCTGCAGGAATACCTGCGTCTTTACTGAGCCCGGATCAGAAATCCTGGCGCAGGCCGATGGTGAGGAAGTTGGAGGCGTCCCCCACGCCGCCCAGCATGCCAAAGAAGCCCGAGCGATGCTGCAGGCGGACCAGCAGGGATGTCGTGGGGTAGTGCGGCATCGCCACCGTCAGTTCGAGGTTGAACTGGTTGAGCAGGCGCGACCGGTTGTCGGGATCGTCCTGCAGCTCCAGTTCGGGATAAATGGTGGTGTAGCTGGGCCCGACACCGACGGCAAAGCTGGTCACGAGGTATTCGTTCCAGGGGAAGGCATGCCAGCGAGCGTAAAGCGTCGCGGCGACCTCGTGGTAGACCTCGCGGCCGTAGTGGTAGCCGTACATCGCCTCGGCCTCGATGCTGAGGTCATCGCGAAACCAGGCCAGTTCCCGGGTTCCCGACACGGCCAGGAGACGATCGGACGAGCCCTGAAAATCGAACAGTTTCTGCAGCGTGTCGCTGAGGTTGAGCTCCGTGCCTTCGCCGCCGAACACGGCGACGGCATAGGGCGTTTCAGTCGAAGCGTCGACCCAGCGCCACGATCCGGAATCGAGCAGCCACCAGCCGCCATCACCTTCGGCCCATGCGGCCGGTGCCGCTGCGACCATGCTGGCCAACGCCAGCAAACAGACGTGCGCCATCTTCCTGGAATACAGCAATGGTCCACCCCCGCCGTGTGCGGACAACCTGTCGTCGCCCGGCGAATGTGTCAACGACCGCGGGGACGAAAGTCGTCCGCGGGGTTCAGGCTGTTTTGACTTCCACGAGGCCGAGTTTCTCGATCATCGCCGCCCGCATCCGGAACTTCTGGGCCTTGCCGGTCACCGTCATCGGCACCTCGTCGACGAATTCGACATAGCGCGGAATCTTGAAGTGGGCGATCTGGCCCTTGCAGAACGCGCGCAGGTCCTCGGCGGTCGGGTTGTGATCTGCGCGCAGCACGATCCATGCGGCCAGTTCCTCGCCCAGCGCGGCATCGGGAACGCCGAAGACCTGGACGGTCTGCACCGCAGGGTGGCGGTAGAGGAACTCCTCGACCTCCCTGGGGTAGACGTTCTCGCCGCCCCTGATCACCATGTCCTTGACCCGGCCGACGATGTTGCAGAATCCCTCGGTGTCAAGCGTGCCGAGGTCGCCGGTGTGCATGTAGCCGTCGGCGTCGATCGCCTCGGCGGTGTTGGCGTCATCAGCCCAATATCCCAGCATGACGGAATAGCCCCGTGTCTGGATCTCGCCAGTCGCGCCGACCGGTGCAACGTCGCCGGTCGCCGGATCGACGATGCGCACCTGATCCTCCCCCACTGAATTGGTCCATCCTGAAGTTTTGGAAGGAGGGCCAGAAATGGCGATGAA
>JAQCLG010000262.1 GCA_027592745.1 Pseudomonadota bacterium | reverse complement strand
CGAAGGCGCCTCGGGGCGCAACAGCGGCTTTGCCATCGACCTGCCGCACAACGTCGGCAGTTCGCTCGACGAGCTTGCCCATTCGCAGCGCTTCATGGGCCTGGCGCGCACCGCCATCAACCATCTGCAGGAAGCTGTCGATACCCACGGCATCGCCTGCGACTGGAGCAAACGCGGCAAGTACCACGCGGCCCATTCGACGCGCGGTACCGATGAGGTGCTGCAGGCCTTTGCGAAGGAGCTGACGGCGCTGGGCGAACCCTTCCGCTGGCTCGATGCGGCGACCCTGCAGAAGGAGATCGGCACGCCCTATTACCATGCCGCGATCCACACGCCGGGCGGCGCGCTGATGAACCCGGCGGCGCTGTGCCGGGGCCTGGCCGACAGCCTGCCCGAGAACGTGACGCTGCATGAGAACACGCCGGTCACCGCCATGGAGCAGGCCAACGGCATCCGCCTGACGACGCCGGGCGGCAGCCTGGTGGCGCCGCAGATGATCCTGGCGACCAACGGCTTTGCCAGCCAGTTCGGCTTCTACACGCGCCACCTGCTGCCCTTTGCCGCGCATGCCAGCCTGACGCGGCCGCTGAACCCGCAAGAACGCGCGGTGCTGGGCGGGCAGGACGACTGGGGGCTGACCCCCGCCAACGCCTTTGCCGGCGTCACCATGCGCTTCACCAGGGACCACCGCATCCTGATCCGCCAGAAGTTCCGCTACGCGCCCGAGATGAGAAGCGACGACGCCGAACGGGCCGCCGCGCGGGTCGACCACATGGAACGCTTCCGCAGGCGTTTTCCCATGCTGCCCGACGTGACGATGGACTTCACCTGGACCGGCTTCATCTGCCTCTCGAAGAACAACGCGCCGGGCTTCGGGCGGATCGCACCCGGCATCCATGCCGCGGTCTGCCAGAACGCCGTGGGCGTGACCAAGGGGACGATCGGCGGCCTGCTGGCGGCCGACATGGCCTGCGGCATCGACAACCCGCTGATCGCCGACATGGAGAGCCTGGGCGCGCCGGAGAAACTTCCGCCCGCGCTGCTGCTCAAGCTGGGCGTGCCCGCGCGCATGGCCTGGGACATCTGGCGCGCGCGCCACGAGACCTGAACCCGAGGACAAGCCGCCATGGCACGGACCAACTACGACTGCAGCAAGTGCCCCGCCTATTGCTGCTCCTATGCCCGCATCATCGTCGAGGAATCCGACATCGTGCGCCTGGCCGAACACCACGGCATGAGCTTCAAGCAGGCGCGCAAGGCCTTCACCCGCAAGGGCGAGGAAAAGGGCGAACGCATCCTGCGCCACCAGCTCGACGAACACTTCTCGACGATCTGCGCCTTCCTCGATCCCAAGACGCGAGGCTGCACGGTCTATGAGGCGCGCCCGGAGATCTGCCGCGAGTTCCCCGGCAAGGGCCGCTGCGGCTACTGGGATTTTCTCACCTTCGAACGCACCGCTCAGGAAGACCCCGACTGGGTGGCGACGACGGGGTAGGAAGCCGGCCGCAGGGTGCCGGCGCACCCACTCCCCTCCTCCTCATGCCCGCGAAGGCGGGCATCCAGAAGCACAGGCGTTGCAACAGGAGCGCGCCGGTCCGGCAGCCGATGGCACGCGCTGTCGGTGCGTCTGGATGCCCGCCTGCGCGGGCATGAGGAGATTGTGGTGATAGGGCGCAGGGGACCCCGGGATGATCGCGGCGCCGAGGCGAGGTGGCGGTCGAGGGAGCCGGTGCACCCACTCCGCTCCTCCTCATGCCCGCCTGCGCGGGCATGAGGAGGATTGGGGGAGCGGAGCGATCACCCCTTGAGTGCGCTGTTCTCCGGGTCGTAGGCGGCGGCGGCGAGCACGGTGCAGGTCTTGCGTTCGCCTAGGATGGCGATGGCGAAGGTGCTGCCGGGGGCGGCGAGTGCCGGGGGGACGTAGGCGAAGACCAGGCTCTCTCCCGTGTGGAGGCCGTAGCCGCCGGAGGTGGTGACGCCGACGCAAATCTCACCGTCGAAGACGGGTTCACCGCCGCGGGGGTCGCTGTTGCCGCCGGCCAGATCGACCTCGGCATAGACGAGCTGGGCGGCATGGCCGGCCTGCTGGACCGACTGCACGGCGCCCTTGCCCTGGAAGTCCTTTTCGGTGCGCACGAAACGCAGGATGTCTGCCTCGACGGGGGTGATCTCGTTGGTCATCTCGACGGCCATGCCCTTGTAGGCCTTTTCCATGCGCAGGCTGTTGAGGGCATAGGTGCCGAAGTCGGCGATGCCGTGGGGCTCTCCCGCGGCCCAGAGGGCATCGTAGAGCTCGCTCATGCGATTCATCGGGCAGTGCAGTTCCCAGCCCAGGGAGCCGACGTAGTTGACGCGCAGGGCGACGAGGTCGATGCCGGCGACGTTGATGCCCCTGCCGGTGAGCCAGCGGAAACCCTCGTTGGAGAGATCGGCGTCGGTCAGCACGCCCAGGACGTCGCGGGCGCGGGGACCGGCGAGCACCAGGATGCCGATGTGGTCGGTGACGTTCTCGACCGAA
>JAQCLG010000084.1 GCA_027592745.1 Pseudomonadota bacterium | reverse complement strand
CCCGCCGCCGCCACGGCTGGGCCGCCGGCCCCGCCCTGCCGGTCGCCCCGCGCGTGCTGATCGACAACAAGGCCTCGACCAAACACACCGTCATCGAGATCACCGCCCGCGACCGCCTCGGTCTGCTTTACGACCTTGCCCAGGCGCTCACCGACCTTGGCCTCTCGATCGTCACCGCCCGCGTGGCGACCTACGGCGAACGTGCGGTCGATGCCTTCTACGTCCGCGACGCCTTCGGCCTGAAGGTGACCCACGAAACCAAGCTCGCCGACATCCGCAAGAAGCTACTCGCCCTGATCGTGGCGGCCGATCCGGTGGCCGACGCGGCGCAGTAACCGGTCCCCCACCCTCCCGCCCCGAAGGGACGGGAGGGTGGGGGCATTTCTCAGGGCGCGTAGGCCACCAGCAGGTCCTTGGCATCGACCTGCGTGCCTGCAGGCGCGGCGATCCTGGCGATCGTCCCGCTCCTCTGGGCATGCAGCGCCGTCTCCATCTTCATGGCCTCGATGGTGAGCAGCAGGTCCCCGGGTTCGACCTTCTGGCCTTCGCTGACGGCCACGGAGGCGATCATGCCCGGCATCGGTGCGGGAACATGGTCGGGGTTGCCGTCCTCGGCGCGGGGATGGCGCGGCGCGGCGGCGGCCGATTCCCTGTGGGCGATGCGGGCGATGCGCGGCTGGCCGTTGAGTTCGAAGAAGACCTTCACGTTGCCCTCCTCGTTGGGTTCGCCGATCGCCTGGCAGCGGATGACCAGCGTCTTGCCCGGCTCCAGGTCGACGGCGATCTCCTGGCCCGGTGTCATGCCGTAGAAGAACACCGGCGTGGGCAGGACATGGACGGGCCCCGCCTCGCGCAGGTGGCGGGCATAGTCGGTGAAGACCTTCGGGTACATCAGGAACGAGCAGAGTTCCTCGTCGCTCACCTGGCGGCCGGCCTTCTGCTCGGCCTCGGCGCGGGCGGCGTCGAGGTCGGCGGGAGCGAGGCGAGAGCCGGGGCGGTCGGTCGTCGGCGTCTGCCCCTTGAGCACCTTCTTCTGGATCGCGGCGGGGAAACCGCCGGGCGGCTGGCCGAGATCGCCGCGCATCAGGCCGACGACGCTGTCGGGGAAGGCGACGTCGCGCGCGGGGTCCTCGACATCGGTGCGGGAGAGGCCGGCCGCGACCATGGACAGCGCCATGTCGCCCACCACCTTGCTGGTCGGCGTCACCTTCACGATGTCGCCGAACATCTGGTTGACGTCGGCATAGGCGCGCGCGACCTCGTGCCAGCGTTCGGCCAGGCCCATGGCGCGGGCCTGCTCCTTCAGGTTGGTGAACTGGCCGCCGGGCATTTCGTGGAGATAGACCTCCGAGGCGCCGAAGCGCAGGTCGCTCTCGAAGGCGCCGTACTGCGCGCGCACCGCCTCCCATTAGTCCGAGAAGGCGCGCAGGGTCGCCCCGTCCAGGCCCGTGGCGCGCGGCGAGTGGGCCAGTGCCGCCGCGATCGAGCCGAGGTTCGGCTGGCTCGTCAGGCCCGACCAGGAATCGATCGCCCCGTCGATGGCATCGACCCCTGCCGCCACCGCCGCCAGGACACTTGCCGCTGCGATGCCGCTGGTGTCGTGGGTGTGGAAGTGCACCGGCAGGCCGGTCTCGCGCCTGACCGCCTCGACCACCAGGGCGATGGCGTCGGGCTTGGCCAGCCCGGCCATGTCCTTGATGCCGATGATGTGGGCGCCGGCCTGGGTCAGGTCGCCGGCCATGCGGCGGTAGTAGTCGAGGCCGTACTTGGGACGGGCGGGGTCGAGCAGGTCGCCGGTGTAGCAGATGGCGGCCTCGCACAGCTTGCCGGTCTCGCGCACGGCGGCAATGGCGACCTTCATGTTCTCGACCCAGTTGAGGCTGTCGAAGACACGGAAGAGGTCGACGCCGCTTGCCGCCGACTGCTCGACGAAACGGTGCACGACGTTATCGGGATAGTTGGCGTAACCCACGGCATTGGCGCCGCGCAGCAGCATCTGGAAGAGGATGTTGGGCACCCGTTCGCGCAGAAGGCGCAGGCGCTCCCAGGGGCATTCCTTGAGGAAGCGCATGGAGACGTCGAAGGTCGCACCGCCCCAGCATTCCAAGCTGAAGAGCTTGGGTAGCCGGTTCGCGTAGGCCTCGGCGACGGTGACCATGTCGTGGCTGCGCATGCGCGTGGCGATCAGCGACTGGTGGGCGTCGCGCATGGTGGTGTCGGTGACCAGCACGCGTTCCTGGGCCAGCATCCAGCGGGCGAAACCTTCGGCGCCCAGCTCCTCGAGGAGCTGGCGTGTGCCCGCCGGTGCGCCGCCGGTATCGCGCGCGGGCGGCACCGGCGTGTGTCCCTCGGCCGGGCGCGGTCGGCCCGCGACCTCCGGGTTGCCGTTGACGCTGATGTCGGCGATGAAGTTGAGCAGCTTGGTCGCACGGTCGCGGCGGCGCGCGAAGCGGAAGAGTTCCGGCGTCGTGTCGATGAACCGCGTCGTGTAGCTGGCATCGCGGAACGACGGGTGGTTGATCAGGTTCTCGAGGAAGGCAAGGTTGGTCGCCACGCCACGGATGCGGAACTCGCGCAGGGCACGGTCCATGCGGCGAATCGCCTCCTCGGGACCCGGCGCCCAGGCGGTCACCTTTTCCAGCAGGCTGTCGTAGTAGCGGGTGATGACCGCGCCGGAATAGGCGGTGCCGCCGTCCAGCCGGATGCCGAAGCCGGTCGCCCCGCGATAGGCGGTGATGCGGCCGTAGTCGGGGATGAAGTTGGCCTCCGGGTCCTCGGTCGTGATGCGGCACTGCAGGGCATGACCGTTGAGCCGAATCTCGCCCTGGGCGGGTACGCCCGATTCCGGCGTGCCGATGGCCGCACCCTAGGCGATCAGCAGCTGGGCCTTGACGATGTCGATGCCGGTCACCTGCTCGGTCACCGTGTGTTCGACCTGGATGCGCGGGTTGACCTCGATGAAAAAGGTCTCGCCCGAATCGGCATCCATCAGGAACTCGACCGTGCCGGCGCCGCTGTAGCCGGCATGGCGGCCCAGGCGCAGGGCGGACTCGCACAGCTCGGCGCGGCCGGTGGCGTCAAGGTAAGGTGCGGGCGCGCGTTCGACGATCTTCTGGTTGCGCCGCTGTACCGAACAGTCGCGCTCGAACAGATGCACGACGTTGCCGTGGGCGTCGCCCAGCAACTGCACCTCGACATGGCGGGCACGGGTGACGAAACGTTCGGCATAGACCTCGCCGTTGCCGAAGGCGGCCTGGGCCTCGCGCCGCGCCGCGGTCAGTTCGCCGGCGAGCTGGCCGGTCTCATCGACCCGGCGCATGCCGCGCCCGCCACCGCCCCAGGAGGCCTTCAGCATGACGGGGTAGCCGACCTCGCTCTCGACCAGCCGCGCGGCCTCCTCCATGTCCTCGGGCAGCGCACCGGTCGCGGGGACGGTGGCCACACCCGCCTGTGTCGCGGCCTCGCGCGCGGCGACCTTGTTGCCCAGCAGGCGCATGGTTTCGGGTCGTGGACCGACCCAGGTCATGCCGGCACCGATCACCGCTTCGGCAAAGTCTGGGTTCTCCGAAAGGAAGCCGTAGCCGGGATGGACGGCATCGGCGCGCGCCTGGGCGGCGATGCGCAGCATCTCGTCGATGGCGAGATAGGCGCGCACGGGGCCGAAGCCGGTGCCGATCAGGTAGCTCTCGTCGGCCTTGAAGCGGTGCAGAGCGAGGCGATCCTCCTCGGCATAGACCGCGATGGTGGCAATGCCCAGTTCGTTGGCCGCGCGCATGACGCGGATGGCGATCTCGCCCCGGTTGGCAACGAGCAGGCGCTTGATGGCACGTGGCATGGTGGGCATCCCGGTTGGCAGGCGGCATGGACGATCTATTACGCCGACTCGCCCCATGATAGCGTCCGTGCGACATCGCCCGGTGAAGTCCGGCGAGCTCCCTGCCCTCGAAACGCCTGCATCACGCGGTAGAAGGCGACATGGTTCGGCCTCCAGTACATACCGTCGGGCTTGGCCCGGAGCGCGACGCCCCATGAGCCTCGTGCGTGCCTTTGCCACGGTCTCGGGGCTGACGCTGGTCAGCCGGCTGCTGGGTTACGGGCGCGACGTGCTGATCGCGGCGGCGCTGGGTGCGGGCGTCACCTCGGACGCCTTCTTCGTCGCCTTCAAGCTGCCGAACTTCTTCCGGCGCCTGTTCGCCGAGGGCGCCTTTGCCGCGGCCTTCGTGCCGGTTTTCGCGCGCAGCCTGGAGGGGCAAGGCCGCGAGGAGGCGCGCCGCCTGGCCGACGAGACACTGGCCGTGCTGGCTGCGGTTCTGCTGGTGCTGGTGCTGGCGGTCGAGATTGCCATGCCGCTGCTGATCACGCTGATGGCGCCGGGCTTCACGGAAGATCCGGGAAAGTTCGCGCTGACCGTCGAACTGACGCGCATCACCTTTCCCTACCTGCTGCTGATCTCGCTCACCGCCCTGTTCGGCGGCATGCTGACCTCCTCGGGCCGGTTTGCCGCCTTTGCCGGCGCGCCGATCCTGCTCAACATCGCGCTGATCGCCGCTGCCCTGGTGGCGCGCGCCTCGCCGGAGATCGGTGCCGGCCATGCGCTGGCCTGGGGCGTCAGCCTGGGCGGGGTGGCCCAGCTCCTGCTGCTCACCGTCGCGCTGCGCCGGGCCGGCATGATGCCGCGCCTGCGGCTGCCGTGCCTGACGCCCGGCGTGAAGAAGATCCTGGTGCTGTTCGGTCCGGCGGCCTTCGGCGCCGGCATCCTCCAGATCAACCTGCTGGTCGATCAGTTCATCGCATCGTTCCTGCCGACCGGCGCGATCAGCTACCTCTACTACGCCGACCGCATCAACCAGCTGCCGCTGGGTGTCATCGGCATCGCCGTGGGCACGGCCCTGCTGCCCCTGCTCTCGCGCCAGATCGAGGCCGGCGACGAAAACGGCGCCAACGACAGCCAGAGCCGCGCGGTCGAGCTGGTCATGGTCTTCTGCCTGCCCAGCGCGGCGGCGCTGACCGTGATCGCGCGCCCGATCATCGCCGTGCTGTTCGAACGCGGCGCCTTCGATGCCGCCACAACCGATGCCAGCGCGGCAGCACTTGTCGCCTTTGCCGTCGGCCTGCCGGCCTATGTGCTGATCAAGGTTTTCGCGCCGGGTTTCTTCGCCCGACAGGATACCAGTACTCCGGTCAGGATCGCCGCCGTCGGGTTGGTGACCAACATCGTGCTCAACCTCGTCTTCATCTGGTATCTCGCCCATGTCGGCATAGCCCTGGCCACCGCACTGGCGGCCTGGGTCAACGGCGGCCTGCTCTGCTGGGTGCTGATGCGGCGCGGCCATTTCCAGCCCGACGATCGGCTGAAACAACGCCTGCCGCGCATCTTGATCGCCAGCGGCGCCATGACCGCGGCCCTGTGGGCGGTGGCCTGGCTGCTCGACCGCCATGGCCTGCAGGGAACCGCCGACGAGGCGCTGGCGCTGCTTGCCTACCTCGCCGTCGGCGGCCTGGTCTACGGCGCGGCCGGGCACCTGCTGGGCGCGTTCAGCCTGCGCGAGATCCGGGCGATGATGACCCGGCGCAGGAAGCCGGCGGCCTGAAGGTTCAGTCGTCGTCGGGTACGGCGTGGCCGGCGGCGGGCGCGACGGTGGCGTCGCTGCGGGGCAGCTTGTCGGGATGGTGCCAGCCGGGCTGCATGGAGAGGCGCCCCATCCAGGCCAGCATCTTCTTCCAGCGGGTCAGGTCGAGACCCGCCTCGCCGGCCAGGTAGACGTAGCCGGCCGCCGACATGTCGGCGATGGTGGGCTTGTCGCCGGCGAGCCAGGGCTGCCCGGCCAGGTGACGGTCGACGTGGTCGAAGGCGGTGCGCGCCCGGTTCTGGAAGAACTCGACGACCTCCGGCTTGAAGCCGGCAAAGCGGATGCCGAACCGGGCAAGCGAGATGCCGCTGGTCATCTTGTTGGAGGTCCAGGCCATCCACTCCTGCACCTGCAGGCGGGTGGCCGCGTCGTCGCCGCCGAAACGGCCCGTGGTATCGGCGAGGTAGCGCAGGATGACGTCCGACTGGGCGACCACGGTCTCGCCATGGACCAGCACCGGCACCTCCTGGAACGGGTTGAGTGCGGTGAAGGCCGCGCCCCTGGTGCCCTGGGCGAAGATGTCGACCTGCTTCCAGTCGTAGGCGATGCCCGAGAGCGCAAAGAACAGCGCCACCTTGTAGCAGTTGCCGGACTCGTGATTGCCGTGGAGCGTGTAACGCATGGTGCCTGTCAACGTTGGTGGGTCTGCGCGCCTGGCGCCTGCCCGAGGATGACAGGTTTTGCGGGGGGCGCCAGCACCTTGCCTATTGCGTCAGCACCCTGAGCGCGCGGCTGGCGACGCTGACCATGGCGAGGTCGACGGTACCGCCGCCCTGCATGTCGGCCATCACCGCCCTGGCACGCTGGACGATCGGCTTGTGCGCCTCGATCCAGCGGGCGACGGCCTTGTCGGGCGAGGAGTCGTCATGGGCCAGGACGCGGGCAGTGAGCGCGCGCTGCTGGGCGAAACTCTCCTCGAACAGGGCCTGCTGGGCCAGGCGGTCCCAGCGGTCGTCGATCTGCAGGCGCGCGATCATGTCGCGCAGCCATTCGCTGCCCAGCTCCTCGCCGACGTCGAAGAAGACGGTGCCGACCTCGGTGACGTCCTTGCCCATCTGCTGGGCGGTGTCGACGACGTCGCAGACCGCCGCCAGGGTGCGCAGCCGTGCGATGGCGGTCGCCGTCGCCTCGGGCACGCCCTCCTTCACGAAGCGGTTGGCGGCGCGTTCCATGGCGCCGCGGCGGGCGCGGCTGACCAGGCTCGGCAGCTTCTGGGAGAGTTCGGCCACGGCCGGACGGAAGGCCTCGATCGTGCTGGCGATTGCCATGGGCTGGGCGCGGTGGTGCAGGAACCACAGTGTGGCCCGTTCGATCAGCACGATGGTCTCGCCGATCATCGCGGTCTGCTGGGCCGCGGGCACCTTGTTGTCGAGCGCCTCGATGGCGTGCCAGATGTCGCGCAGGGCAAAGGCGTCGCGCGCCACGGTATAGGCGCGCGCGACCTCGGCCATGGAGAAGCCGCTCTCCTCGGCGACCCGGCGCACGAAGGTGATGCCGGCCCGGTTGACCATGGAGTTGGTCGTGAAGGTGGCGACGATCTCGCGGCGCAGGCGATGGTCGCGGATCGCCTCGGCGAAGTTCTTCTGCAGCGCCTCGGGGAAGTAGCGCATCAGGTCGGATTCGAGATCGGGATCGTCGGGCAGGTCGGAGGCCAGCAGCGCGCCGTAGAGATCCATCTTGGCGTAGGCGAGCAGCACCGAGAGTTCCGGCCGGGTGAAGCGGCGCCCCTTGGTGCGCCATTCGATCAGGGTCTCGTCGTCGGGCAGGTCCTCGATGGCGCGGTCGAGCTGGCCAAACTTGTCGAGCGTCACCATGAAGCGGATCTGGTCGTCGGTGCGTTGCCTGCCCTGGTCCTCCAGCACGGAGAGCGCCTGGGTCTGCAGGTAGTTGTCGCGCAGCACCAGGGCGGCGACCTCGTCGGTCATGGCGACCAGCAGCTTGTCGCGCTGCTTGACCGTCATGTCGCCACCGGAGACGACCTCGCCCAGCAGGATCTTGATGTTGACCTCGTGGTCGGAGCAGTCGACGCCGGCCGAGTTGTCGATGGCGTCGGTGTTGATGCGGCCGCCAGCCAGCGCGTATTCGATGCGGCCCTGCTGGGTCAGCCCCAGGTTGCCGCCCTCGCCGACCGCCTTGGCGCGCAGTTCGTCGCCGTCGACGCGCAGGGCGTCGTTGGCGCGGTCGCCGACCTCGGCATGGCTTTCCTGCGAGGCCTTCACATAGGTGCCGATGCCGCCGTTCCAGAGCAGGTCGACATCGGCCTTGAGCATGGCGCGCATCAGTTCGACGGGCGCGACATGCTCCCTGGTCAGGCCGAAGCGCTTCTGGATCTCGGGCGAGAGCGGGATGGTCTTGGCGGAACGTTCGAAGACGCCGCCGCCCGGCGAGATCAGGCCGGGATCGTAGTCGGCCCAAGTCGAGCGCGGCAGGTCGAACAGGCGCTGGCGCTCCTTGAAGGAACTTGCCGCGTCGGGTTCGGGATCGACGAAGATGTGGAGATGGTTGAAGGCGCCGACCAGGCGGATATGGGGCGACAGCAGCATGCCGTTGCCGAAGACGTCGCCCGACATGTCGCCGATGCCGACGACCGTGAAGTCCTCGGCCTGGATGTTTTTGGAGAGCTCGCGGAAGTGGCGCTTGACCGCCTCCCAGGCGCCGCGCGCGGTGATCGCCATGGCCTTGTGGTCGTAGCCGGCCGAGCCGCCCGAGGCGAAGGCGTCGCCCAGCCAGTGGCCATAGGAAATCGCGACGGCATTGGCGATGTCGGAGAAGGTCGCCGTGCCCTTGTCGGCCGCGACCACCAGGTAGGGATCGTCGCCGTCGTAACGCACCACGCCCTCGCGCGGCACGATCTGGCCGGCCACCAGGTTGTCGGTGATGTCGAGCAGGGCCGACATGAAGATGCGGTAGCAGGCAATGCCCTCGGCCTGGATCGCCTCGCGGCCGCCCTCGGCCGGGGGCCGCTTGACGACAAAGCCGCCCTTGGCGCCCACCGGCACGATGACGGCGTTCTTGACCATCTGCGCCTTGACCAGGCCCAGCACCTCGGTGCGGAAGTCGTCGGGCCGGTCGGACCAGCGGATGCCGCCGCGCGCCACCGGGCCGCCGCGCAGGTGGATCGCCTCGACCCTGTTGGAATAGACGAAGATCTCGCGCCAGGGGCGCGGCTCGGGCAGGCCGTCGACCATGCCCGAATCGAGCTTGAAGGAGATGTAGGACTTTTCCCGTCCCTCGGCATCGTCCTGGTAGTAGTTGGTCCGAAGGGTCGCTTCGATCAGGTTGATGTAACCGCGCAGGATGCGGTCCTGGTCGAGCACGGCGACGGTGTCGAGCGCCTCGTCGATGGCGGCCTTCACCGCGGCCTGGGCGGCCTGGCTTTCCTCGTGGCGCGCCGGATCGAAGCGCGCCTCGAACAGGGCGACGAGCAGGGCCGCGACCCCGGCGTTGGCGGTCATGGTCTGCTGGATGTAGCTCTGGCTGAACGGCACGTTGGCCTGGTTCATGTAGCGGGCGTAGGCGCGCAGGATCACGACCTGGCGCCAGGTCAGGCCCGACAGGACGAGGGCGTTGAAGTCGTCGTCCTCGACCTCGCCCGACCAGACCCGCTCGAAGGTATCGTGGAAGCGGCCGCGCAGGGCCGAGACGTCGACCGCGGTCGCGTGCTCCAGGTTGACGCGGAAGTCGTGGATCCAGACCGTCGTGCCGTCGGCGCGCACCAGTTCGAAGGGCGTCTCCTCGATCACCACCAGGCCCATGTGCTCGAGCATCGGCATGATGCCCGACAGCGGCACGGGGTCGCCGGCGTGGTAGATCTTGAAGTTGAGCGAGCCGTCGGCGGCATCGATCCGACGGTAGAGGTTCATGGCGATGCCGTCCTCGGGCATCGCCTCCATGCGCTCGATGTCGGCCACGGCCAGGCCGGCCGTGAAGGCCTCGGTGTAGCCCACCGGGATGCCCTCGGCCCAGCGGTGCAGCAGGGTGTTGCCGCGGGCCTCGCCGAAATGGTCGATCAGGGCGTCCTGCAGGTCGTCCTCCCAGCGCCGCGAGGCCGCTATCAGGCGCCGTTCGATCTCGGCCGGCGCCAGCATGGTCGCGGCCCCGCCCGGGGTGTGAACGATGAAGTGGGCCCGCGCCATGGGCGAGTCCGAGACCTGGGTCGTGACATCCACCGAGGCGCCGCCCAGAGCGGTCTGCAGCACGTTCTCCATGCGGTTGCGCAGGTCGGTCGAAAACCGGTCGCGCGGGATATAGACCAGGCAGGAGACGAACTGGCCGTAGCTGTCGCGGCGCATGAACAGGCGGATGCGCTGGCGGTGTTCCAGGTGCAGCACGCCAAGCGCGAATTCCTCCAGGGTGTCGAGGTCGAGCTGGAAAATCTCGTCGCGCGGCAGGGAATCCAGGATGTGGTTGAGCGCCTTGGCGTTGTGGCTGGCCGGGGCGAAGCCGGAACGTTCGATCATCGCGGCCACCTTGCGCCGCAGCAGCGGGATCGCGCGCGGGCTGGCGCTGTAGGCGGTCGAGGTCAGCAGGCCCAGGAACCGGCGTTCGCCGACCACCCAGCCGTCGGCATCGAAGCGGCGCACGCCGATGTAGTCCATGTAGACCGCGCGGTGCACGTCCGAGCGGGTCCAGGCCTTGGAGATGATGAACAGCTCGGGCCGCTCCAGGTAGGTCGCGAAGTGTTCGGGCAGGGGTTCCTTGTGGCGCCGCCGGCTCTCCTCGGAAATCTCGCGCAGCACGCCCAGCGCCTTGCCTTCCACGATATGGGCATAGGTGCCGTCCTCGCGGTAGTCGAAGGTGTATTCGCGGTAGCCAAGGAAGGTGAAGTGGTTGTCGCGCAGCCATTCCAGGAAGGCATGGCCCTCGGTGAGATCCTCCTGGTCGACCGGGGCGTTGCCGGCGTCGAGTTCGGCGATGGCCGCCTCGAGCTCGGCCATCATGGCGGGCCAGTCCTCGACCGCGGCGCGGACCTTGGAGAGCACCTGGGCGAGGCGGACCTCGATCTCGGCCAGGCGTTCGGCGCCGGGCTGCTGCGTCACCTCGACGTGCAGCACCGATTCGGCGGCCATGTCGCCCGGTCGTTCGCCCGGCTCGGCGATCACGGTGAGCTCGTGGGCCTCGTTGCGCTTGACCCGCACGATCGGGTGGATCAGCAGGTGCACGCGCAGCTTCATCTGGTTGAGCGCGGCGACCACCGAATCGACCAGGAAGGGCATGTCGTCGTTGACGATCTCGATCGCCGTGTGGGTCGAATGCCAGCCGTGTTCCTCCAGCGCCGGGTTGTAGGCGCGGATGCTGGCCTTGCCGGGTTTCCTGACCCGGGCGAACTGCCACAGCGCGGCGACCGCGCCGAACATGTTGGCCGCGGTCTCCTCGGGAATGTCCTCGTCGACGACATCGACGAAACAGCAGCGCGCGAAGGTCGCGAGTCTGGCCGCCTCGGCGGGCGGAAACCGCTCGGCGATCAGGGCGAGCACCGCCTGCAGCGTCTCGTCGATGACATGCTGGTCGCGTCGTGCCATGGCCTCGTTCTCCCCGCCGGCGTGCACAATGCCAGCCTAGTGCAGATACATGAAGGTTTGTACCGGCCCGGTGGTGGCGCCTTCGGCGAGCAGCACCCCTCCTCCGACCGCCTTTTCTCTGGCCGTGCCCTGCCCGGCGTGCATCATGGGCCACGCCTTTCAAACACCACGACAACGAGCCGGATCGCCGATGGTTTCCTTTGCCCTGTTGCGCCAGGCCTTCAGCAAGGACGGCCGCCCGCCCCGCGCCCTGCCCACGCCCAGCGACCTGAAGCCCTCCTACGATGTCGTCATCGTCGGCGGCGGCGGCCACGGCCTTGCCACCGCCTACTACCTGGCGCGCGACTGGGGCATCACCAACGTGGCGGTGCTGGAAAAGGGCTACATCGGATCGGGCAACACCGGGCGCAACACCATGGTGATCCGCTCGAACTACCTCACGCCATCGGGCGTGAAATTCTACGACGCCTCGGTGCAGCTCTACCGCGACCTGGCGCACGACTTCGACATGAACCTGATGCTGTCCCAGCGCAGCCAGATCACGCTCGCCCACACCGACGCCCAGATGCGCACGATGCGCTGGCGCGACGAGGTCAGCAAACACTTCGGCATCGCCAGCGACCTCGTCGACCGGGACGAGCTCAAGCGCATCGTGCCCCACATGAACCTTTCCGACGACGTGCGTTTTCCCGTGCAGGGCGCGCTGGTCCACCACCCCGGTTCGATCGCGCGCCACGATGCGGTGGCCTGGGGCTACGGCTCGGGCGCCTGGAAGCGCGGCGTGGAGATCCACCAGAACACCACCGTCACCGGCTTCGAACTGGTCAAGGGTGCGGGCGGCGAGACCACCGTCACGGGCGTCCACACCAGCCGCGGCACGGTGAAGGCCGGCCAGGTCATCCAGTGCGTGGCCGGCATGTCGGGCGAGATAGCGCGCATGGTCGGCCTGAAGCTGCCGATCAAGACCTATCCCCTGCAGGCCGGCGTCACCCAGCCGCTCAAGCCCTTCCTCGACCCGCTGATCTCCAGCACCCAGCACCACGTCTATCTCAGCCAGACCAGCCGCGGCGAGGTGGTGATCGGCGGCGGCAGCGACCCCTACCCGCTCTACAGCACGCGTTCGACCCTGGAGATGAAGGAAGCCTGGATGGTCGGCACGCTGGAGCTCTTCCCGTTCCTGGCCAACGTCAAGATCCTGCGCCAGTGGGCCGGCATGACCGACATGACGCCCGACTATTCACCCGTGATGGGTTTGAGCCCCGTCGCGAACTACTACCTCGACGCCGGCTGGGGCACCTGGGGCTTCAAGGCCACCCCGATCTGCGGCAAGACCAACGCCGAGCTGATCGCGACGAAGAAGACGCCGGCGCTGATCGAGGCATTTTCGCTGGACCGCTTCAGCACTTTCGAACTGCTGGACGACAAGGCGGCGACGGCGGCGAGTCACTGAGGTGCGACATCAACGGTCCATCTGCTGATTGCGAGCAACACATGGTTGAAGCTGCCGGAGACCCGCTCGCCGCGTTCTACCGGCCCCTTCTGTTGCCAACGTCGCTTGAACTCTCCCTCGCCTTCCAACATGCCGCACTACCCACCCATTTGGGGTGGACCATTCGGGTTGGGCGGGCTACGGGATCGGTGTTTCCCACCGGACGCCGCCGGAGGGCGTTCGGGTCGTCTGGTTCGGTTCGTGTCTCCGTCGGCGCCAAGTGACAACGGAGAAGAGACGATGCGTTTGACGACCCTGTTGCGGCGCCTGCGGGTGCTGGTGCTTGTGACGGCCGCGGCGGCCCTGACACCCCTGGCCCCCGCCCTGGCCGTGGGCCCCGGCGGCGGCGAACTGACCGCCTACGACGTCTGGATCGGCGATTGCCAAGTCTACGACATCACCGTGAGCTACAACCTCGATTCCCTCATGGGCGAGCCGACGGTCAGCGGCACCTACGCCTTGTCGGGCCCCGACGACTGCAGCCTGCCCTATAGCACCACCATCTGGCTGAAGGTCTCGGCCGGCGAGGGCTGGGGTTATGTCCGGCTCGCGCCGGTGGTGCCCGAGAACGGCGCCGGCTTCGGCTACAACACCACGGGTTCGCCGAACTGGAACGACCTGCTGTGCGGCTTCGACGGTGCCCAGCGCTACGACTGCTTCGGCGCCGACGATGCCAAGTGGTTCTGGCAGAACGGCTACGTCAGCGACTTCGAGGTCGGCTGGTAAGCGCCTGCCGCGACCTCGCCCGAGGAACCGGGGCCCGGTGCCGAAAGAAGATGCCCTTCCTTATGACTATGGTGACAATTTACTTTTCTCTAATCGCCAGTTCGTTGGCTTGGGCTCGGTCGTTCCGCCTCAAGCTGCGCTCCGCGGCGCCACCTCCTGCTCGATCCGGCGCCGCACCGTTCGTTCGGCAACATCCAGGTCATGCCGCGCCTGCAGATTCAGCCAGAACTCCGCCGAGGTTCCGAAGTACCGTGCAAGCCGCATGGCCGTGTCGGTGGTAACGGCGCGGCGGCCGAGCGCCACGTCGTTGAGGCGCGAGCGGGGCACCTTGATGACGTTGGCCAGCTCATAGACGCTCAGGTCCAGGGGCGTCAGGAACGCCTCGCGCAGGATCTCGCCGGGGTGGATCGGCGGCAGCCGCCGGCCCGAGGCGATGTCGGAGAAATCGACACGGTGCTGGTCGAGGTCCTCGCGGGTGATGGTCATGGTCCTGCTCCTCAATGATAGTCGACGATCTCGACGTCCCAGGCTTGTTGCTCGCGCCAGACAAGGCAGATGCGCCACTGCTCGTTGATACGGATGCTGTACTGGCCCTGGCGGTCGCCGCGCAGGGCTTCCAGCCGGTTGCCCGGCGGCACCCGCAAATCTTCCAGGGAAGCTGCGGCATCGATCACGAGCAGCTTGGCGCGGGCGCGCCGCTGCATCTGCTGGGGCAGGTCCCGCACGGCATGGCCGGCGAAGATCGCAGCGGTGCGCTTGTCGGCAAAGCTCCTGATCACGCAGAAGCGTAACGCAAGACGCTACGTCATGGCAAGCGGGACGCGTGTTTGCTGAAGGCAATTCTTGGCCTCCAGACGCAGAAAGGGCCCGGCGCTTGCGCACCGGGCCCTTCCTTGTCGATCGGCTGTAGCCGCAGTTACGCGGGCGACAGACCCGAAGCTGCGGGCTTGCCGCGCTCCATGGAGATCGAGTAGTTGACCTTCTGGCCTTCCTGCAGGGTCGGCATGCCGGCCGCTTCGACGGCGGTGGCATGCACGAAGACGTCATTGCCGCCTTCGTCCGGCTGGATGAAGCCGAAGCCCTTGTTGACGTTGAAGAACTTCACGGTTCCGGTGGCCATGTGCTGGCTCCTTCTCACTCATGTGTACGCCAATTCGGCGCGTCGGTTTGCGCGGTCATCGCGCAGCCCGTATCCGAATTCAGCGTTGTCTTGGGAGTGCCCCATCGGGGCCGGTAGCAAGCCAGGCAATCGTTCGAACACCTTTTACATAGTCGATTCGACCGCACAATACAAGGCGCGGCGGGCCGTGGCGCCTCGGGGACCCGCGGTGCCGGTTGCGCGGCGCGGCAAACCCGGCAAGGCTCATGGCCGCGCCGGACACGGACCGGCCGCGCGGCAACACGGGAAAGACCAGCCATGGACCAGCGCTTTGCGGGCAAACGCATCCTCGTCACCGGTGCGGGCGGCGCCCTGGGCGGTCCTGCCGCGCGGGCCTTTGCCGCCGAGGGCGCACGCCTGTTCCTGATCGACCGGTCCGATACCGCGCTCGAGGCCGTCGCCGGGGAACTGGGCGTCGCGGTCGGCGGCAGCCGGGCCGCCGACGTCACCGACGAGACCGCCGTCGCCGCGGCCGTGGGCCAGGCCGAAGGGGCGCTGGGCGGGCTCGACATCGTCGTCAACGCCGCCGGCATCGTCGGGCCGGCGGGCGCCATGATCGACTGTGCCCTGGCCGACTGGCAGGCGGTGTTTGCGATCAACGTCACCGGCAGCTTCCTGGTCTGCCGGCACGCCATCCCGGCGCTGCGGCGCGCGGGCGGCGGCGCCGTGGTGAACTACGCCTCGACCGCCGGCATGACCGGCGAGGATACGCTGGGCCCCTATGCCGCGAGCAAGGCCGCGGTCGTCTCGATGACCCGCTCGCTGGCACGCAACCACGCCGCGGAGGGCATCCGCGTCAACTGCGTCTGCCCCGGCTCGATCGCCTCGCCGATGCTCGACAACTGCCTCTCCATGGAGGCAGCGCTGGGTTCGGACCCGGCGGTGGTCCAGGCGCGTTACCTCGCCGGCCATCCCGCCGGCCGTTTCGGCCTGCCCGACGAGGTCGCCGCCGCCGTGCTGTTCCTGGCCAGTGAGGAGGCGGCCTTCATCGCCGGTGTCGCGCTGCCGGTCGACGGCGCAGCGCTGGCCTGAGGCTCGGGGTCGCCCGGGCGGCGCGCCCACGC
>JAQCLG010000261.1 GCA_027592745.1 Pseudomonadota bacterium | reverse complement strand
GGGAGCCGCGCCGTCGGCGGGGTCCTGCCGCCGCGGGTGTCGCCTGCTCCCGCGGCCCATACGCGCGCCCGCGAGGATCACGGCCGCATCGTCACGCCGCCGACGGTGGTGCGCCGGCACTGAGCGCCGATCTGTGGCCGCGGTCACAGTGCCGCGGCACGCCATCTGCATGGCTCTCCCGTCAACCGCATGGGAGGGGCCATGCCGACGCGGATATCGGGCTGGATCGTTGCACTGGGGCTGGCCGCTGCGACCATCCTGCTGGCGGACGAGGGCGCATCCGTCCCATGGCGGGACATCCTCATGCTCGCCCTGCCCTGGATCGTGCTGGGCGAGGCGGCCTACTGGGCGATGCGCCTTGTCGCTCCCGCACCGCCGCCGCCTGCTTGGTTCTGGACCAACGGCGTCGTCCTGAGCGGCGCCCTGGCGGCCCTGCTTCTCCTCTGCCTGGAGGAGCTTCGGCGCGATCCCGGCGTCGGCATCGTCGCGCTCTCGGCCTTTGTCGTCGCGCTTCTCTGGTTCCTCTGCGATCTGCTGGCGCTCGCCTTCTGGCGTGTTTCGCGCAGCGTGTCGCCGCCGGTCGTCACGGCCGGGCGCATCGTCGTCTGGACCATGGTCGACTTCGGCCTGAGCCTGGTGGTTCTGGTCCTGAGCTTCGGCAAGGGTGTCGAAGTCCTGGAGACCTTCGGTTGCGTCCTGGTCGGCGCGCCCCTGCTGGTCGCCCTGGTGAGCGTCTTCTTCGACTATCCCGCCGCGCTCGACCGCCGCAAGCGCAACAAGGACGCCGAATTCCGCGAACGGGTCGCCAACGCGCCGCCCCCGCCGGTCGCCCGTGTCATGCCGGGGAAGGGAAACTGAGGACAGATGCCGGTCATCCACACCCCATGTGGTAGCCCGCGGCCCTGTCACCGCAATGTCTTGAAGTCCCACTTGCAATTGTCACACCGCGACCCGATCCTATGGGCATGCTGATGCGGCCCAGACCCTCGCGCCTGACCGCCGTCCTTGGTCCGACCAACACGGGCAAGACGCATCTGGCGGTCGAGCGCATGCTGGGCCACCGCACGGGCATGATCGGCCTTCCCCTGCGCCTGCTCGCCCGCGAGATCTACGACCGCATCGTCGCCGCCCGCGGCCCCGGCTGCGTCGCCCTGATCACGGGCGAGGAGCGGATCATCCCGCAACACGCGCGTTATTACGTCTGCACCACCGAATCCATGCCGGTCGACATGGCGGTCGAGTTCCTCGCCGTCGACGAGATCCAGCTCTGCGCCGATCCCGAGCGCGGCCATGTCTTCACCGACCGGCTGCTGCGCGCGCGCGGCACCGAGGAGACCATGGTCATGGGCGCGGCCACCATCCGGCCGCTGATCCGGGCCCTGGTGCCCGATGCCGAGTTCGTCGTGCGCCCGCGCTACTCCAGCCTGACCTACAACGGCGCGCGCAAGATCACGCGCCTGCCGCCGCGCAGCGCCATCGTCGCCTTCTCGGCCGCCGAGGTCTATGCGCTGGCCGAGGTCATGCGCCGCCAGCGCGGCGGCTGCGCCGTCGTGCTGGGCGCGCTTTCCCCCCGTGCGCGCAACGCCCAGGTCGCCATGTACCAGGCCGGCGAGGTCGACCACATCGTCGCCACCGACGCCATCGGCATGGGCCTCAACATGGATGTGCGCCATGTCGCCTTTGCCGCCACGCGCAAGTTCGACGGCGCCCGCCCGCGGAACCTCAGCGCCTCGGAACTGGCCCAGATCGCCGGGCGCGCCGGGCGCCACGTCAACGACGGCACCTTCGGCGTCACCTGGAACGTCGAGAACCTCGACGAGCAGATGGCCCGCGCCATCGAGAGCCACACCTTCCCGGACCTCAAGACCCTGATGTGGCGCAACCCCCAGCACGACTTCTCCAGCACCGCCGCGCTGCTGAAAAGCCTGGAGCGGCGCCCCGATCATCCCGCCCTCGCCCGCGCCCGCATGGCCGACGACCATGCCACCCTGGCCGACCTGTCGCGCGATCCCGAGATCGCAAGGCTGGCCAGCCACCACGATGCCGTGCGCCTGCTCTGGGAAGTCTGCCAGGTGCCGGACTTCCGCAAGGTCATGCACGACCACCACGTCCGGCTGACTGCCCACATCTACCGCCACCTCATGGGTCCCACCGGGCGCCTGCCCGACGACTGGGTGGCGCGCTCCATCGAGCGGCTCGACCGCACCGACGGCGACATCGACATGCTGATGACGCGCATCGCGCACATCCGCACCTGGACCTACATTGCCCACCGTTCCGACTGGGTGGGCGACCACGGCGAGCTGCAGGGCGCCACGCGCGCCATCGAGGACAAGCTCTCGGACGCCCTGCACGACAGGCTGACCCAGCGTTTCGTCGACCGCCGCATCGCCAGCGTCGTGCGCGGCCTGAAGGGGCGCGGCGTCTTTGCCGCCTTTGTCGCCGAGGACGGCGAGGTCGTGGTCGAGGGCGAGGCGGTCGGCCGCATCGAGGGTTTCCGCTTCGCGGCGGCGCGTCAGGACGGCCGGCCGCTCGACCGGGTCATGGTCGCGGCGGCGCGGCGCCTGCTCGCCGGCGAGGTCGCCCGCC
>JAQCLG010000083.1 GCA_027592745.1 Pseudomonadota bacterium | reverse complement strand
TATCGTCGATTGCAGCGACCAGGTCGTCGCGGCCGTCGGGCGAAGGGGTACGGCTGACGATCTCGAACTCGCCGTAACGCGCGTAGGTCTCGACCGTCTCGCGGTAGTGGGGATGCAAACCGCCCGAAAGCACCGCGCGCTTGCGCCGCGTCACCCGGTTGGCCATCAGCACGGCCTCGGCGGTGCCGCTCGCGCCGTCGTACATGGAGGCGTTGGCGACCTCCATGCCGGTCAGCATGGCGATCATGGTCTGGAACTCGAAGAGCATCTGCAGCGTGCCCTGGCTCACCTCGGGCTGGTACGGCGTGTAGGAGGTGAGGAATTCGCCGCGCTGGATCAGCGCATCGACGCTGGCCGGAATGTGGTGGCGGTAGCTGCCGCAGCCCAGGAAGAAGGGCGCGTTACCGCCATGCAGGTTCCTGGCCGCCATGGCCGCGAGCGCCCGTTCGACCTGCATCTCGCCCTGGTGGAGCGGCAGATCGACAGGGCCCTCGCGCCAGGCCGAGCGGGGCACGTCGACGTAGAGGTCGTCGATGCCGGCGGCGCCGATCGCCGCCAGCATCGCCGCACGGTCGTCATCGGTCTGCGGCAGGTAACGCATCACTCGAGATCCGCCAGGAACTCCTTGTAGCCCTCCTCGTCCATCAGCTCGTCGAGCTCGGAGGGGTCGTCGATGCGCAGGCGCATGAACCAGCCCGCACCGTAGGGATCGGCGTTCACCTGCGCGGGATCCTCGGTCAGCATCTCGTTGACCTCGACCACCTCCCCGGTGAGCGGCGCATAGACCTCGCTGGCCGCCTTGACCGATTCGACGACCGCGGCGTCCTCGTTCTGGGCCAGCGCGCGCCCCACCGCCGGCAGTTCGACGAAGACCACGTCGCCGAGCTGCTCCTGGGCATGGTCGGAAATGCCGACCGTGGCGATGTCGCCATCGACATCGACCCATTCGTGGTCCTTTGTGTAGAGCCGATCGCTCATCCGGAAGTCTCCCTGGTGGTCCTGTTGTGGTTCAGCCGCGATGATAGCGGTGCGCGACGAAGGGCAGCGCGACGACCCGTGCGGCCACGGCCTTGCCGCGCAGGTCGAGTTCCAGTGCCTGGCCGTCATGGGCGTGCTCGGCAGCGACGTAACCCATGGCGACCGGCCCGCCGACCGTGGCGCCGAAGCCGCCGCTGGTGATGGTGCCGATGGCATCGCCCCCCGGAAGCCGCACGGTCGCGCCTTCGCGCACCGGCGCCCGCCCCTCGGGGCGGATGCCGACGCGCCGGCGCGAGGGGCCAGCGGCGATCTGGCGGGTTATGATCTGGGCGCCGGGATAGTCCCCGCCCTGGCGCCGGGACTTCTGGATCGACCAGGTCAGGCCGGCCTCGACCGGCGTGGTCGTCGCGTCGATGTCGTGGCCATGGAGGCAGAGCCCGGCCTCCAGGCGCAGGCTGTCGCGCGCGCCAAGGCCGATCGCCATGACCTCGGGTTCGGCAAGCAGGCGCCGCGCCAGCGCCTCGGCGGCATGGCCGGGTACGGAAATCTCCAGCCCGTCCTCGCCGGTGTAGCCCGAACGCGAGATCTGCAGGCGCTCGCCCTCGAAGGTCCAGGTCGCGGCCTGCATGAAGGCAAGCTGGGACACCTCCGGCACGTAGCGCGCAAAGACCGCTACCGCCTGCGGCCCCTGCAGGGCGAGCAGAGCGCGGCTGGCCAGCACCTCGATCTCGCAGGATTCGGAGAGATGGGCGCGCAGGTGGGCGATGTCGGCTGCCTTGCAGCCGGCATTGACGACCAGGCTCAGGTGGTCGCCCATGGCCGTGACCATCAGGTCGTCGAGGATGCCGCCCTCGGCGTTGGTGAACTGGCTGTAGCGCATGCGGCCGGACTCCAGGTCCTCCATGGCCGCGGGCACCAGGCGTTCGAGCGCGCGGGCGGCGTCCTGGCGGGGCCGGCCGCCCCGGGCGGTCAGGCGCACCTGGCCCATGTGGGAGACGTCGAAGAGCCCGGCAGCGCTGCGGGTGTGCTGGTGTTCGGCGAGGATCCCGACGGGATACTGCACCGGCATGGCGTAACCGGCGAACGGCACCATGCGCGCGCCCAGCTCCCGGTGAAGACCGTCGAGCGGCGTGCGCTGCAGTTCGGTGTCGTCGCTCACGGTGCGTCTCCCGGCCAGACAGCTTCCTCCGGCGCGAGGATCGCGCCGGCGGTCGCCCCCTCTGTCCCGGGACCTGAGAGCATCGCCGGGACGCACCGGCTTTCCCCTTCGGTGAGACGGCACCGGACCCGGCACCGTCCGCTTTCCAGAGCGGCCATTCCCCTGCGGTTCGTGTGCCTGAGAGATTCCGGGGCTGGTTGCTCCTTCGGCGCCGGCACGGCCGGTCTCTCCCGCAGGGTTCAGCGGCAGGCCGCAATCATGAGCGGGCGCCACGGGACGGTCAACCGTGCTTGTCGAATCCGTTCACAGGTCGGGCGGCGGGCCTAGAGATCCTGGCCGGCGCGGATTCGCGCAAGCTGCTCGGGCGTGAGCTGGAAGCCGATGTAGACGGTGTACTCGGAGGCGCGCGCCAGGCTCGCGTAGGTCAGCTTCTGGAACACCGATTCGATATGGCCGATCTCGATGGCATTGCCGGGGAAGCCGATGTCGATGCCGAAGACCTGCTTGGCGATGATCTTGCCGTCGGGATCGGCGACCACGACGAAGTAGGGGAAACGAGCGACCGCATTCTCGCCCGACGGGCCCATCATCGCCCGCATGCCGAAGCGGACCTCCATCTCGACGCGGTTCTCGTCGGTGATGAAGGTGCAGAGCCATTCGACATTGATTATCTTGGCGTCGTAGCGCACGTCGATCAGGTCAGTGCCGCCCGGCGCGTAGTCGATGTAGTGTGCGGCCTCCTGGACCAGATAGACCTGCGGGCAGGTCAGCACGGAAATCTTCTCGTCGCTGCTGCAGGCGCCCAGCAGCAGCACCACGGCCGCAAGCAGGGCGGGCAAAACCTGGCGCATGGGCCGCACGAGGGTCATGAAAGGCTCATCCTGGTACTCCAGCGATCACAGCTTGCTGTGGGTTCCATCGCAGAAGGGCTGGCCGGAGGTGTGCTTGCAGCCGCACAGCCATGCGGTCTTGTCCTCGTCGGCGACAAAGCCGATGGGCGAGATGCTGCTGCCCTTGTGCGAGCCGTCGCAATAGGGCTGCTTGGCGCTCTTGCCGCAGGCGCACCAGAAGTAGCGCTGGCCCTTCTTGAGTTCAGCCTTGTAGGGAGATTTCTGCGCCATCACCACGTCTTCGTTCATGCCCTGCCCTTGCCTGTGTCAACCGACGGGCGTGCCGGCCCGTCGGCGCGCACTCTAGAGCGGATCGCCGCCCAAGGGAAAGGACACATCCTGGCGCAATGCCACGAAACGGCCCGGTTTCAAGGGTTTAGTGCTCGGCAGGCAGGCACGGGCGCAGGCATGCCGAAACCTCCCGAGTCGCGCCGGGACGTGGCGCGCCCGCCATTGCCATGGTATGTGCGCGGACCCCGGACCCAGCGATCAGGCGCCCCGACATGAGCCAGACCGACGGCCTACCCCCGCTGCGCGTGGTGCTTGCCAGCCCGCGCGGATTCTGCGCCGGGGTCGACCGCGCCATCCAGATCGTCGAGCAGGCCCTGGCCAAACACGGCAAGCCCGTCTACGTGCGCCACGAGATCGTCCACAACCGCTTCGTGGTCGAGGCGCTGGAGGCCAAGGGTGCGATCTTCGTCGAGGAACTCGACGAGATTCCAGACCCCAGCCGGCCGGTGATCTTTTCGGCCCATGGCGTGCCCAAGTCGGTGCCGGCCGACGCCAGTGCGCGTAATCTCTACTATCTCGACGCGACCTGCCCGCTGGTCAGCAAGGTCCATCACGAGGCCGCGCGCCACCACGGCGCGGGCCGCCAGATCGTGCTGATCGGCCATGCCGGCCATCCCGAGGTGGTCGGCACCATGGGGCAGCTGCCCGAGGGCGCGATCCTGCTGGTCGAAACGGTCGCCGATATCGCGACCCTGGCGCCGGAAGATCCCGGCAACCTCGCCTACATCACCCAGACGACCCTTTCGGTCGACGACACGGCAGCGATCGTGGGGGCACTGCAGGAACGTTTTCCCGCGATCCGCGGGCCGCACAAGCAGGACATCTGCTATGCCACGACCAACCGTCAGGAGGCGGTCAAGGCGATCGCCCATGCCTGCGACATGGTCCTGGTGATCGGCGCACCCAATTCGTCCAACTCCCTGCGCCTGGTCGAGGTCGCGCGCGTCGCGGGCGCCGCCCATGCCGGGCTGATCCAGCGTGGTGCCGATCTCGACCGCGTCGATTTCACCGGCGTGGCGACCCTGGGCATCACCGCCGGCGCCTCGGCACCCGAATTGCTGGTCGAGGAGGTCATCGCCGCGCTGCGCCGGCGCTTCGAACTCACGATCGAGGAGACCGAGGTGACGCGCGAGAACGTCAGCTTCAAGCTGCCCCGCGCACTGGCGGGCTGAGGCGTCATGGCCGTCTATACTGACGTCTCCGCCGAGGACATGCAGGCGTTCCTGGCCGATTACGATATCGGCCGCCTGATCTCGCTCAAGGGCATCGCCGAGGGTGTGGAGAACTCCAACTACTTCGTCTTCACCGACAAGAGCCCCTTCGTGCTGACGCTCTACGAGAAGCGCGTGCATGAGGAGGACCTGCCCTTTTTCATCGGCCTGATGGAGCACCTGGCCGGACGCGGCGTGCCCTGTCCGACGCCGATCCGCGACCGGCAGGGACAGGCGCTCAAGCGGCTCAACGGCCGGCCCGCGGCACTGGCGAGTTTCCTGAAGGGCGTCTCGCCGCGCCGCACGACGCCCGACCAGTGCGCCGCGGTCGGCCGCGCGGTCGCCCAACTCCACCTGCAGGGCGCCGACTTCCCGATCCGCCGGGCCAATGCCCTGTCGCTGGAGGGCTGGCAGCACCTGGCGCAAGGCTGCGGCGCCCGCGCCGACGAGGTCGAACCGGGTCTGGCCGCCGAGATCGCCGACGAACTGGCGGTCTTTGCCGCCTGCTGGCCGCGCGACCTGCCCGCCGGCGTGATCCACGCCGATCTCTTCTGCGACAACGTCTTTTTCGACGGACCGCGGCTGAGCGGGCTGATCGACTTCTACTTTGCCTGCAACGACCTCTTTGCCTACGACGTCGCGATCTGCCTCAACGCATGGTGTTTCGAGAACCACCGCGAGCTCAATGCGACCAAGGCGCGCGCGCTGCTGGCCGCCTATAACCAGGTGCGCCGCTTCGAGGAGGCCGAGATTGCCGCCCTGCCCCTGCTGGCGCGCGGCGCCTCCCTGCGTTTCCTGCTGACAAGGCTCTACGACTGGCTCCATCCGGTCGAGGGTGCCCTGGTCACGCCGAAGGATCCACGCGAGTACCTTGCCAAGTTGCGTTTCCACCGGGGTGTGACGAGCGCCGCGGCCTACGGCATCGCATGACCGCGCCACGTCCGCGCATCGAGGTCCACACGGACGGCGCCTGCTCGGGCAATCCCGGTCCGGGGGGCTGGGGCGCCCTGCTCGCCTGGAACGGCCTGACCAAGGAACTCAAGGGCGGCGAGGCGGCCACGACCAACAACCGCATGGAGATGACCGCCGCGATCCGCGCCCTGGAATCGCTCAAGCGGCCGAGCACCGTCGATCTCTTCACCGACAGCACCTACCTGCGCGACGGCATCATGGGCTGGCTCGCCAAATGGAAGAAGAACGGCTGGAAGACCACCGCGAAGAAGCCGGTGAAGAACGAGGACCTGTGGCGCCGGCTCGACGAGGCCGCAGCGGGGCACGAGATCGTCTGGCACTGGGTCAGGGGCCACGACGGCAACCCGGGCAACGAGCGCGCCGACGAGCTGGCACGCGAGGGCATGGCCCCGTTCAAGCGCTAGAGCGGATCACGATCACCCGGAACCGTTCCACGGTTCCGGGTGATCGTGTGAATCCGCTCTACCTCAACAAGATAGAGCAAATTCACACCCTTCTGCGCAATCGCGAAGCGATTCCGCAGAAAGATGATTTGCTCTGAGACATCGAGAACGGCCCCTCGCCCCGGATCGAACCGGGGACGAGCGGTGTATGCCTGAAGGTCGGCGGACCGCGGTCAGCCCAGCTGGTCGAGCATCGTCTCGGCGCTGGTCGCCTTGAACTCGCCCTCGTCGACGTTGACCGCCTTGACGACGCCGTCATCGACCAGCAGCGAGAAGCGCTTGCCGCGGATGCCCATGCCGTAGCCGGTGAAATCGGCTTCCAGGCCGAGCTTCTTGGAATAATCGGCACTGCCGTCGGCCAGCATCGTCACCTTGCCGTCGGTCTTCTGATCCTTGCCCCAGGCGCCCATGACGAAGGCATCGTTGACCGCCATGCAGGCGATGGTATCGACGCCCTTGGCCTTGAGTTTGTCGTAGTTGCCGACGAAGCCGGGCAGGTGCTTGGCCGAGCAGGTCGGGGTGAAGGCGCCGGGCACGGAGAACAGCACCACCTTCTTGCCCTTGAAGAGCTCGTCGGTGCTGACGGGTGCCGGGCCGTTTTCGGTCATGGTGTGCATGGTGCCCGAAGGCATGCGGTCGCCGACTTTGATGGTCATGGAGGACTCCCTGGTGCGAATGCGTGGCGGACGCAGCCGCCGGTCCGCAGATATGGCGCGCCCTTGGCCCAGGCTCAAGCCATCATTGTGTGTCGCAGACTGGCCTTGCCGCCCGGAGGCTGTATCCTCATATCCACCGGGGGGCGGGAGAACCGGAGCAAGAGCCCGGGGAAACGGCCATGGTCGAGGATGCCTATCTGGAAGGACGCTGCCTGATCGCCATGCCGACGATCGGCGACCCGCGATTCGACCGCAGCCTGATCTATCTCTGCGCCCACAGTTCCGACGGCGCGATGGGTCTGGTCGTCAACAAGCCCCTCGACGACCTCTCCTTCGAGGACATGCTCGTGCAGCTCGGCATCACCAGCGGCCACAGCGGCGAAGCGATCCGCATGCATTTCGGCGGCCCGGTCGAGACCGGGCGCGGCTTTGTCCTGCATTCCGACGACTACCAGCACGACGGCACCCTGACGATCACCGGCGGCGTCGCCCTGACCGCCACGGTGGATGTCCTGCGCGCCATGGCGATCGGCGGCGGCCCGCGCCGCTCGCTGCTGGCCCTGGGCTACGCCGGCTGGGCGCCCGGCCAGCTCGACGCCGAGATCCAGGCAAACGGCTGGCTGACCTGCGAGGCCGACGAGGACCTGCTGTTCGACGCCAACCTGGACGCCAAGTGGCACAGGGCGCTCTCCAAGATCGGCATCGACCCTGCCCTGCTGTCGACCGACATCGGCGGCAGCGGCCGGCCGAACTGAAAGCCCCGGCTTTCACCGGGAACGGTTGCGCCACTCGCTTTCGAGCTGGGCAAACAGCAGGTGGTCGCGCCAGGCGCCGTCGATCTTGAGATAGGCGCGCGCCAGACCCTCCTGGCGGAATCCGGACTTTTCGAGCAAACGGCGCGAGCGTTCGTTCTGGGGCACGCAGGCCGCCTCCAGCCGGTGCAGGCCCAGGGTGACAAAGACGAAGGGCAGCAGGGTGGCGATCGCCTCGGCCATGTAGCCCTGGCGGGCGTGGCGCTGGCCGATCCAGTAGCCCAGGGTCGCGGCCTGGGCGACGCCCCGGCGGATTTCCGAAAGCGTGATGCCGCCCAGCACGGTCCCTTCCCCGGCATGAACCAGGAAGAGGCCGTAGGCCTCGCCGGCGCTGCGCTCGCGGTTGAGCTGGCGCAGGCGGCGGCGGAAGGCGGTCTGGCTCAGGGCATCGCGCGGCCAGGCCGGTTCCCATGGCGTAAGGAATTCGCGGCTTTCGCCGCGCAGGGCCGACCAAGCCGGCCAGTCCTCCATGCGCGGCGGGCGCAGGACGATCCGGGGACCCTCCAGAAGCGGCACCGACGCATCGGCTGCCTGGCGCCGCAGGAGGGAGAACATGGTGCCTTCAGGCGAGACGGGCGGCGATGCGCTCGAACTGTCCCATGCCAGCCTTCGGGCCGATCGTGGAGACGGTCGGCTGGGCGTTGCAGAACAGGCGTTCGGCGCAGCGGCGCATGTCGGCGGTCGTGACCGCATCGAGGCGCGCGACGATCTCCTCCTGGGGCAGGTGGCGGCCGTGGATCAGGATCTGGCGCGCCGCATTCTCGCAGCGGTTCGAGGTGCTCTCGCGCGACATCAGCAACCCGGCCTTGATCTGGGTGCGGGCGCGGTTGAGCTCGCTCTCGCTGATCCCCTCGGTCGAACGCTTCAGCTCGTCGGCGACCAGCACCGCGACCTCGGCGGCGTCCTCGTCGGCGCAGCCGGCGTAGACGCCGAACAGGCCGCCGTCGACGTAGGAGGAGTGGAAGGCATAGATGGTGTAGGCCAGCCCGCGCTTCTCGCGGACCTCCTGGAACAGGCGCGAGGACATGCCCCCGCCCAGGGCGCCGGTCAGCACCTGGATGGGGAAGTAGTCGGGATCGCGGTAACCCACGCCGTTGAAGCCCAGGATCAGGTGGACCTGCTCGACGTCGTCCTCGTGTTCGACGTCGCCGCCGCCATAGACGGCGGCATCGGCGACATGGCCGTTGCGGCGGCGCAGGTTGCCGAACTGGCTTTCGGCCATGCGCACGACGGCATCGTGGTCAACCGCGCCGGCGGCAGAGAGGATCATCGAGTCGGCGGTGTAGAAACGGCTCTGGAAATCGGCCAGCGAGGCCCTCTGGAACCCCTCGACACCCTCCGAGGTGCCCAGGATCGAGCGGCCGAGTGGCTGGTCGGGAAAGGCCCGTTCCTGGAACAGGTCGAAGACGAGGTCGTCGGGCGTGTCGTAGACTTGGGCAATCTCCTGCATGACGACCCAGCGTTCCTTTTCCAGCTCCTCCTCCAGGAAGGTGGAGTGCTGCAGGATGTCCGAGAGCATGTCGATGGCCAGCGGCACGTCGTCCTTGAGCACGCGGGCGAAAAAGGCGGTGTGTTCGCGCGAGGTGTAAGCGTTGACGTGGCCGCCGACGTCCTCGATCTCCTGGGCGATCGCCATGGCGTCGCGCCGCTCCGTACCCTTGAAGGCCATGTGTTCGAGAAGATGGGAAATGCCGTTGAGCTCGGCCGGCTCGTCGCGCGCGCCGACATCGACCCAGACACCCACGGCGGCGCTCTCGACGCCTTCGATGGCGTCGGTGACCACGCGCATTCCGCTGTCGAGCGTCGTTATCTCGAAACCCATACGTCTCCCTACCTCTGACTGCTGGTGATGAAAGCCTGCACGGCGGAAAGGTCGTTTGGCAAGACCGTCACATGTTCGGGAAGCTGCATCACCCGTTCGAGCCGCTCGGGCACCGCCGGGCGACACCCGATGGCCGAGGCCACGGCATCGGGGAACTTCGCCGGATGGGCCTGGGCGTGGATGACGACAGGGATCGCCGGATCGATGCCGACCCGGCGGGCTGCGGCGCTGCCGCAGGCGGTGTGGGGATCGATGACGATGCCGGTTTCCCGCGCCATGCGGGCGATTTCGGCGCGAATCGCATCGTCGTCGCTGCGGTAGCCGACCATCAGGTCACGGGTTGCCGCCATGGGCGCACCCTCCACGGCAAACCCCCCGGACTGCTTGAGCCGTTCCATCAGGCCGCGCGTGGCGTCGGCATCGCGGTCGTGAACCTCGAACAGCAGGCGCTCGAAGTTGCTCGAGACCTGGATGTCCATGCTGGGCGAGAGGGTCGGCGTGACGCCGGTCGTGCGGTACTGGCCCGATTCGAGGAACCGCGCGAGGATGTCGTTGGCATTGGTCGCCACCACCATGCGATGGATCGGCAGGCCCATGGCGTGAGCGACGTAACCGGCAAACGCCGCGCCGAAGTTGGCCGAGGGGATGGCAAAGGCGATCTCGCGGTCGGGCGCGCCCAGGCGCACGGCGGCTGCGACGTAATAGGCCGCCTGGGCCATCACGCGCGCCCAGTTGATCGAATTGACCGCGGCAAGGCCGATGCGCTCGCGGAAGGGACGGTTGGCAAACATGGATTTCAACAACGCCTGGCAGTCGTCGAAGGTTCCCTCGACGGCGACACAGCGCACGTTGGGTGCATCGACCGTGGTCATCTGGCGGCGCTGGACCTCGCTCACCCGGCCGTGGGGGTAGAGGATCACGATGTCGACGCGCTCGCGCCCGGCCAGGCCCGCGATGGCGGCCGAGCCGGTGTCACCGGAGGTCGCCCCGACCACGGTGATGCGGCGGTCGGCCCGTTCGAGGGCGCGGTCGAAGAGACGGCCCAGAAGCTGCAGCGCGAGGTCCTTGAAGGCGAGCGTGGGGCCGTGGAAGAGTTCGAGCAGCCAGTCGTTGTCGCCGCACTGGACCAGGGGAACGATCGCGCTGTGGGCAAAGCCGGCATAGGCCTCGCGTGCCATGGCTTCCAGCTCGGGCGTCTCGATCCAGCCCTCGACATAGGGCGCGATGACCCGGGCGGCGAGCGCGGGATAGTCGAGCCCGGCCATGGCGCGAAAGTCCTCGGGCGAAAACCGCGGCCAGGATTCGGGCAGATAGAGGCCGCCGTCGTCGGCCAGTCCCGTCAGCAGGGTCTCCTCGAAGCCGAGGACCGGGGCGTTGCCCCGCGTGGAGAGGTAACGCATGGGTTTCAGTCCAGGTAACGTCGGGCGAGATGGGCCTCGAAGGCCGTGGTCGAAAGCGGCGCGCCGGTCGCGGCGGTGAGCAGTTCCTGGGTCGAATGGCGGGCGCCGTGGCGATGGACGTTGTCGGCCAGCCAGGCCAGCAGCGGTGCGAAATCGCCACGCTCCAGGCCGGACAGGATGGCGCCGTCCTGCGCCGTGGCGGCGGCAAAGAGCTGGGCCGCGGCAAGCGCCCCCAGGGTATAGGTTGGGAAGTAGCCGATCGCGCCCGAGGGCCAGTGGATATCCTGCAGGCAGCCCAGGCGGTCGTCGGGCGGGGTGATGCCGACCAGTTCCGCCATGGCCTCGTTCCAGGCCCCCGGCAGGTCGCCCGGCGCCAGGTCGCCCGCGATCAGCGCCCGCTCCAGGCGCGTGCGCAGCACGATGTGGAAGGGATAGTGCAGTTCGTCGGCATCGACCCGGATACAGCCCGGCGCCACGCGGGTCGCCAAGGCGTGCAGGTTGGCCGCCGAAAAGGCCGCGCCCTCCCCGCCCAGGGCCTGCGCGATCAGCGGCGCGGCATGAGCCAGGAACTGGGGACTGCGGGCGGCCTGCATCTCGACCAGCAGCGACTGGCTTTCGTGCATTGTCATGTTGGCGGCCTCGCCCACGGGCTGGCCCGCCCATCGTGGCGGACGTCCCTGTTCATAGAGGGCATGACCGGTCTCGTGCATCACTGCCATCACCGACGAGGTGAAATCGGATTCATCGAAGCGGGTGGTGATGCGGACATCGCCGAAGACGCCGCCGGTGAAGGGATGGGCGCTGGTGTCGAGCCGGCCGCGCCCGAAGTCGAAACCGGCGAGTGCCATCAGCACCTCACCCAGCTTCTTCTGGCGTTCGGCCGGAAACGGTCCCTGCGGCACAAGGGGTGCCGGGCGTGCCGCCTGGGCCGCCATGGCCCGGTCGCGCAGCGGCGGCAGGACAAGCGCCAGCCGGTCAAACAGGTTGTCGATCTCCGCGCCCGTCAGCGAATCCTCGTAGGTATCGAGCAGGGCGTCCCAGGGCGCCTTGCCCAGCGCCTCGCCCTTGGCCGCGGCGGCCTCGCGCGAGAGCGCCACGATCTCCTGGAAGGCGGGCAGGAAGGCGGCGAAATCGGCCGCCGGGCGGGCCAGGGACCAGGCCTCGATGGCGCGCGACTGGGCGCGCGAGAGGGCTTCGACCAGGGGGGCGTCGAGCGCGGTCTCGTGGCGCCAGATGCGGCGCATGTGGGCAAGATTGGCGCTCTGCCAGCCATCGAGGCCGGCGCCATGCTGCTCGGCGGCATCGAGCAGGTCGGCCAGTTCCGGATCGGCGATGCGGGCGTGGCAGACCTGGCCCAGCGCGGCGAGCGTCTCGGTCCGGCTGGCCGCGCCGCCGGCGGGCATCATGACCTCGCGGTCCCAGCCCAGCATGGCAAGCGCGCCCTTGAGCGCGTCGAGCGCGGCAAAGCGGCGCTCCAGCTCGGTATAGGCGGGATTCGAAACAGCAGCCTGGTTCAAGGCTTCGGCCTCCGTGCCGGCCGTTTGACGAGCAGGAGCACATAGATGACGAGCGCCACCCCGGCAAGGCCGTACCAGGTGAGGGCATACTGCAGGTGATGGTTGGGCGGATCGAAGACCGCCTGCCCGCCCAGGGGCAGGCTGCCTGCCGGCCCGGCATCGGCATGGATCACGACGGGCATCAGGTCGAGCTCCATGGCCGCGGCCATCGCCGGCAGGTCGTACCAGTACCAGGCGCCGGAAGCAGGATCGTTTTCGTTGGTGAAGGCCTGCGGGGTCACGCCGCCACGCAGTATGCCGGTGACATGTACCGTGCCTTCCGGCTCGCTTCCCGGGCGCGCCGAGGGGTCGACCTCTGCTTGCGGAACGTGGCCGCGATCGACCAGCACCGCACGGCCGTCGGCCAGGCGCAGGGGCGTCAGGATCAGATAACCGGGCCGGCCGGCGACCGAAAGGCGATAGAGCGCGATCTGCCGGTCGTGCAGGTAGGTCCCGGTCGCCGTGACACGCTGCCATTCGCGGTCGGCTTCGGGGCGATCCAGGGCCTGCGCCAGGGGCACGGGGGCCGCGTCCAGGCGCGTTTCCATGGTGGCGATCAGGTCACGCTTCCAGACCAGGCGCTGGAGCTGCCAGCTGCCCAGCCCGATCAGGAGCGCGACGATGGGCAGGGCGACGAGGCTGGTGGCGAGGCGGGAGCGGGTCAATCAGCGCCCCGCCGGGCCGTCCGGTTCGTTCTCGAAACCAGCGACGCGGTGCTTGTACTGCAGGGCGACCAAAGTCGCCTTGAAGGGCCGCAGCAGCAGGGCCGAACCACCCAGGATCAGCGGGACAAAGATCACCGCATGGACCCAGAACGGCGGCTCGTAGGAAAGCTCGACCCAGGCCGCAAGGCCGGCCATGAGAAAGCCGTAGATCAGGATGACGAAGACTGCAGGACCGTCGCCGGCATCCTCGTGGGCCAGGGTCAGGCCGCAGACGCCGCAGGACGGCGCGATCGTCAGGAAGCCGGAAAACAACCGGCCTTCGCCGCAGCGTGGACAGCGACAGCGAAGGCCGGCCGAGATCGGGGAAACGGTGCCGTGGTGTGGTGTGTTCAAACCTCGGCGACCCTAGTGGTGCATCACCTCGCCGGCGCCCCACCAGTAGATGCAGCAGAACAGGAAGAGCCAGACCACGTCGACGAAATGCCAGTACCAGGCTGCCGCCTCGAAGCCGAAATGGTGGCCGGGCGTGAAGTCCCCGCGGTAGGCGCGCACCAGGCAGACCGACAGGAAGATTGTGCCGACGATGACATGGAAGCCGTGGAAGCCGGTCGCCATGAAGAAGGTCGAACCGTAGATGCCGCCGCGGAAGGAGAACGGCGCCTCGGCATATTCCACCACCTGGAGGCAGGTGAAGGTGATGCCCAGGAAGACCGTGAGCCAGAGGCCGGCGATGACCTGCTCGCGCTTGCCCTCGCGCAGCGCATGATGTGCCCAGGTCACCGTGGTGCCCGAGGTCAGCAGGATCAGCGTGTTGATGAACGGCAGATCCCAGGGGTTGAAGGTCATGATGCCTTCGGGGGGCCAGATGCCGCCCATTTCCGCCGTGGGGAACAGGGCCGCGTTGAAGTAGGCCCAGAACCAGGCGACGAAGAACATGACCTCCGAGGCGATGAAGAGCGCCATGCCGTAGCGCAGGCCGATCTGCACGGTCGGCGTATGCGCCTTGTCGACCTGGGCCTCCTTCATGACGTCGGCCCACCAGAAGAACATGGTGGTCAGCGCCAGCACGAGGCCGGGCAGGACCATCCACCAGCGTTCGGGATGGGCAAAGGTGTAGAGCGCACCGGCTGCCAGGACGAGCGCCGAGAACGCGCCCACGAACGGCCACGGGCTCGGATCGACCAGATGGTAGGGATGCTTCTGTGCGTGGTCGGCCATCAGCCTGCTCTCCCGCTCGAACTCAGTTGGTGGTCGGCGCGGCACCGCTATCGAGCGCCGCGCTGTTGGTTTCGGTCGTCCCTTCCTTCTCGAAGAAGGTGTAGGACAGGGTGATCGTGCGCAGTTCCCTGGTCTCCCGGTCGGTGAACAACTCGGGATCGACGAAGAAGGTGACCGGCATGGCGATCGTCTGGCCGGGTTCGAGAACCTGCTCGGTGAAGCAGAAACATGCGATCTTGGCGAAATACGGCCCGGCCTTATCGGGCGTGACGTTGAAGGTCGCGGTGCCGGTGATGGGACGATCGGTCGGATTGGTCGCCTCGTAGAACACGGTCATCTGCTCGCCAAGGTGCGCCGAGACCTGGTTCTGCATGGGCCGGAATTCCCATGGCATGCCCCGGCCGGTGTCGGCGTTGAAGCGTACCGTGACGATGCCCTCGCTTGCCCCCGGCGCGGCATCGGCAACCTGGGTCGTGCCGCCGAAGCCGGTGACCTGGCAGAACAGGCGGTAGAGCGGCACCGCCGAGGCGGTCAGCGCAACCATGCAGGTCAGCACGAAGACCGCGGCGATCACCGTGGTGCGATTGCGTTCCGAAAGACTGCGGGCGGCCATGGCTCAGCCCCCCATCTTCACGATGGAGACGACGTAGATCAGCACGATGAAACCGCCGAGCACCAGGCCCAGCGCGACGTTGCGGCGCCTGCGTGAACGCAGTTTCTTTTCGGAGAGGGCCATCTCAGGCCACGCGCGCGAGGACATGATCGACCGCCAGAAGGGCAAACAGCAATGCCAGGTAGAGGATCGAGTAACGGAACATCCAGCGTGCGGCGGCATCGCCTGCCGTCCACCAGACGCGCAGGGCACCGGCAAGGAAAATGCCCGAGAGCACGGTCGCTCCCATGGCATAGGGCAGGCCCGCCGTGCCGAGGGCGAAGGGAACCAGCGAAAGCGGCAGCATCAGGGCGCTGTAGAGGACGATCTGGCGGCGCGTCGCGGCGGGCCCGGCCACGACCGGCAGCATCGGAATGCCCGCGGAAGCGTAATCGCCGGCCCGATAGAGCGCGAGCGACCAGAAATGGGGGGGCGTCCAGAAGAAGATGATGGCAAACAGCGCGATCGAGGACAGCGAGACCTCGCCGGTCGCCGCAGCCCAGCCGATCATCGGCGGGAAGGCGCCGGCAGCCCCGCCGATGACGATGTTCTGGGGCGTGCGGCGCTTCAGCCACATCGTGTAGACGACGATATAGAAGGCGATCGTGAACGCCAGCAGGCCGGCGGCAAGCCAGTTGACCAGCACGCCCAGCGTCATCACCGACGCCATCGACAGGCCGAGGCCGAGACCGAGGGCGTCGCCCCGCGACACCCGGCCGGCCGGGATCGGTCGACCGGCGGTCCGCTCCATCAATGCATCGATATCGGCGTCGTACCACATGTTCAGCGCGCCCGACGCCCCGGCGCCGACGGCGATGCACAGCACCGCCATGAAGCCGAGGACCGGATGGACGGCGCCGGGGGCGACGACCAGGCCGGTCAGGGCGGTGAATACGACCAGCGACATCACCCGCGGTTTCAGCAGGGCGAGGTAGTCGCGCACCTCCGCCTCCCCCGCCCAGGTCGGGGCGGAGGCGGGGAGGTCCGGATTGGCGTTTGCGCCGGCCACGAGGGGGGAGGTACCGCCGGCCGGTCAGACCCGCGGCATGACCTCGTGGGTGTGATGCGGCGCCGGCGAGGCCACGGTCCATTCGAGGGTCGTCGCGCCTTCGCCCCAGTAGTTGGCTTCGACCGGCTCGCCGGAGCGGATCGTCCGGATCGCGATGTAGACGAACAGCAGCGCCGACGCGAAGGCGATATACGCGCCCACCGTCGAGATCATGTTCCACGGTGCGAAGGCATCCGGATAGTCCGGAATGCGGCGCGGCATGCCCGCCAGGCCCGAGAAGTGCATCGGGAAGAAGGTCAGGTTGACGCCGATCATCGTCAGCC
>JAQCLG010000082.1 GCA_027592745.1 Pseudomonadota bacterium | reverse complement strand
ACTTCCGCGGCAACGTCGTCGCTGCGGAGTAGGGCGCTCCTCTGCTTTCGTCATCCCGGCTCGGCGCGGCTGCGCCGCTTGGCCGGGATGACAGCAGTGGTGTGTGGAGCGCCACCCCGCAGCCCGCGCAGGCCGGTTCTGCACATCTGGTGGGTGAAGGCGCTTGGCCACCCCAGGGCTTCGTGCTAGAGGGTCGCGTCACTTCACACAGACGAGGTGGCGCATGCCGATCCGGGAAGCCCTGACGTTCGACGATGTTTCCCTCGTGCCGGCCTTTTCCCAGGTCCTGCCCAACAGCGCCGATACCCGCACCAGCCTGACGCGTTCGATCGAACTCGGCATTCCCCTGCTTTCGGCCGCCATGGACACCGTGACCGAGGCGCCCATGGCGATCGCCATGGCCCAGAACGGCGGCCTGGGCGTCATCCACAAGAACATGACGATCGAGCAGCAGGCCGACGAGGTCCGCCGCGTCAAGAAGTTCGAATCGGGCATGGTCGTCAACCCGCTGACCATCGGTCCCGACGCGCCGCTCTCGGCCGCGCTCGACCTGATGGACACCAACGCCATCTCCGGCATCCCGGTCGTCGAGACGCCGCGCGGCCGCCTGGTCGGCATCCTCACCCACCGCGACGTGCGTTTTGCCACCAACCGCATCCAGCCGGTGCGCGAGCTGATGACGCACGAGAACCTGATCACCGTGAAGGAGGGTGTCAGCCGCGACGAGGCGATGCGCCTGCTGCACCAGCACCGCATCGAGAAGCTGCTGGTGGTCGACGACGAACTCCGCTGCATCGGCCTGATCACCGTCAAGGACATCGAGAAGGCCGCGGCCCATCCCGACGCCAGCAAGGACGAGCAGGGCCGCCTGCGCTGCGGCGCCGCCACCGGTGTCGGCGAGGACGGCTGGCGCCGGGCCGAGGCGCTGATCGAGGCCGGCGTCGACGTCGTGGTGGTCGACACCGCCCACGGCCATTCCAGCGGCGTCATCGATGCCGTCGCGCGCATCAAGAAGCAGTCGAACTACACCCAGGTCCTGGCCGGCAACATCGCCACCGCAGAGGGCGCGAAGATCCTCATCGACAACGGCGCCGATGCGCTGAAGGTCGGCATCGGCCCGGGCAGCATCTGCACCACCCGCGTGGTCGCCGGCGTCGGCGTGCCCCAGCTCACCGCCATCATGGACGTCGTCGAGGAGGCCGCGAAATCCGGCACGCCGATCGTCGCCGACGGCGGCATCAAGTTCTCGGGCGATCTCGCCAAGGCGATCGCGGGCGGCGCCCATTGCGCCATGATCGGCTCGCTGCTGGCCGGCACTGACGAGGCGCCCGGCGAGGTCTTCCTGGTCGGCGGGCGTTCCTACAAGCAGTACCGCGGCATGGGTTCGCTCGGCGCCATGGCGCGCGGCTCGGCCGACCGCTACTTCCAGCAGGACATCTCCGAAGTCGTCAAGATGGTGCCCGAGGGCATCGAGGGCCGCGTCCCCTACAAGGGCCCGGTGCACCACATCCTGCACCAGCTCTCGGGCGGCCTGCGCTCCTCCATGGGCTACACCGGCAACGCCACGCTCGACGCCATGCGCACCGGCTGCCGGTTCGTGCGGGTCTCCAGCGCCGGCCTGCGCGAAAGCCACGTCCACGATGTCGTGATGATGCGCGATGCGCCGAACTACCAGACGGAACGTTAGGCAGTGCCATGGCGCCGGCCCGTCCCGCGACCCCCGCGCCGCCGGGGCGGATGCCGGCGATGATTGAGAGGCAGCTTGGCGCCGCGCGCCTGCGTGCCGCCCGCCGGGGCGATGCCGCCGGCATCGCGCGTGTCCATGTCGAGGCCTGGCGGGCGACCTATGCCGGCGTCCTGCCCGACGGGTTCCTGGCCGGCCTCTCGGTCCCCGAACACACCGCCCGCTGGACCCGCATGCTGGGGCGCAGGAGTGACAGCGCCCTGGTCGTCAAGGACGCCGAGGAGGGCATCGTCGGCTTCGGCAGCGCCGGCCCGGCGCGCACCGACGCGCTGCCCGCCGGCGGCTGGCAGGGCGAGATCTACACCCTCTACCTGCTGACCGACTGGCAGGGCAGGGGCCTGGGCCGCGCCCTGATCCACGGCCTGTTCGACCGCCTGGCCCATGCCGGCATGGAGCGCATCGCGCTCTGGGTCGTGGCCGGCACGCCGACCCGGTTCTTCTACGAAGCCATGGGCGGACGCCTGATCGCCCGCCGCAGCGAACCCTTCGCCGGCATCATGCTCGACGAACTCGCCTACGGCTGGCGCCTGGACCAACAGCAGGGAGAGGGCGCATGATCACGCTGGCGCGCCTGGACCACGTCGTGTTCCGCATCGCCGACATCGAACGTTCCATCGCCTTCTGGCGCGACGTGCTGGGCTGCACCGTGGAGAAGGTCCAGGAGGACCTCGGCCTCTGGCAGATCCGCGCCGGCGAGGCCCTGATCGACCTCGTCACCGTCGACGGCAAGCTGGGCGCCCGCGGCGGCGCCGCCGCGGTGCGCGAAGGCCGCAACGTCGACCACGTCTGCCTGCGCGTCGACCCCTGGGACGAGGATGCCATCGCCGCCCATCTCGAACGCCACGGCGTGCCCATCTGGGAACGCGGCAACCGCTACGGCAGCGAGGGCATGGGCCCCTCGTTCTACATCCCCGATCCCGACGGCAACGTCATCGAGCTCAAGGGCCCCGCCCTCCCGGGAACCAGGGTATGACCATCCCGCGCGATGCCCGCCCCGATCCCCTGCGCCGGCCGCGCCGCCGCCACCCCTCACCCAGCTTCGACCAGGCCCCTGCTGCGCAGGGACCGGGTCTGCGCAACTCTCTCCCGCAAGGGGAGAGGGGGTGCCCGCCATCGCGCCACAGCTGCCCGTCCCCAGCCCAGGAGGCCCGTTTGACCCCTTGCCACCGGACCCGCCCATGACCGCCACGCCCCATGCCGACCAGGTGCTGATCCTCGACTTCGGCTCCCAGGTCACCCAGCTCATCGCCCGGCGCGTGCGCGAGGCCGGGGTCTATTGCGAGATCCTGCCCTGCACGGCAGAGCCCGAGCGCATCCGCGCCTTCGCGCCGCGCGCGGTGATCCTCTCGGGCGGCCCGGCTTCGACCTACTGGGAGGCCGCCCCGCGCGCGCCCGAGATCGTCTTCGAGCTCGGCGTGCCGATCCTGGGTATCTGCTACGGCGAACAGACGATCTGCGCCCAGCTCGGCGGCGGCGTCGAGATCTCCGACCACCGCGAGTTCGGCCGCGCCTTCATCGACATCCGTGAGGACACGCCCCTCTTCGAGGGCCTCTGGGCCAGGGGCGAGCGCCACCAGGTCTGGATGTCCCACGGCGACCGCATCCACGCCATCCCGCCGGGCTTCCGGGTCGTGGCGACCTCCGAGGGTTCGCCCTTTGCCGCCATCGCCAACGAGGACCGCGCGATCTACGCCGTGCAGTTCCACCCGGAGGTCCACCACACCCCGGACGGCGCCCGCCTGATCGCCAACTTCGTGCACAGGGTGGCGGGCCTGAAGGGTGACTGGTCCATGGCCGCCTTCCGCGAGCAGGCGGTCGCTGCGATCCGCGCCCAGGTCGGCAAGGGCCGCGTCCTGCTGGGGCTCTCGGGCGGCGTCGACAGCTCGGTCGCCGCGGTGCTGATCCACGAGGCGATCGGCGAGCAGCTGATTTGCGTCTACGTCGACCACGGCATGATGCGCCAGGGCGAGAGCGAGCAGGTCGAGGCCGTCTTCCGCGACAGCTACAACATCCCGCTGGTTTCGGTCGACGCCTCCGAACTGTTCCTCGGCAAGCTCGCCGGCGTCACCGACCCTGAGCGCAAGCGCAAGATCATCGGCGCCACCTTCATCGACGTCTTCGAGGCGGAGGCGAAAAAGGCCGGCGGCGCGGAGTTCCTCGCCCAGGGCACGCTCTACCCCGACGTCATCGAGAGCATCTCCTTCCACGGCGGCCCCTCGACCACGATCAAGTCGCACCACAACGTCGGCGGCCTGCCCGAGCGCATGAACATGAAGCTGGTCGAGCCCCTGCGCGAGCTCTTCAAGGACGAGGTGCGCGCGCTCGGCCGCGAACTCGGCCTGCCCGAGGTGATGGTGGGGCGCCACCCGTTCCCCGGCCCCGGCCTTGCCATCCGCATCCCCGGCGAGATCACCTTCGAGCGCCTGGAGATCCTGCGCAAGGCCGACGCCATCTACATCGAGGAGATGCGCAACGCCGGCCTCTACGACGCCATCTGGCAGGCCTTCGCCGTGCTGCTGCCGGTGCGCACCGTCGGCGTCATGGGCGATGCCCGCACCTACGAGTTCGTCTGCGCCCTGCGCGCGGTGACCAGCACCGACGGCATGACCGCCGACTACTACCCCTTCGACCACCAGTTCCTGGGCCGCGTCGCCAACCGCATCGTCAACGAGGTCAAGGGCATCAACCGCGTGACCTACGACATCACGAGCAAGCCGCCGGGGACGATCGAGTGGGAGTGAGGGCTGGGCATGACTTTTGCCCAGATTGTGGGTGTTTCAATCATGCAGGCTTTGCCAGTGTGTATTCGTCGTAGTTGAACCACCAAAACGCCACGGCATTGCCAGCAGTGCAGGCAGGCCCCCGGCACCGGCACACTGCATTCTCGCGCGCTTGCCCCTAGGATTGGCGCCCCGCCGATTCACCAGCGCGAGCCCAGCCCATGTCCTCTCCCCAGCCGCTCTTTTCGCCCGAGAAGGCCCCCGCCACCGGCAGCCGGGGCATGGCGGTGACCAACCATCCGCTCGCCTCGGCGGCGGCCGTGGAGATGATGGCAGCGGGCGGGAATGCGGCCGATGCCACGGTCGCGGCACTCTTTGCGCTGACGGTGGTGGAGCCGATGATGGTCGGCATCTTCGGCGGCGGCGTCGCGGTGATCCGCGCGGCCGACGGCACCCAGGCGGTGATCGACGGCCTGGCCACCGCGCCCGCCGCCGCCCGACCCGACAGCTACACCCCCGTTTCGGACACCTGGCCCGACTACATGGAGACGGAGGGCCGGGAGAACCGCGTCGGCCCCCGCGCCATCGCCGTGCCGGGCAACCTGATGGCCTGGTGCCAGATGCTCGAGCGCTTCGGGCGCCTGCCGCTGGCGCAGGTCATGGCCCCGGCGATCCGGCTGGCGGGGGCAGGTTTTGCCGTCACCGCCTACCTCGCCAACTGCATCGCCGAACACGCCGGGGATCTCGCGCGCGATCCCGGCATCGCCGCACTCTTCGTGCCCGGCGGCGTGCCGCTTGCCGCCGGCGACCTGCTGGTCCAGGCCGATTATGCCGCGACCCTGTCGCGCATCGTCGCCGAGGGGCCGGCGACCCTGTACACCGGCGCCCTGGGCCGCGAGATCGGCGCAAAATTGCAGCAGGCCGGCGCCTTCCTCGATGCCGGCGACCTCGCGGCCTACACCACGAAACACCGCGAGCCGGTGCGCGGCAGCTACCGCGGCTACGAGATCGTCGGCCCGCCGCCGCCCTGCTTGGGCGGCGTCCACGTCATCCAGATGCTGAACCTGATGGAGCCCTTCGACCTTGCCGCCTCCGGCTTTGCCAGCACGGAGACGCTGCATCTGGTGATCGAGGCGATCAAGATCGCCGCCGCCGACCGCCGCGCCGCCACCGCCGATCCCGCCTTCGTCGACGTGCCGGTCGCCCGCCTGCTCTCCAAGGCCTATGGCGACCAACGCCGGCCCGAGATCGACCCCGCCCGCGCGTCGGCCTTCAGCGCCCGCGTGCTTTCCAACGAAAGCGCCAACACCACCCATGTCACGGTGGCCGACGCCGAGGGCAACGTCGTCACCTCGACCCAGACGATCAACAGCCTGTTCGGCGCGCGCCTGGTCATCCCCGGCACCGGCATCATCCCCAACAACTACATGTACCTCTTCGATCCCCACCCCGGCCACGCGCTCTCGCTGATGCCCGGCAAGCGCATCACCAGCGGCATTTCGGCGACCATCGTGCTCAAGGACGGCCGGCCCGCCTTTGCGCTCGGCCTGCCCGGCGCCCATCGCATCCCGGCCTGCGTCTTCCAGGCGCTGATGAACCTCATCGACCACGGCATGACCCTGCAACAGGCCGTCGAGGCGCCACGTGTCTTCACCCAGGGCCAGGGTGTCGAGATCGAGCGCGAGGTGCCGGCCGCCACCCGCGCCGCGCTCGCCGCCATGGGCCACGAGGTGGTCGAGGTCGCCCATGTCGGCGGCGGCATGTGCGCCGTCGCCTTCCACGAGAACGGCATCCTCGAGGGTGCGGCCTGCTGGCGCGCCGACGGCACCCCCATGGGCATCGGCGGCGGCCTCGCCCGGCAGGGCGTCAGCTTCTGGCCCGACCCGACGAAGCAGCGCGCCGCGCCACCGGCCTGAGGTTGCCTCAGCCGATCCTGGCGCCGCGTTCGGCCAGCAGCGCGCGCAGCACGCTGCGGTGGCAGCGGGTTTCCTCTGCGCAGTAACAGCCCACCGAGAAGGCCGCGTCGTGGCTCAGCGCCGCCAGCAGGTCCAGCGTGCGGCTCGGTCCCGGTGCGGCCATCTCCCTGCGGAAGGCCTTCTCGAAGGCGGCCCAGTCCCGGGCCGTCGCGGCGTTCAGTGCCTGGCTGACCAGTGGCGCGCTGGGCGCAAGTTCGGGATACTAGACGTCGTACCAGTCCTCGCTGGCAAAACGCTCCCTGGGCACGCCGCGCGGCGGGCGGCGCACGGTACCGATGCGCAGGCCCTCGCCAGATTCGCGCGGACTGCCCAGGCGCACGATGCGGACGGCCATCGGCGTGTTCCTCCCTCCGGTGTCTCTCCCATGTCGGGCGCCCGGCATGCGACTGCAAGAGTTCCGGCAGCCGCATCGTGATCGACAAAGGTTTCCTGGAGGATTCCGCGTCCGGTCCCCTGCGCTACGCGCGCTGTCGGGACTGATTGCAGGCAGCCCGCCGCTCCGGCCATGTATCGCAGCGTCCATCCGCATTAGGCTCGGGGCCGGGACAAGGAGACGGCGATGACGCAGGACAGCGGCACGGCAGGGGCGCCACCACGCAGCTTCGCCGCGCTCTTCGACCTGCTCGGCCTGGACGGGCGCCTGCGCGTCGTCGATGTCGGCGCCGCCCCGGCCGAACCCCCGCCCTATGCCGCGCTGCTGGCCGACGATCGCGTCGACCTCGTCGCCTTCGAACCCGACCGCCGCCAGGCGCAACGTCTGCGCGACCGCTACGGCGAGCGCGCCTGCGTCCTGGAGCAGGTCGTGGGCGACGGTTCACCCGGCCTCTTCCGCGAAACCAACATGGGCTTCACGGCCTCGCTGCTGGAGCCCGACAACGCGTTGGCGGCGGCCTTCAACCATCTGGCCGGGCTGTCGCAGTTCACCGCCCGCCGTCCGGTCGCCACCTGCCGGCTCGACGACCTGCCCCAGGCGGGCGGCGCCGACTTCATCAAGCTCGACGCCCAGGGCGGGGAGGGCGCGATCCTGGCCGGTGCGCCCCGGACCCTGGCGCAGGCCCTGGTGATCCAGACGGAGGTGCTGTTCCTGCCGCTCTACCGCGACCAGCCGCTGTTTGCCGATCTCGACCGCACGCTGCGCGACCAGGGTTTTGTCTTCCACACCTTCCGCGGCTTCGGCAGCCGCGCGTTTGCCCCGCTTGTCGTCGACGGCGACCCCGCCCGGGGCTTGAACCAGATCCTCTGGGCCGATGCCGTCTATGTCCGCGACTGGACGGCCCTCGAAACGCTGCCCGTCGATCGCCTGCGCCGCTATGCCGCGCTGGTCCAGGGCCTCTACGGCTCCTTCGACCTTGCCCAGCGCATCGTCCGCGCCTTGGATGCACAGGGCGGCGGCGAGGGGCTGGCCGCCCGCCACCTCGCCCTGCTCAACGGCGCCTGAGGCGGCTTCCAGCGCCACGGGCGCCGGGCGCCCGGCCTGTGGACCCCTGCGGCCGCGTGGTCCATCATCGCGCGCCCATGGAGACCCCCGTGCCGTCGCAGCCGCAAGCCCTTCGCCTCGAACTCATGCTCGGCGATCGCCGCCTGGCCGCCTGCCGCGTGCTGCCCGAGGCGGTGGTCCAGGCCTCGCGCCGCCTCTACGACGAGTTCCGCGCCAGTTCAGCCGCGTGCGGCATGGCCATGACCGACGAGGAAATTCGCGTCACCTGCTGGGCCCCGCTGGCCGCGCGCCTTTCGGCCGACGTCGCCGACAGCCAGGCGGCGGCCTTTGCCGAACTCGCCCTCTGTTTTCTCGTCGATGCCGCCTTTCCCTTGCCGGGTGCCGGCGAGAGCTACACCGTGACCATCGCTGCCGACGGCAAGGTGACGGTCGAGCGACGGCCGCACCGCCTCCTGGCGCGCGACCGGATCGTGCTGGGCAACCACCGGAAGGCCATGGTGCCGTTCGCCTCCGGTGCCGCGGGGACCCGCTGATCATGCGTCTTGCCGCCTGCCTGCTGGCCCTGGCCTGCGCACTCCTTGCCGCCCGGCCCGGACTGGCCGAGACCGCGGGACCCTATGTCCATGGCGAGCAGCGCCAGGGCGACAGGAAGCTCATCGTCTGCCTCGACGAGAAGGATGCGCTGGGTGTCGCGCGCGCCGTCAACGGCGCCCTGCAGGGCCTGCGCGAGGAGATCCTGGCGGCTCCCGACGATGCCGCGCGCCAGAAGGTCTTCGAGGAGAAGCTCTATACCTCCGTGGGCTGGCAGCACCTGATGGTCGCGATCTACGACGACCGCTGCTCGCTGGTCGAGGAGGCCGACCACGTCTCGCGCCGCACGGTCCAGTTGGGGCCGCCCGAGCTGCTGGCGATCGATGCCTCCCACAGCGTGGTCGAGACCGAGATGCTCTACGGCGAGTCCAGGGCGCCTCTGACCGTATGGGTCGTCACCACGCAACCCGTGCCACCGGTCGGGCAATGAACGCACGGCCGAATACGCTCTATGTCACCTTGAAGTCGGCGGCGATGGCGCCCCACATCGCGCTGGAGGAGATCGGCGCGCCCTACACGCTCGCCCATATCGATTTCGAGCAGCCCTGGCCCGAGGACTACCTGCGCCTCAATCCCCACCGCAAGGTGCCGACGCTGGTCACGCCCGAGGGCGAGGTGATCTACCAGGCAGCCGCCATCCTGCTTCATCTTGCCGACCGCCATCCGGATGCCGGTCTTGCGCCGCCGCCGGGTAAGGCTGTGCGCGGCAGGCTCTACCAGAGTCTGTTCTTCATGGCCGAGATGCTGCAACCGGCCTACCACATGCACTTCTATCCCGAACGCCACACCGCCGACCCGGGCGGTATCGCCGGGGTCGACGAGAAGGCGACCGCCTGGATCGCCGAGCTCTGGGGCCGCATCGATGCCATGCTCGCACCCGGCCCCCATGTCCTTGGCGGGGCCTTCAGCATCGCCGACATCTACATGACCATGCTGGCGACCTGGAACCAGCCCCACCACACCGGCCTCAGGAACTTCCCGGCGGTCTGGCGGGCGCTGGAGGCGGTTCTGGAGCGTCCTGCCGCCCGTGCGGTCTTTGCCCACAACAGTGTCGACGGCACCGCCGGATTGCGCTGATAGTGGCCCCTCGGGGAAGGGGACCCACTTGGAACGTGATCCGCTCTACATGCGTGGCGTCGGGCTGGTCGTGCTCGGTGGTTTCTTCATCAGCCAGTCGGGCGTGCTGATCGGGCTGATGGACGGCGCGGGCCTCTGGCAGGTGCAGTTCTACCGCTCGGTCATGGCGATCCTGGTGCTGGGTTCGCTGACGCTGATCAAGCATCGCGGCCGGGTCGGCGTGCTCTTCGACAACGGCAAGCTCGCCATGCTCTCGACCGGCGTCTGCCTGGCCGCCAGCAACCTCTTCTACATTGGCTCCTTCTTCCACACGCGCGCCGCCAGCGTCTTTTTCATCATCAGTTCCCAGCCGCTGTTCACCGCGCTGATCGCCTGGTTCGTGCTCAAGGAACCGGTCCGCCGGGCGACCTGGATCGCCATGCTCGCGGCCATGGTCGGCGTCGCCGTGATGATGTGGGAGGGCCTGGGCGAGGGGCGTCTCTTCGGCAACATGCTGGCCCTGGGCGCCGCCGTCACCTTCGCGGCCTTCGGCGTCTCGCTGCGCAGCGGGCGCAATGCCGACATGGTGCCCGGCGTCATGCTCGCCTCGATCATCATCTGCGCCATCTCGGCCAGCCGCCTGGAGAATTTCGCCATCTCCGGCCACGATCTCGCCCTGTGTTTCTACATGGGCGCCTTCCAGGTCTCGGCAGCGCTGGTGCTCTACGCCGCGGGCGCCAGATACGTGCCGGCCGCCGAACTGATGGTGCTGGCGCTGATCGAGGTCATCCTCGGCCCCTTCTGGGTCTGGCTGATCCTCGACGAGGCACCGACTCTCCTGGGCCTCATCGGCGGCGTCGTGGTGGTCGGCGCCGTTGCCTACAACGCCTTTGCCGGCCTGCGCCGCTCGCGTGCGAAGGCATAGAGGCCGCTGGCCGCGATGATGCAAGCACCCGCGATCGTCCAGCCGTCGGGGAAGGCGCCGAACACCAGGAAACCCAGCACCGCGGCCCAGACCATCATCATGTAGCTGGAGGGCTGCACCGCTGAGGCCGGCGCCAGTTCCAGCGCCTTGAACAGGGTCATGTGGCCCATGGTGCCGAGCAGGCCGGTCAGCAGCAGCAGGCCCCAGGCCTGGCTCGTCGGTGCGATCCACACGAAGGGGGCGATCAGTGCCATGGCCAGCACCGCGATCGCGGCGGTCCACAACCCGGTCGTCTCGATCGGATCGGAAAGGCCGACCTTGCGGATCAGGACCTGGAGCAGGGCCCACAGGAAGGCCGCCAGCAGGGGGATCGCCATCGCCCACTCGGTCGCGCCCACGCCCGGGCGCACGATGACGAAAACGCCGACCAGGCCGGCGCCGACCGCCGCCCAGCGGTGCCAGCCTACCCTTTCGCCCAGCAGGGGCACCGCCAGGGCCATGGCAATCAGGGGCGATACCGCCGCGATGGCATGGACGTTGGCCAGGGGCAGCAGGCTGAAGGCCCAGACGAAGACCCAGATCTCGGCCAGCATCACAAGGGTCCGCACGACCTGCAGGGCGGGCTTGCGCGAGCGGATGGTGGTACGCAGGCCGCGCCGGCGCGCCAGTGCCAGGGCAAACACCAGGAACACCAGGAACCGCACCAGCAGGATCTGTGGGATCGGATAGTCCTCGACCAGCCACTTGGCCGATGCGTCCATGCTCGCCATCAGGAACATGGCGAGCATCATCAGGCCGATGCCGCGGGCGGTCCGCGCCGGAGTGACCTCGCTCAAGGCAGTCCTCCGGCGCTTGCCCTCACATCATGATCATCGGCGCGACCGAGGCGCGGACCTGCAGGATGGTCTCGCCCACCGCGACGCCGATGGTCTCGGAATCGGCGATCGACTCGATCCGGCTGCGCAGGTTCTCCAGTTCGCGATCGGCCAGCATCTGGCGGAACAGGCTGCAGGCATCGGCCAGGCTGACGATCACCGCATCCTTGTGGCTGGGCGTGCCCTCGCTCAGCAGCGTGTCCATGATGCGTTTCTTGACCTCGTGCTCCTCGCGGCCGTCGATCGTGGGATAACGCCGCGTCTCGAAGACCCACAGCACCTTTTCCTCGACCCGCTTGAGGATGCCGCGTTCGACCAGGCGCGAAAGCAGGTGCTCGCGCACCTCCTCGCCGCGCTGGCCGATCTCGGCGACCCAGTAGGCGGTGTCCTGGACCTCGTCGGCTTCCGCGATGCGGGCTAGCACGGCATCCTGCACGGCATCCCCGGTCGGCTTGGGGTCGAGCACGAACAGCTTGTCGGGATCGGCCTCGATGCGGCCCTTGAGCGCAAGATCGGCAAGCACGGCGCCGGCCAGGGCATAGTTGATGTTGATATCGGGTTCGGTGATGAAGGTGCCGCTCTTGTCATAGAGCACCAGCAGCAGCATTTCCTCGGCAACCGTCAGCATGGGACCCCCCTCCCTGGTGCGGCTCGTGGCCGTCTTTTTCTTGTGTGTCGCGCGGCTGCTTGCCGCCGTGTCGTGTCAGTGGGCCTTGCGGTCGGCCAGCCGCGATCCCTCGCGGTGGCGCGCGACCTCGCGCTCCATGCGGCCCGTCAGCATCAGCGCGAACATATGGAAATCTCCGATCAGGCTCCACAACGGATGCGTGAAGGTCGCCGGTTTGTTGCGTTCGACGAAGGCGTGGGCGAACCAGGCAAAGCCGTAGCCCAGGACCGGAACGGCCAGCAGGAGCCAGCCGTTGCCGCTGACCGCGGCGGCGATCGCCAGGGCGATGACGCCCGCGGTTCCGGCAAAATGCAGGGCGCGTGTCGTCCCGCTCGCATGCTCGCGCACGTAGTAGGGCCAGAATTCGCGGTAGCTGCGCAGCCTTGCCATGGAGAAAACATAATCGTTTCCGAGGTTTCGCAAAAGCCGTCCGGGCAACAACGATCCAGGTTCGTCCGTTGCCGCGCGCTGGCGTGGGGGCTATGTTGCGGCCCCAATCGTGACCGGAGGATATCCGATCGTGGCCGATACCGGCGACCAGTTGCTGCGCGAGATCGACGAGGATCTCCGGCGCGAACAATGGCTCAAGCTGTGGCGTGCCTACGGGCGCTACGTCGCGGCCGTTGCGGCCGTGCTTGTCCTCTTCGTGCTCGCCTTCGTGGGCTGGCGCGAATACAGCCAGAAACAGCTCGGTGACGACGGCCATGCCTACTGGCTGGCCGACCGCCTGGACACCCTGGGCGATCGCCAGGGCGCTGCCGAGGCCTTTGGTGCACTCGCCGAGGAGGGCCATGACGGCTATGTCCTGCTGGCGCGCCTGCGCCAGGGCCAGGCGCTGGCCGATAGCGGCGATGCCGACGGCGCGGTTGCCGCCTTCGATGCCGTGGCCGCCGACGAATCCTTCGATGCCGACTATCGCCTGCTGGGCAACCTCTATGCCGCGGTCGTGCTGCTCGACGGCGACGATCCCGAGGCGGTCGCCAGGCGGCTCGAACCGGTTGCCCGCCAGGGTTCGCCCTGGCGTGCCTCGGCCCGCGAACTGCAGGGCGTGCTGGCGCTGAAGACCGGCGACCGTGAAGGCGCCGCGGCGATCTTCGAGGAACTGGCGGCCGATCCGGCGACGCCGACGACCCTGAAGGCCCGGGCCGCCGAACTGGCCACCCTGGCGCGAGAGGGTTCCTGATCGTGCGACGCCTCGTCCTGGTGCTTGCCGCCGCCACCGTGCTGGCCGGCTGCGAGTCCGACAGCTTCGACTGGCTCGGCACGCCGCCGCCGCCGCCCCTGGAGGGCGACCGTATCGCGATCCTCCAGCTCGATGCCGAACTGGAGGCCGACCCCGAGCTTGCCCAGGATCCGGTGATCCTGCCCGCGCCGCTGGCCACACCCAACTGGCCGCAATCGGGCGGCCTGACCGACAAGGCGATGTATCACATCGCCGTGCCGGGCCCGCTGCAGGAGATCTGGTCGTCCGACATCGGCGAAGGCGACGGCCGCTTCCGGCGCATCATCGCGACACCGGTCGTTGCCCTGGGCCGCGCCTATGCCTTCGACGCCGACACCGAGGTGACTGCGGTCGACATCGAGACCGGCCGGCAGCTCTGGGATTTCGACGTCACCCCCGATGCCGAAAGCGACGGCGGCTGGGGCGGCGGGCTGGCCTTCTACCGCGGCCGCCTCTACGTCACGACGGGGTATGGCGAACTGATCGCGCTCGATGGCGAGAGCGGTCAGGAGTACTGGCGCGTGCACCTGGGCCCGCCCGTGCGCACCCCGCCCACGGTCAGCCAGGGCCGGGTCTTCGTCGTCACGCCCGACAACGAGCTCCAGGTCATCGATGCCGATACCGGCGAACTGCTGTGGACCCATCGCGGCATCGAGGAGATCGCCAGCCTTCTGGGCGGCGGCGGCCCGGCCGTCTCGGGCCAGACCGTGATCGTCACCTATTCCTCGGGCGAGATCTATGCCCTGCGCGTCGAGAACGGCCGTGTCGTGTGGTCGGATTCGCTGGCCTATGCCTCGCGTGCCGGCACCCTGGCCGCGCTCAACGACATCAACGGCAGCCCGGTGATCGACCGCGGCCGCGTCTTTGCCATCAGCCATGGCGGCCGTCTGGTCGCCATCGATCTGGCGAGCGGCGCCCGGCTCTGGGAACGCGAGATCACCGGCGTCCAGACACCGTGGATCGCCGGCGATTTCCTCTACGTGGTCAGCCTGGACGGCAAGGTCGTCTGCCTCGAGCGCGAGGACGGCCGCATCCGCTGGGTCACCGCGCTGCCCAGCTTCGAGGATCCCGAGGAGCACGAGGACCCGATCCTGTGGAGCGGCCCGCTGCTGGCCAGCGACCGCCTGCTGGTGGTCGGCACCGACGGCACCGCCGCCTCGCTCTCGCCCTATACCGGGGAAATCCTGGGCATGGTCGACATGGGCAGCGGCCTGCCGGTGGCGCCGATCGCGGCCAGCGAAACCGTCTTCCTGCTCGACAGCGCGGGCGATCTCATCGCCCTGCGCTGAACGCGCCCCTCCGGGGTTGGCGCGGGATCGGTGCAGGAGCGCCTTCTGTTTGCTATAGAGCTGGCGTGAGCCTGCCTGCGGTCCCTCGCGGGGCATGCGGATTCAGTGCCGGCCGGTGTGCCGGCGAAGTGGACAGCGTTCCCGTGAGTTTCACCGTCGTCATCGCCGGCCGGCCCAATGTCGGCAAATCGACCCTGTTTAACAGGCTGGTCGGCCGCCGCATCGCGCTGGTCGATCCCACGCCCGGCGTCACCCGCGACTGGCGCGACGGCATGGGCAACATCGGGCCGCTGACCTTCCGCGTGATCGACACCGCGGGCCTGGAGGAGGCCGATCCCGGCACCCTGGGCGCACGCATGCGCGAACAGACCAGCCAGGCGCTCGCCCAGGCCGACGTCATGCTGTTCGTGGTCGATGCCCGCACCGGCCTGACGCCCGAGGATACCCATTTCGCGCGCGAACTGCGGCGCAGCGGCCTGCCCGTGATCCTGGTCGCCAACAAGGCCGAGGGCCGGGCGGGCGAGGGCGGCTTCTTCGATGCCTACAGCCTGGGCCTTGGCGATCCCGTGGCGATCTCGGCCGAACACGGCGAGGGCCTGGGCGACCTCTACAACGCACTGGCGGTCTTTGCCCCCGAGGAGGACGAGGAGCGCCAGTCGGGCGAAGGCGCGATGAAACTCGCCATCGTCGGGCGGCCCAACGTCGGCAAGTCGACCCTGGTCAACCGCCTGCTGGGCTCCGAGCGCATGATCACCGGCCCGGAGGCCGGGCTGACGCGCGATTCCATCGCCGCGGCCTACCGCTACGAGGGCCGCGACATCGAACTGGTCGATACCGCCGGCATGCGGCGCAAGTCGCGTGTCGCCGAGGGCATCGAGCGCATGTCGGTCTCCGACACCCTGCTCACCATCCGCTACGCCCATGTCGTGGCCGTCGTGGTCGACGCCACGGAGGCCTACGACAAGCAGGACCTCACCATCGTCGACCTGATCGAGCGCGAGGGCCGCTCGCCGCTGGTCGTCGTCAACAAGTGGGACCTGGTCAAGGACCAGAAAGGCGTGCGACAGAAGTTCGAGGACCTGCTCTACGACCTGCTGCCCCAGGTCAAGGGCGCCCCGCTCGTCACGCTCTCGGCCCTCTCCGGGCGCGGCGTCGAACGCCTGATGCCGGCCGTGGTCGAAGCCTACGAGCGCTGGAACGCCCGCATCCCGACCTCGCTGCTCAACCGTTGGCTCGAGGACGTGCTCGCCACCCATCCCCCGCCGGTCTCCGGCGGCGGGCGCATCAAGCTGCGCTACGTCTCCCAGGCCAAGTCCCGGCCGCCGACCTTCACGCTGCACGGCACCCGGGTCGACGACCTGCCGGAATCCTACAAGCGTTACCTGGTCAACCGCATGCGCATCGACTTCGACCTGCCCGGCGTCCCCATCCGCCTGCGCTTCAAGTCGCCCAAGAACCCCTACGCCGACAAGTAGAACGCCGTGCGGCCGGCCGCCCCGCCCGCACCCCTGGCGTGCGCCTCCTTCTCTCCTCACCCCTGCGAAAGCAGGGGTCCAGGGCCCCGCGCGCGACCGGCGTTGTGCCTGCTGCCCTGGATCCCTGCGTGCGCAGGGATGAGGAAGGGGAGGGCGAAGCGTGGCGTTCTCTCGCCCCGGCGTCGTCCCATTTTCC
>JAQCLG010000260.1 GCA_027592745.1 Pseudomonadota bacterium | reverse complement strand
TCAGCCCCTCGCGCCTGGGCGGCGAGGCACCGCCGCCGCCCTCGCCCCTGGGCCGCGACGACGGCGCCGGGCTGCGCCGGGGCCGCATCGTCCACCGCCTGCTGGAACTGCTGCCCGGGATCGACATCGCGGGTCGCCGTGCGGCAGCCGGACGCCTGATCGCACGCCATGCCCCCGACTGGGACATGCAGACAGCCCATGGCCTCACCGACAGCCTGCTCGTCCTGCTCGACGACCCCGCCCATGCCCCGCTGTTTGCGCCGGGCAGCGCGGCCGAGGTTTCGATCGTGGGCCGTCTGGGCGATACCGTGATCGCGGGCCAGGTCGACCGGCTGGTGGTGACGCCCGATGCCGTGCTGATCGTCGACTACAAGACCGGGACCATGCCGGCCGGCGGCGCCGCAGGCACGCCCGAAGCCTATCTGCGCCAGCTTGCCGCCTACCGCGCCGTGCTCAGGGGCGTCTACCCCGGCCGCGCTGTGACCTGCGCCCTGCTCTGGGTCGACGGCCCCGAATTCGTGACGATTCCAGAGGCGATCCTCGACCGGTTTGACCCGTCAACGGAGTTCGGCGGCCGCGGTTGACGGCCATGGGGGGGCTACCTACATTCGATCAACGCGTGCGTGCACGGTATCCTGCCGTGGGCGCGACAAGCCAACTGGAGTACCAGCGGACATGAGCATCAGCCACGTCACCGATGCGTCCTTCGAAGAGGACGTACTCAAGGCGGAAGGCCCTGTCCTGGTCGATTTCTGGGCCGAGTGGTGCGGACCCTGCAAGCAGATCGCGCCGACGCTCGAGGACATTGCCAAGGACTACGACGGCCGTGTGCGCGTCGTGAAGGTCGATATCGACAGCAACCCGCAGACGCCCTCGAAATACGGCGTGCGCGGCATTCCCACGATCATGATGTTCAAGGGCGGCGAGGTCGCGGCGATGAAGGTCGGCGCCCTGCCCAAGAGCAAGCTCTACGAGTGGGTCGACGGCTCGCTCTGAGCCCCCACAAGCAACCGATCGGGCGGGTCCCGGCGCAAGCCGGGGCCCGCTTTCGATTCCGGGACGGCTGTACGAAAGCGCCGCGAGTCGCTACATGACCGCCATGTGAATGCGCTGCCGGCCCGAGTTGTCCACAGGCCGGCACATGGACGGGGACCGGAACCATGACCGAACACGCCATACCCGGCGGCGCCGACGAGGCCGCCGACTTCCTTGCGCGCCATCCCGGGGTGCGATGGATCGACGCCATGGTGCCCGATCTCAACGGCATCCTGCGCGGCAAGCGCATGGACGTCTCGGGCCTCGCCAAGCTCTACAAGGGCGGGCTGGGCCTGCCCGGATCGACCTACGCGCTCGACCTGATGGGCAACAACGTCGACAGCACGGGCATGGGGCCGACCGACGGCGACCCCGACTTTCCCTGCCACGGCGTGCCCGGCACGCTCGCCCCCGTGCCCTGGATGGGCAACGACCAGGCCCAGGTCATGATGACCATGAGCGGCGACGACGGCCAGCCCTGGTGGCTCGACGTGCGCCACATCGTGGCGACCCAGGTCGCGCGCCTGGCCGAACTGGGCAGGACGCCCATGGTCGCCATCGAGCTGGAGTTCTACCTCACCGAGCCCGAGTTCCGCGACGGCAGTCCGGTCGCCGCGCGCGCGCCGTTCAACGGCGTGCGCCCGCGCGACACGCAGTGTTACCTGATGGACGAACTCGACGGCTTCGCCCCGGTGCTCAACGAGATCATCGATGCCTGCCGCGCCCAGAACGTGCCGGCCGACGTCGCCACGATCGAATACGCACCCGCCCAGTTCGAGATCAACCTGCACCACACCACCGATCCCGTCGCGGCCTGCGACCACGCCGTGCTGCTCAAGCGTGCCGTGAAGGGCGTGGCCGCCCGCCACGGCCTGGTCGCGACCTTCATGGCGCGCCCCTTCCCCGGCCTTTCTGGCAACGGCACCCATATCCATCTTTCCCTGCTCGACGAGGACGGCCGCAATGTCTTCGACGACGGCGGCCCGAAGGGCAGCGACCTGCTGCGCCACGCCATCGGTGGCCTGGCCGCGACCATGGCCGAGGCGATGCCGATCTTTGCGCCCAACGCCAATTCCTACCGCCGCATCTCGCCCTCGGGCTGGGTGCCGCTGGCGCCGACCTGGGGCTACAACAACCGTACCGTGGCGCTGCGCGTGCCGAGCGGCGAGACGAAGGCGCGGCGCCTGGAGCACCGCCCCGCGGGTGCGGACGCCAACCCCTACCTGGTGATGGCGACCGTGCTGGCCGGCGTCCACCACGGCATCGCCAACACAATCGACCCCGGCCCGGCCATGACCGGCAACGCCGCGACCCAGGTTCCCGCCAGCCTGCCCGCGATCTGGGTCGACGCCCTGCGCGCCTTCGATGCCGCCAAGGTCCTGCCCGACTACTTCGGCGCCCGCTGGTGGGACATCTACAGCAAGCTCAAGTGGTCGGAATTCCACGAGTTCAACGCGCACATCACGGAACTGGAATACGAGCGTTTCCTGCGGATGATCTAGAGCGTTTCCTGTTTAGACGGAAGCATATCCAGCGTTGGTGAAGTAGTTGCGGCATTCGTCGTGATCGATGGTGGCGACGAGGTGACCGATGTGGCGCCAGGTATCCTC
>JAQCLG010000081.1 GCA_027592745.1 Pseudomonadota bacterium | reverse complement strand
TGTCCTGGCTCATGTGGGTCAGCACCGCGCGTCTGGGTCTGGCGCGTGCGATCCAGCCCAGTGTGCGCTGCAGGTCGCTGTGGATAGGGTTCTCGGTCAGGTTCTGGCAGTCGACGATCCAGAGGTCGATGGCGGCGACGACCTCGAAGCCCCGGTCGTCGAGGTCCTTGAGGTCGGTGCTGTAGGCCAGCGAACACCCGGCCGCGTCGAACCGGAAGCCCAGGGTCTCCATCACGACGTGGTCCTGGGCGAACGGCGTCACGGTCACCGGGCCGACCCGGAACGGCTCCGTGGCGACCCGGTGGGCCAGCAGCTGCGGTGCATACCAGCCATAGCGCGGATCGTTGGGCTCGAAGACGTAGCCGAACCGCTGCTCGAGCTCGTCGATGCACGGGTCGTTGGCATAGGCCGGAATCGCGCTGTCCATGATCCGGCAGACCCGCCGCAGGTCGTCGATGCCGTGGCAATGGTCGGCATGGGCGTGGCTGAAGCAGACCGCATCGAGACGCGAGACCTGGTGGCGCAGCAGCTGCTGGCGCAGGTCCGGCGACGTGTCGACGAGGATCTGCGTCCCGGCGTGTTCGACCAGGATCGAGGCGCGCGTGCGATGGTTGCGCGGATCCTCCAGCATGCCCGGTGGATAGCTCTCACCGAGCTGGGGCACGCCGGCCGAGGGTCCGCAACCCAGGATGATCGCTTTCATATCAATGGCTTGGTCGGCTTGCCTTGCCGAACAGCCTGAAGAAGTTCTCCGTCGTGACCGCGGCGATCTCTTCTTCAGAAACTGCTTTAAGTTTTGCAACCAACACGGCGGTATGGATCACGAAACTTGGCTCGTTGCGCTTGCCGCGTTTGGGCACCGGAGCCAGATACGGCGCGTCGGTCTCGACCAGCAGGCGGTCGAGCGGAACCTCCGCGATCGTGTCGCGCAGGTCCTGGGCGCTCTTGAAGGTCGCGATGCCCGAGATCGAGATCGAGAAGCCGATCGCCAGGCTGCGGCGCGCCAGTTCGGCCGAGGAGGTGAAACAGTGGATCAGGCCGGGGAAGGCGCCCTTCCCCATCTCCTCCTCTAGGATGTCCATGGTGTCGTCGTCGGCATCCCGTGTGTGCACGATCAGCGGCAGGCCGGTTTCCCGGCTGGCGGCGATGTGTTCGCGGAAGCTCGCCTTCTGCTCCTCGCACGGGCTGTGGTCGTAGAAGAAGTCGAGCCCGGTCTCGCCGATGCCGATGACCTTGGGGTCGCCGGCCCTTTCCACCAGGTCGGCAGCCGCCGCGACGCCTTCGCTCTCGACGTTGTGGGGGTGGACGCCGACCGAACACCACAGGTCGTCATGGGCATGCGCCAGCGCGCGGATCTGCTCGAACGTGGTCATGCGCGTGCAGATCGTCTGCATCGTCAGCACCCCGGCCTCGCGGGCGCGGCTGAGCACGGCATCGAAATCCTCGCCGAAATCGGCGAAGTCGAGATGGCAATGGCTGTCGACCAGCATCAGGCAGCCCCCTGCTCTTCCTCCACGTAACGCGGAAAGACGCCCTGCGGTGCCGGCAGCGGCGTGCCGGGTTTCAGGGCATGTCCCTCGCCCAGGGCCGCAAAGTCGCAGGCATCGGCCGGGATCGCAAGCTGGTCGAGCAGCCGGGCCGATGAATCGGGCATCACCGGCTGGGTCAGCAGCGCCAGGTGCCGGATCGTCTCGGCGAGCACATAAAGCACCGTGGCCATGCGCGCCGGGTCGGTCTTCTTCAGGGTCCAGGGTGCCTGGACGTCGACGTAGCGGTTGGCATCGCCCACGACGTCCCAGATCGCCTGGAGCGCCAGGTGGAAGGCCTGGACGTCGAGGTGGCCGCGCACCTCTGCGAGCAGGCCGTGGGCGCGCGCCAGCAACGCCGTGTCATCGGCCGTGAAGGCGCCATGTTCGGGCACCTTGCCGTCGCAGTTCTTGGCGATCATCGAAAGGACGCGCTGGGCCAGGTTGCCGTATTCGTTGGCCAGATCGTGGTTGGTCCGGTGGACGACGCCGCGATGGGAGAAATCGCCGTCGTTGCCGAAGCTGACCTCGCGCAGCAGGGCGTAGCGCACCTGGTCGAGGCCGTATTGCGTCACGATGTCGGACGGCACGATGACGTTGCCCAGCGACTTGGAGATCTTCTGGCCCTCGCGCGTCCACCAGCCATGGGCATAGATGCGCCTGGGCAATGCGATCCCGGCGGCCATCAGGAAGGCCGGCCAGTAGACCGCGTGGAAGCGCAGGATGTCCTTGCCCATCATGTGGATGGCCGGCCACCACTTGCGGAAGCTCTCACCGTCCTCGTCGGGGTAACCGGCCGCCGTGATGTAGTTTGTCAGCGCGTCGATCCAGACATACATGATGTGATCGGGATCGCCCGGCACCGGCACGCCCCAGTTGAAGCTGGTGCGCGAGACCGAGAGGTCGCGCAGCCCTGATTTCACGAAGCTCATGACCTCGTTGCGCCGGGATTCGGGCATGATGAAATCGGGCTGGCTCTCGTAGAGTTCCATCAGCCGGTCCTGCCAGGCCGACAGGCGGAAGAAATAGCTGGGCTCCTTGACCCACTCGACCGGCGCGCCCGAGGGCGCCAGCTTCTGCCCGTCCGGTCCCGTCGTCAGTTCGTCCTCGGCATAAAAGGCCTCGTCGCGCACGGCGTACCAGCCCTCGTAGGCGTCGAGGTAGATCTCTCCCGCCTCGACCAGCTTCGTCCACAGCGCCTGGACCGAACGCTCGTGGCGCGGCTCGGTCGTGCGGATGAAGTCGTCGATCGAGAAGTTCATCGTCTGCGCCAGGATGCGAAAGTTCTCCGAGACGCGGTCGCAGAACGTCTGCGGGTCGACACCGGCCGCCTGGGCGGCCTTCTCGACCTTCTGGCCGTGTTCATCGGTCCCCGTCAGGAACATCACCTCGTAGCCGTCCAGCCGCATGAACCGCGCCAGCACATCGCAGGCCAGCGTGGTGTACGCATGGCCGATGTGCGGGTTGTCGTTCACGTAGTAGATCGGCGTCGTGATGTAGTAGGTGGGCTTCCCGGACATGCCAGGGCTCTCCTCGGGGCCGTATTGGCGAATGAGCCTTCAGGGTCGGGCGGCGGCCTGCAGGGCACCGAAGACGGCAAGCAGGACCTGCTTGCGGTCCAGATTGAGGCTTTCAGACCTTTCCCGGAGGCGGGTGGTCTTTTCCCATACGTCCACCCAGCGTGCAAGGCCGGGCAGGCCGCGGAAACGTTCGATCAGCGCCGCCTCGCCCTCGACAAAGGCTGTCGGGGCCTGCCCGCCGGCGCTGCCGCGCACCAGGCGCGCGAGCCAGCCCGAGAGGAATTCCAGCACCGTGCCGCAGGCCGCCTCGTTGCCGTAGCGGCCCATCTTCTCGGCAAAGGCATGGAGCCGCCCGGCGTCCAGGTGGGGCAGGCTGGCGAGCGTGCCGACCAGTTCGCAGTAGAGTGCGACACCGCCCAGGGCGTCGAGTTCCAGGGCCCGCCCGGGGCTGCCCTCGGCAAGATGGGCGAGCACGGCGCGGTCGTCGTCGGGCAGGTCGGGCAGGTAACGTGCGAGCAGCGCCTCGACCTGCGCAGTCTCCAGCGGCTGCAGGTGGAGCTTGCGGCAGCGCGAACGGATCGTGGGCAGCAGCCGTGCCGGCGCATGGCTCACCAGCACCACCACGGAACGCGGCGGTGGCTCCTCGATCAGTTTCAGGGCGGCGTTGCTCGCCGACGGATTCATCAACTCGGCGCCATCGATCAGGGCAAAACGCCAGCCCCCCTCGCCCGCCGACTGGTGGAAGAACGGCGCCATCTTCCGCACGCTGTCGACATCGATGACACTGCGTTTCTTGCCGGTCTTCTCGTTGAAACCCAGCTTGATCGTCAGCAGGTCGCCATGGCCGCCGGTCGCGACCCTGGTGAACACCGGGTCGGCTTCGTCCAGGGCCAGGGTGCCGGAGGTTGCTTCGCCAAACAGCCCGCCGGCCGCCGGCCCGGCCAGCAGGTGGCGGGCCAGCCGGTAGGCCAGCGTCGTCTTGCCGATGCCCGCCGGACCGCCGATCAGCCAGGCCCCGGCAACCGCGCCGGAAGCCGCCGCATCCGCCAGCCGGCGTTCGGCCTCGCCATGACCGACCAGGTACGGGTTGGCGCGCGGCGCGGGCGCCTGGGTTTCGGGGTAGTCCTCGTGCAGCCGCGGATCGACCGCCTCTTCCTCGCCCTTCCTCATGACAGCCGCTCGGCGACCACCGACGCGATGCGCCCCGCCACCGCATCGGGCCCGTCATCGGCATCGACCACGACGCAGCGCTGCGGATCGGCGGCCGCGATGTCGAGGAAGGCCAGACGCAGCCGCTCGTGAAAGGCCCTGCCCATGCGTTCGTAGCGGTTCTCGCCGCCCCGTTCGGTCGCCCGGGCCAGCCCCTTTTCAACCGGCAGGTCGAGCACCAGGGTGAGGTCGGGGCGCAGTTCGCCCACGGCGATCGCGTAGAGCCGTTCGACGAGGTCGTCGCCCGCACCCTGGACGATGCCCTGGTAGGCCCGGGTGGAATCGGCGAAACGGTCGCTGACGACCCAGGCGCCGCGCTCCAGCGCCGGCAGCACCGTGACCCGCAGATGGTCGCGGCGGGCGGCAAAGTGCAGCATGGTCTCGGTGACCGCATCCCAGCGGTCCGTGGCGCCGTCGACCAGCAGGGTCCGGATCGCCTCGGCGCCGGGCGAACCGCCGGGTTCGCGCGTCGTGATCGCCTCGATGCCGCGTCCCTCGAGCCAGGCCGCCAGCCGGAGCACCTGGGTCGACTTGCCCGCCCCTTCCCCGCCTTCCAGCGTGATGAAGCGGCCCCGGATCACGGTGCGGCCGGCGCCCCGAAGACGAGATAGCCGATCGCGGCGCCCAGGCGGCTGAACATGGAAAGTTCCGGCACGTCCTGGCCGGCCAGCAGCGGCAGTTCGACGGTCTTCATCTCTGGCGCGGCCACGATCAGCCGGGCGATCGGCTGGCCCGCGGCAATCGGTGCCGGCACCGGGCCGTCATAGGCCACGGTGACGGTCATGTCCTGGCGGGCCGAGCGCGACATGGTCAGCGACAGGGGACCCTCCAGCACCAGGGGAACGCTGTCTTCCTGGCCCAGCCAGACGTCGGCGTCGGTCACCGTCTCGCCGGCGGCGAACAGGTCATAGGTCTCGAATTCGCGGAAGCCGTATTCCATCAGGCGCTGGCCCTCGCTGGCGCGCTCCTGGGTGCTGGTCAGGCCGTTGACCACCAGGATCAGGCGTCGGCCCTCGCGTTCGGCCGAGGCGGTCAGGCCGTAGCCGGCGGCCTCGGTATGGCCGGTCTTCAGGCCGTCGGCGCCGGGCGTGTTGTAGAGCAGCGGATTGCGGTTGTGCTGCTCGATGTCGTGCCAGACGAACACTTCCTCGGCGTAGTAGTGGTAGTACTGCGGGAAATCCTGGATCGTGCGCTGCGCCAGGATCGCAAGGTCGCGCGCCGTCGTGACGTGTTCGGGATCGGGCCAGCCCGAAGCGTTGCGGAACTCCGAGCCGGTCATGCCGAGCGCGCGGGCGGTCTCGGTCATCTCGACCGCAAAGGCCTCTTCCGATCCCGCCAGGCCCTCGGCCAGCACCACGGTGGCGTCGTTGCCCGACTGCACCGCCACGCCGCGGATCAGGTCCTCGACGCGCACGCTGTTGCCGACCTCGACGAACATCTTGGAACCCTCCATGCGCCAGGCCTTCTCGCTGACCGGCAGTTCGTCGTCCAGGCTGAGCGAGCCGTCCGCCAGATGGGCAAAGACCAGATACATCGTCATCAGCTTGGTCATCGACGAGGGAAAGGTCATCTCGTCGGCGTTCTTTTCGTAGAGCACGGTTCCGGTATCGGCATCGATCAGGATCGCCTGGGTCGCCGCGGTCTCGTAGGCGCGCGCCGGATGTACCAGGACCAGGCCCAGTGCCAGCACCGCGAGCGCAGAAGACAGATAACGAACTACCGACATGGTTCTCCCCGGGAGGCTGGGCGACGAGCGCGCACAAGCGCTGCTTGTGCCATCAGAACTTGGCCGAATTCTGACCGTTTGCAAGCCGTCGGGCCATCGCCGCCGCTTCCTGCGTTCATTCGTCAATCACGACGACCGCCTCGGGATAACCCCGCGCCGCCGTCATCTGGCGGGCGACCTCGGCTTCCTGTGCCGTGCCGTAGGGACCCAGGCGCACCCGGTAGATCGGCTTGTCGCCGATCACGACCCGGTAGATCTGCACGGGCCCGACCGGGACCAGGTTGTCGCTCACCTTCTGGGCATTGTTGGCGTCGCCGAAGGCGCCGGCCTGGACGAAGATACCGCCGTGGGTCTGGGTGCTGGTGAGCAGGACATCGGGTTCGGCAGGGGCGAGCTCGGCGGGTGCATTGGGGTCCTGGGCGGCATACTCGATACCCGTGTCGGGATCGACCACCTGGACGCGCACGCGGGTGATGCCCTGCTGCTGGAAATCCAGGAGCTGGGCGGCGCGGCGCGAGACGTCGATGATGCGGTTGGCCACGAAGGGACCGCGGTCGTTGACGCGTAGCACCAGGGAACGGCCGTTCTCCAGGTTGGTGACCCGCACGAAGACCGGCATCGGCAGCGTCTTGTGCGCCGCCGTCAGGTCGTTCATGTCGTAGATCTCGCCGTTGGCCGTCTGGCGGCCATGAAACGGATCGCCGTACCAGGAGGCGATGCCCTCCTGATCGTAGTAGGGATCCTCGGCCGGGTAGTACCAGACACCGTTGATCTGATAGGGATTGCCGACCTTGTAGTTGCCGGCGGGCTGCTCGGGGGTGAATTCCTTGGCGATCGTGGCGGCAAGTTGCGTCTCGGCGCAGGCTGCAAGCAGGAGCATGGTTGCCAACGCTCCCATCGCTGCCGCGAGTCCGCGAAATGGAGCGTTCATACCCAGCCGATCCGCCATATCTTGTGGTCGCAGCGACCTTACCGGCCGGCCACCGCATCGGCAAGGGTGACGACCGACATGCCGAAGTAGTCCGAGCGGTTCCACTTCAGGATGGTGCGGTAGTTGTCGAACACCAGATAGGCCGGACCGCCCGGACCGCCGGGCAGGATGAGCGACGCCGGCTCGCCCGCGGCGACCGCCGGAGGCGTGCCGACGAAGGCGATACCTATCGCCTGCCACTCGGCCAGCGGCAGCGTGCTCTTGTTGCCGGCAAGGCCGCTGTCGAAGCCGGCGGGAAGCGTCACGCGTCCGCCCCAGGGCATGCCTTCCCGCCAGCCGGCGCTGGAAAGATAGTTGGCGGCAGAGGCGAAGACGTCGCCCCGGGTCGTCCAGATGTCCTTGTGGCCGTCGAGATCCCAGTCGACCGCATAACTCACGAAACTGGACGGCATGAACTGGCTCTGGCCCATGGCGCCGGCCCAGGATCCCTTCATGTCCGGGCGCGCGATATGGCCCTGGTCGAGGATGTGCAGCGCGCGCATCAGCTCACCGCGGAAATAGTCGCTGCGCCGGGGGTCCCAGGCCAGGGTGGCCAGCGATGCGACGACGTCGAAGCCCCCGGTGTAGGTCCCGAAGCGGGTCTCCAGTCCCCAGAGCGCCACGATGTACTGGGGATCGACACCGTAACGCTCGCCGATCACCGTCAGCAGGGGCAGGTCCTCGGCATAACGCCGGCGCGCCTCGGCGACCAGTTCGTCGGGCACGCGCGATGCCATGTATTCCTCGAAGGTCACGGTGCCTTCGGGCTGGCGCCGGTCGAGCTCGATCACCCGCTGGATCGGCTGCAGGCCGTTCAGCGCCTCGAGCAGGGTCGCCTCGCTGATGCCTTCGCTGCGCCCCTGTTCATAGACGCCCTCCAGGAAGGCGCCCCAGGTCGGCTGGTCGGCCTGTGCCGGGGCGACCGCCAGCAGGAATGCCGCAAGACTGAGCCATCGCAGCAACATCGTCACAACCTTTCCCGGGCCGTTTCCCAGCCTTTTGACACGTGCCCGAGAGAGCACGCAACGTCGCTCACCTAATCCTTGTTGTCGTGGCCCAAGTCGCGGGCCAGCGTGTCGGCGCGTTCATCGAAACCCCGATCCTGGCTGATCCGCAGGAGGCGCATCAACCCGATCATGGTCGCAGGAATGAGGACCAGGCAGAGGAAGGTCGCGATCACGCCATGGGTACCAAGATCGATGCCTTCGGCAGCGAAATAGGCATCGAGCAGCCAGGTCATCAGGGCCGAGAGCGCCACCAGCGCAACAAGGGCGGCCAGGATCCGGGCCATGCCGATACTCCCCATGCCGATACTCCCATCGAACGTCTGCGCGCGCGGTGTGCGCGCAATCACACTCTCTCCACATTCGCTTGCATGCCCACAGGAGTCCAATCAGATTCAGGATTGCGAAACGCGATGTTTCGCCGGGAAGCCGGACCGCGGCTCCTCGACAAAGGCAAACCGTCGGAAACGACGGGACGCAAAGCCACCGGCCTCAAGCCCGAACGCGGGACAGGTAGCGGGGTTGCCGAAGGGAGAACGAACACGATGCATACCAGCAGCCGATCCGATACCGCCGCTTGCCGTCGCGCTCCTGCCCAGGCGGGAGCTCGCTGATGCTCAACCCCATGCGCGTCGTCGTCGTGGCCTCCCAGAAGGGCGGTTCGGGCAAGACCACCATAACGGGCCATCTCGCCGTCGAAACCGTGCGCGACGGCCAGGGTCCCGTCGCGATCATCGACACCGATCCCCAGGGCAGCCTGGCCCAGTGGTGGAATGCCCGCGAGGCGGCCGAACCGGCCTTCGTGCAATCCTCCCTTGCCAGCCTGCGCGAGGATCTCTCCCGGCTGCGCGAACAGGGCTTCCGGCTGGTCGTCATCGACACGCCGCCGGCCGTGACGCGGGCGATCTCGGAGATCGTCGCCTTTGCCGATCTCGTCATCCTGCCGACCCGGCCCAGCCCCCACGACCTGCGGGCGGTCGGTGCCACGGTCGACATCCTCGAGGCACGTGGCAAGGCGATGGTTTTCGTCCTCAACGGCGCCACCGCCCGGGCCCGCATCACGGGCCAGGCGGCCGTCGCACTGTCGCAGCACGGCACGGTCGCGCCGGCCACGCTGCATCACCGGGTCAACTTCGCCTCCAGCATGATCGATGGCCGCACGGTCATGGAAACCGACCCGGAATCGCCTTCGGCGAAAGAAATTTCGGCATTGTGGGACTATATCCGCGAACGTTTGCAGCGCCGGCATGTTGTAGCATTGCCCGGCGGGTTGCATGATGGCCCTGCAATGCAGCAGACTCCTGCCGTGTCGCATGTCATCGCTCCGGAAGGTTTGCGTCCGACCCAGCCGTTCGGACGGCGCGGTCGGATCGAGGCCCAGAGCGTTTGAGGAGCGCACGATGCAGACCACAACCGCAACGCTGCATGCCGGCCTTCTGGCGCGCAAGGGCGAGGCGCGCCCGAGCGCCTCCGCCTGCGGCCCGGTCCTGACACGTCTGGACCTTGCTGCGGCATCGCACAGCGGCATGACGCGCCGGGATCCCGTGGCCACATCGGGCCTGTATGCCGACCGCCCTTCACGCTGCATCGAGCTGCCCCGGTGCGAATCCTCGCCCAGGGCGCCGGGTAACACGGCCCGCCTGCGCCGCCAGGTGCATGCGCGGGTCGACAACGCGTTACACCTGCGCCTGCGGATCGCCGCGATCCGGAGCGGGCGCACCCAGCAGGGGCTGGTAGCGAGCGCCCTGGAAGCCTATCTCTCGTTCCTGGACGAGGATGTCTATTCGCCGCCTTGCGGCGCAACGAATGCCGGGGTTTAGGGACATACGCGCTCGACCCCTTGCCCTGGCACAGCGGCCGGAACGTCCCCCAAGCAACGTTCCGGCCCGCGACCCTTTCAAGGAGCGCAGGCAGAACCGGTTGTTCAGATGGTGTGGCGCGCGATGAAGGCGCCGGCCGCCTCGATCGCCTCCATCGATTCCGGCACGACCGGCACCATGTGGTGCCAGACGTGGGGCGTGCCCTCCTCGGCGACCTGCATCTCCACCCGGCCGCCCGCGGCCTCGATGCCGGCGGCCAGACGCACCGCGTCGTCGTAGAGCAGTTCGCTGGCGCTGACCTGGATCAGCACCGGCGGCAGACCGCCGAGCGGCCCGTACATGGGTGCCGCCATGGGATGGCGCAGGTTCATGCCGCCGAGGAACCCCTCGACGAACAGTTCCAGTTCCTGGGGCAGCAGGAAGGCATCGCGCCCGGGATCACCGCTGCGCCAGGTCCCCTCGCCTTCCATGTCCGACCAGGGCGAGATCGCCGCGGCGCAGGCCGGCAGGGCAATGCCGCGCTCGCGCGCCATCTGCATGATCGAGAAACAAAGGCCGCCGCCCGCCGAATCGCCCGAGAACGCCACGCGTTCCGGCGCCATGCCCTGCGCCAGAAGGCCTTGCCAGGCGGCAAGGCAATCCTCGACCGGCACGGGAAAACGGTGTTCGGGCGCCATGCGGTAGAGCGGGAAATAGAGCGCGCACCCGGCCGCCCTGGCCAGCCGGGTGACGATCATGGCGTGGCTGCGGGTCGAGCCGATGCAATAGCCGCCGCCGTGGAAGTAGAGGATCGCGCGTTCGCCATCGACGCCGGGGGGCACGAAACGCACGGCCGGAACGCCGCCCAGATCGACCTCCTCCCGTTGCACCTCCTCGAGCGCGGGATAGACCTCGCCCAGGGCGTCGTAGGCCGCGCGCCGTTCCGGCCAGGTGGCTTCCAGCGGCGTCACCGACTGGGTGAGCACCGCGATCTGTTCCTGCATCTGGGGGCTGATCATCGTTCCGGCCTTCCGCTCAGAAGGTATGGCTGCGCACGAAGGCACCGATGCGCGCGATCGCGCTCACCGCCTCCGGGATGGTCGGCACGAAATGGTGCCAGACATGGGGGGCGTCCTCCTCGACCTCCAGGGTCACCGCGACCCCGGCGGCGCGTGCCCGCTCGGCAAGGATCTGCGCATCGGCAAGCAGGATTTCGGCAGTGCCGACCTGGATCAGCAGTGGCGGTAAGCCGGCGAGATCGCCGAACACCGGCGCGGCATGGGGATGACGCGGATCGCCGCCGGCCATGTAGGCCTCCGTCATGCGGTGCAGGTCGTCGTGCCGGACCATGGGATCGACCGCGGCGTCGGCCTCGCCCCAGCCCAGTTCGCCGGTGAGGTCGACCCAGGGCGAGATTGGCACCCCGGCCGCGGGCAGCGGCAGGCCGGCCTCGCGGACCGCCAGCATGGCCGCGACGGTGAGCCCGCCTCCGGCCGAGTCGCCGGCGAACACGATCCGTTCGGGCGCCAGGCCGCCGTCGAGCATCGCCCGGTAGGCCGCCACGGCATCCTCGACCGGCGCGGGAAAGGGACTCTCCGGGGCCAGCCGGTAGTCGAGCGCGACCACGGGGCAGCCCGCCTCCAGGGCGATGCGCGAGGTGATCGCATGGTGGGTGACGATCGCCCCCGTGCAGTAGCCGCCGCCGTGGAAGTAGAGCACGGCGCGCGTGGCATCGGCGCCCGCGCCCGAGAAACGCACCGCCGGCACGCCGCCCAGGCTCAGCGGCTCTGCCGCGACACCTTCAGCGGCGGGAAAGAGGTCGCCCAGGGTTTCGTAGCCGGCCCGCTGCTCGGCCCAGGAAAGGTCGGGCGGTGTCTGTGCCAGCTGCATGCGCAGGGTTTCGTTGAGGGTCAGCAGTTCGGCGCTCGGCATGGTTTCTTGCTCCGGGTAACGGGGTTCAGTGGCCGGTACGGACGGCGGTGATCGCCATGCCGACCGCGGCATGGGTGGGATCGATCACCTTCAGGCCGCTGGCGGCTTCGATGTCGTGTTTGTAGGGCGTCATGCCGGCGCAGCCGGTGATGAGCACCTCCGCACCCCGGTCCTTCAGCCGCAGGGCGGCCGCGACCAGCGCCTTGCGCGAGGGTTCGGCCTCGCCCAGGCCGGTGACCGGGATGCCGATCGGCTCGATGCCGGCGATACGGGCCTCCAGTCCCAGGCTGCGCATCTGGCGCAGGCCGGGATTCACGTCGGCGGCGATGTTGGTCAGGATGCCAACCTTCTCGCCGTGGTTCAGCGCCGTGGTGACGCCGGCCTGGCAGATGCCGAAGACCGGACGGGTCGTCGTCTCCAGTGCCGACCCCAGGCCGGGATCGCCGAAACAGGCGATGACGAAGGCGGCGCTGGCATTGTCCTCGCGCGCGATCAGGGCAAAGAGCGGGCCGATGACCTGGTCGACATGCCGCTGGGTCTCGATGCCTGCAGGCCCTTCCTCGAGGGTGATGCAGGCGATCGCCGGGCCGTCGGCAAAGCGCAGGGTGTCGACGACGCGGTCGAGCGCGGCGGTGACCTCGCGGTTGCTGTTGGGATTGATGACGAGAATGCGCTGGGCCACGTAAGTCCCCTTCTACCGGCGGGCCGAAGTATGCCACGCTCGCGGCGACGCACCGTACCACTGCAGGAGTTCCCGATGTCGCGCACGCTCAAGGTCGCCGCCGCCCAGCTCGGGCCGATCGCACGCAACGAATCGCGCGAGGCGGTGGTCCGGCGTCTGCTCGACCTGATGCGCGAGGCGGCCGACTGGGGCGTCGATGTCGTGGTCTATCCCGAGCTGGCGCTGACCACCTTCTGGCCGCGCTGGGCGATCGAGGACGAGGACGAGGTCGACGCCTGGTTCGAGTCCGAGATGCCCAACAAGGCTACCCAGCCGCTGTTCGACGAGGCGCGCCGCCTGGGCATCGGCTTTCACCTAGGGTATGCCGAACTGGCCTGGGAGAACGGCGTCAAGCATCGCTACAACAGCGCGATCATCGTCGACAAGAAGGGCGAGATCACCGGCAAGTTCCGCAAGGTCCACATCCCCGGCCATCACGAGGTGCTCGACCGCCCGGGGCAGCACCTGGAGAAGAAATACTTCGAATCGGGCGACCTCGGCTTTCCCGTGTTCCGCGCCTATGACGCCATCGTCGGCATGGCGATCTGCAACGACCGGCGCTGGCCCGAGACCTGGCGCTGCATGGGGCTGCAGGGGGTCGAGGTGGTCTTCTGCGGCTACAACACGCCGGTGGGCCTGGGCGACCCCTATGACCTCGACGCGCTGCAGTTGTTCCACAACCAGTTGAGCTTCCAGGCAGGCTGCTACCAGAACGCCACCTGGGCCGTGGGCGTCGCCAAGGCAGGGCTGGAGGAAGGCTTCAACATGATCGGCCAGAGCATGATCGTGGCGCCCTCGGGCGAGGTCGTGGCGATGTGTTCGACGATCGAGGACGAGTTGATCGTGCACAAGTGCAACCTGGACCTCAGCCGCGACTACAAGCGGGACGTCTTCAACTTCGCCTACCACCGCCAGCCCGAGAAGTACCGCCGGATCGTCGAGCAGAAGGGCGGCGTACTGCCGCCCGAGTGAGCCCCGCAGGGGCCGCCAGACACGACTTAAAGCGATACATCCGGAGAATCGGATTCTCCGATGTATATCAGCGCGCTACGCCGAATTGGGTTCGTTCGGCAAAAACGTGTTCAGAAGCGAATTCGATTCATCTTTTGTCTTAGAAGCGAATGATAAAACTCTGTAAAATTGACATAATTTCATCTTCTTGATGTGCCGCGTTAGGGAGCGGCGCCCTCATCCCTGCCAGTGAAAGTTGCCGTTCTCGTCGAGCGGCGAGGCAGGGTTCCAGCAGACCTCCCAGAGATGATGGTCGAGATCGGCGAAGTAGCCCGCATGGCCGCCCCAGGCGGTGTCCTTGGCCTGCTTGACGATGCGCCCGCCCGCGGCCTCGGCCTGCCGAAGCAGCGGCGCGACCTCCTCCCTGGTGCGGACGTTGTAGGCCAGGGTGACGCCGCGGAAGGCGGGCACCTCGGGCAGCACCTCGGCATCCTCGGCCAGCTCGGCGACGGGAAAGAGTGCCATGCCGATACCGTTGAGGTTGAAGGTGACGATCTGGTCCGCGATGCGCTCGGAAGCGACCTTCCAGCCCAGCGCATCGTAGAAGGCGCGCGAGCGCGCGAGGTTCGCCACGCCGAGCGTGACGACACTGAGCCGCGGTTCCATGATCCACCTCCCCGACAACACCGAACGGATGCCCGAGGGTGTATATAGGGTCGGAACAAAAGAGGCTCAAGCAAGATCGACCGATGGCAGCGCATTTTCCCATTTTCTCAACCCATGGTTAGGGGGACGCGGGCCAGCGTCCTCGGCGATTGACCCCTATCCGGCAGGATGTTCGTCATGCAGCCTGACCCAGCTCATGGTGCCGGTCTCGTTGCGCCCCCTGGGTGCGAGGTCGAGCCAGGCGAAGGCACCGATCGCGAACTCGTCACCGCGGCTGTAGGTCGAATAGTTATGGAACACGTCGCCCATGTCGTCGCGGGCGAAGATGCTTGTGCCGTGCATGTCCTGGCTGGCGCGGACCGGCGTTCCGTAGTTTTAGGTCGCCCGGCCCGCGGCGATGTCCTCCGGGGTGAACGAGACGCCGTAGTCGAAATTGAAGCCGTTGCCGGCCGAGGAAACCCAGGGGAAGGTCCAGCCCATCCTTTGCCGGACCGGCTCGATGCGCTCCATGGGAACCCGCGAGATCGCCGCGAAGGCGAGATCGGCGTGTTCGAAATGCCGGCGGGCGGCATCGACGTGGTCGGCGATGAAGGAACAGCCGGGGCAGATGTGGTCGGAACCCGGCGTCAGCATGAAGTGATAGACCGCAAGCTGGCTGCGTCCACCGAACAGGTCGGCCAGCGAACACGGCCCGTCGGGGCCCTGGAACACGTAGGGCGTCTCGATCCGGACCCAGGGCAGCCGGCGCCGTTCGGCGCGCAGGGTGTCGAGGGCATGGGTCATCGCCTTTTCCCGCTCGAAATGCGCCTTGCGCGCCGCGAGCCAGGACTCGCGGGAAACCACCGCCGGCTGATCGGGGTTGCTTCTGTTCATGTCTGCTTCTCCTTGGTGTCGTTTTGGGTTGCACGGCGCTGTCCCCTGGCGCTGCGGCGCAGGAGACAGGCGCCCAGCCCGCCGGCGGCACCGCTGCCGGCGAGGACGAGTGCCGCGGCGGTCAGGCAGAGGGGGCACATGGGCCGTCCTCCGGGCTGGTTGGCGGCGCCGAGGGTCCATGGGCCTTGCGCAAGACAGGTCTGATCGGCATCTCTCTCACTGCCGGCCTCACTGCCGGCCCGCCATCCGGGCCTTCGCTGCAGACCCAGACTCGGTCGGATGCCGCCGGAGGTGGGAGTGCCAAGTTTGTCGGGATTGCGATGGACGCGCTGATCGACCAGACAGGCCGGGCGCTCGCGGCGGGCGATCCCCTGGGTGCGCTCAAGCGCGTGGCCCTGCGCGACGACCCTGCTGCTCTGGCGTTGCGCGGCATCGCCATGGCGTAGCTTGGCGATTTCGACCGGGCCAGGGCGCTGCTGCGCGAAGCCGCCCGCGCCTTCGGTCCCGGGGCGCCGCTGGCCCGCGCCCGCTGCACCGTCGCCGAGGCCGAGGTCGCGCTGGTCTCGCGCGATCTCGCCTGGTCGGCCCGCGCACTCGACTCGGCGACAAGGGTGCTCGAGGCGCATGGCGACCGGCGCAATGCCGCCCATGCCCGCCACCTGGCGATCCGCCACCTGCTGCTGCGCGGCCGTCTCGACGAGGCCGAAGACGCGATCCTGGCGCTCGACCCCGCCGCCCTGCCCGCCGCGTCGCGCGCGGCCCACGAGCTGATCCTGGCCGGAATCGCGATCCGCCGACTGCATATCGGGCAGGCCAGGGCCGCCCTCGACCGGGCGAGGGATCTTGCCGCCCGGTCGGGCATTGCCGCGTTGTCGGCCGAGGTCGAGACGGTTGCGGGTGCGCTTCAGGTTCCCGCGGCGCGGCGGATCGACCGCGACGGCGAACAGCCGATGCGGCTCGACGCGGTCGCGGCGCTGCTGGCTTCCGATACCCTGGTCGTCGATGCCTGCCGACACGCCGTGCGGCGGGGCGCGAGCGTGGTTTCGCTGGCCGCGCGCCCCGTGCTGTTTGCCCTGACGCGCTGCCTGGCCCAGGCCTGGCCGGGCGAGGTTTGGAGGCACGAGCTGCTCGCCCGGGCCTTCGGGGCACGCCAGAGCGATGAGTCCCATCGCGCCCGCCTGCGCGTAGAGATCGGACGGCTGCGCGCGCTGCTGCGGGGCCTGGCCGGGATCGAAGCGACGGCCAACGGCTTTGCCCTGCGGCCCCGTGCCGCGGCGGTCGCCGTGCTGGTACCGCCGCTCCAGGAGGACCACGGCCCGGTCCTGGCCCTGCTCAGCGACGGCGAAGCCTGGTCGAGCTCGGCGCTGGCCCTGGTGCTGGGCACCAGCCAGCGCACGGTGCAGCGCGCCCTGAAGGCGCTTGCCGCCCAGGGCTTGGCGCAG
>JAQCLG010000259.1 GCA_027592745.1 Pseudomonadota bacterium | reverse complement strand
TTTGCCCGTGCCGCCGAGATGGGCTGCGACTGGGTCGAGTTCGACATCCAGCTTTCCCGCGACAACGTGCCCGTGGTGATGCACGACCACAACCTTGTGCGTACCACCGGCCTCGACATGCCCGTGCGGTTCCTGGTCGCCCGCCGCATCGGCGAGCTCGATGCCGGTTCCTGGTTCTCCAGTGCCTGGCGCGACGAACGGGTGCCGACCCTCGCCCAGGCGCTCGATGCCTGCGCGGTGCTCGGCGTTTTGCCCAACATCGAGGTGAAGTACGATTGCGGCGCCCTGCGCCGTTGCGCCCGGGCCGTCGCGGCGGTGGTGGAGGAACGCTGGCCGTCGGACCGTGCCCGCCCGCTCGTCTCCAGCTTCAGCCTGCGCGCGCTCTACTGGTCGCGCCTGGCCGCTCCCGACCAGCCGATGGCCCTGCTGATGTGGCGCAGGCCGCGACGGATCTGGAAGCTGCACGCCCGCCTGCTGCGCTGCCGTGCGCTCCATGTCGACGACACGCTGGCGACCCCGCGCCTCGTCGCGGCCGCGAAGAAGCGGGGCCTTGCCGTCGGCGTCTACACGATCAACGACGCGGCCCGCGCCGCCGAGCTGCGCGCCATGGGCGTCGACTACATCTTCAGTGACAGGCCGGAGATCGCTCTTTCAACCTGACTTCGCGGCGTGGCGTGTTGCCCCTGGCGTTTCATGCTGGCACAAGGGGTGAGGCTCGGTTCTGCGTGAAGCCGACGGGCATCAGGGTCAGGGGGAGCTTGATGACCAGCGCGAAGTCTGCGGTTGCAAAGCCGCCGCATCATCTGCGGTCGCGCGTACGCCTTATCGTGCTTGTTGCCGGTGTCTGCGCCGCGGCGTGGCTTCTGGCGATCGGCTAACTGGGCATCTGGCGTCTCGACCAGGTGACCAGCAGGACCGTGGTCGCGGCCTCCGGCCAGGCCGCCATGGTCGCCGGTTCCGGGGCACTGCTCCTGGAGCGCCGTCTCGAGGCAATGCGCACCATCAGCCAGCTCCTGGCCGGCCAGGAACGTTTCGGCCGCGCGCTCGAGACCTTCTCGGGCGAGGCGCTGCTGCTGGCGCCGGCCGACGCTGCCGGGCTTGTCACGCTCCAGCCCCTGCGCTTGCTCAGCCTCGACCTTGCCGAACTGGCCTCCAGCCTCAACCTCGAAGGCATCTACCTGATCGCCAACGACGGGCTCGTGATCGCCGGTAGCGACGGCGGCAGTTCCAGGAGCCATATCGGCATCCAGGCCCAGGATGTCGAACTGCTCGAGGACGCCCGCCGCCTGGGCAGCGCAGAGGACTTCCGGGTCGATCCGCTTTCGGGCCTTCCGACCTACTACTTCGCCCACACGGTCACGGACAACGGTGCCGCTTTGGGCACCGTGGTCGTGGCCACCACCTCCACGCGCATCCTGCTGCTGCTGGAGCGCGGTACCGAGCGTGTCCTGCTGACCGACCGCAACCAGGTCGTCATGGCGGCGCGGGAATCCGACCTCATGTTCCGCACCATCGGGGCGGTCCAGGCGCCGCTGCAGGACGCCGAGGCGATGCAGCGCCAGTATGGTCGCGTCAGCTTCGAGCCCCTGCCGGCCGCACTGCTTGCCGAGGAGGTCGACGAGGTCAGCGAATCCGGCACCGTGCACGCCAGCGTTCCGCTGTCGCAGGGCCAGTTCACGATCCATGTCGTGCGCGATGTCGATGATCTCTGGCAGGTCCGTCGCGAGAATCTCTACGCCACCGCGGGTCTTGCCCTGTTCGGCGTGCTGCTGACCGCGCTCGTCGCGCTGTCTCTGGCCCAGATGGCGCACCTGCGCGAACGTGCCACGCGCGATCCGCTGACCGGGCTCTCCAACCGGCGTTATGCCGACGAGGTCCTGCCCGGCCTGATCGAACTCGACGAACGCGGCCGTCTGGCCGGCCTCGTGCTGGTCGCCTTCGACCTCGACCACTTCAAGAAGGTCAACGACACCTGGGGCCATGCCATGGGTGACAGGGTGCTGCGCCGTTTCGCCCAGATCCTGCTGCGTTCGGCCCGCCGCACCGATCTCGTCTTCCGCATCGGCGGCGAGGAATTCATCGCCGTGCTGGTCGAACAGGACATCGCCGGCGCCATGACCTATGCCGAACGGGTCCGCCAGGCGACCCAGGATATTGCGGATCTTTCGCCCATACCGCCCCACGGCATCACGGTCAGCGCGGGACTGACCGTGCGGCAGAAGGGCGAGACGATCGAGCCCCTGATCGAACGGGCCGACCGGCTGCTCTATCGCGCCAAGGCCAACGGCCGGAACCGGATCGAGAGCGACCCGGCCTGAGCCGGCTTCAGCGGCGCTTGCGCGGCGCCTCGTTGCGCGAGGGGGCCGCATGGGCCGCGCGGAGATTGGGCGTGGCGAGGGCGGACATGGCCTGGACCAGGCCCAGGAACGGCAGGGTGACGAAGTTCATGGCGTGACGCCTTTCAAAGCGACGGTGGTGCCTGGGACCGATATGCGTGTTGTTGCACTGCAGCACAATGGTCCGCTCAGGATGGCAGCCCCGCGTCGCCTGCATGCCCTCTGCCGGGCGCGCACCGACCGGACGTTTCGCCCTCGCGCGAACTTGCTCTAGGTCGCAAACTCATAAAGTGGTAGCGCGGCGCTGTGGAATTTGATTCAAGCTCCTTGAGGAGGAGC
>JAQCLG010000258.1 GCA_027592745.1 Pseudomonadota bacterium | reverse complement strand
CACGTGACGTCCGCGCAACTATCACCATGACAGCTTGACAATGCAGACAGTCGCTCACCCTGCCCTCTCCCACAAGGGGGAGAGGGGGAGAGGAAAACAGGGCTCACGGCTGGGACCTCGCGCGATCCCGGATAGCCGCGTTGCGGCTTCCGGGATGACCTCGTCGGCTTGGCCGACGAGGTCAATTGTCCAGGAAGCTGCGGAGCTTGCGGCTGCGGCTGGGGTGCTTGAGCTTGCGCAGGGCCTTGGCCTCGATCTGGCGGATGCGCTCGCGGGTGACCGAGAACTGCTGGCCGACCTCCTCCAGGGTGTGATCGGTGTTCATGCCGATGCCAAAGCGCATGCGCAGCACACGTTCCTCGCGCGGGGTGAGGCTGGAGAGCACCTTGGTCGTGCTGTCGCGCAGGTTCGAGTGGATCGCGGCCTCGACGGGGAGGATCGCGTTCTTGTCCTCGATGAAGTCGCCCAGATGGCTGTCCTCGTCGTCGCCGATCGGCGTCTCCAGGCTGATCGGCTCCTTGGCGATCTTGAGCACCTTGCGGACCTTCTCAAGCGGCATGCCGAGCTTTTCGGCAAGTTCCTCGGGCGTGGGCTCGCGGCCGATCTCGTGGAGCATCTGGCGGGAGGTCCTCACCAGCTTGTTGATCGTCTCGATCATGTGCACCGGGATGCGGATGGTGCGCGCCTGATCGGCGATCGAGCGGGTGATCGCCTGGCGGATCCACCAGGTGGCGTAGGTCGAGAACTTGTAGCCGCGGCGGTACTCGAACTTGTCGACCGCCTTCATCAGGCCGATGTTGCCTTCCTGGATCAGGTCGAGGAACTGCAGGCCGCGGTTGGTGTACTTCTTGGCGATCGAGATCACGAGGCGCAGGTTGGCCTCGACCATCTCCTTCTTGGCCTGGCCGGCCTCCTTCTCGCCCCTCTGCACGGTCTGGGTGATGCGCTTGAACTCGGCGATGTCGAGGCCGCTCTCGCGGGCGACATTGGCGATCTCCATGCGCATCTCCAGGATGCGTTCGGCATCGCGCTCGGCGAACTGCTTCCAGCTGCGACCGGAGAGGCGCGTGATGCGGCCCAGCCAGTCGGGATCGAGTTCGTTGCCGACGTGCTGCTCGAGGAACTCGGGCCGCTTGATGCCACGGCGCACGGCCAGCTTCAGCAGGTTGCCCTCGAGGTTGAGCAGGCGGCGGTTGAAGCCGTAGAGCTCGTCGACCATCGCCTCGATGCGGTTGTTGTGCAGCTTGACCGAACGGACCAGCTCGTAGATCTCGCGGTTGATCTTCTCGTAGCGCTTGCGCGCGGCCGGTGCCGGTTCGTCGCCGACCAGCTTGGCGCCGAGATTTTCCTCCTGGACCTTGCGCAGCCTGACGTAGGCCTTGGCCAGCTTGTCGAAGGTCTCCATGACCTCGGGCAGCAGGGCCTGCTCCATGGCCGAAAGCGACATGTTGGCTTCGGCATCGTCGTCGTCGTCGTCGCCTTCGACGGCGGCTTCCGCCGCGCCATCGACCCTGGCGGCGGCCCTGGACGGTTTGGCGGCCTCGGCGGGCTTGCCGCCGGCGGGGGCCTGGCCGTTGCCGGCGGCATTGGCCGGATTGTTGGGATTGCTGTTGGCAGCGTTGTTGTTGGCATCGGGACCGGCGTAGGTCCCCTCCAGGTCGATGATGTCGCGCAGCAGGACGCGGTTGTCGGCCAGCAGGTCGCGCCATTCGACGATCGCGCGCAGGGTCAGCGGGCTTTCGCAGATGCCGCGGATCATGCGGTCGCGGCCGGCCTCGATGCGCTTGGCGATGGCGATCTCGCCCTCGCGGCTGAGCAGCTCGACGCGGCCCATCTCGCGCAGGTACATGCGCACCGGATCGTCGGTGTAGCCCATCTCGGCGGTCGTGGCCGGGGTCGCGGGCGCCGCCTCGGCGGCAGGCGCGGCATCGCCGTCGCCACCCGCGACGGCCTTGTCGACGCCATCCTCGGATTCCTCGGACTCGACCACGTTGATGCCCATTTCCGAGAGCATCGCCATGGTGTCCTCGATCTGCTCGGAGGAAACCTCGTCCTGGGGCAGGGCATCGGAAATCTCGTCCACCGTGACGTAGCCGCGCTCCTTGCCGCGCGCGATCATCTTCTTGATCGCGGCGTTGATGGTGTCGAGCAACGGGTCGTCGGCGCCGTCCTCGGCGTCGTCGTCGGTATCCACGTCAGCGGGTTGCGTTGCCATGCATGTCTCCTTGGGCGTCCCTCGCCATGCCCTGCAGATGCCCGGGCGGGGCCGCGTTCTCGTCGGCAAAGCGTCCCTTGCCGGTCACCCAATCAGCCGTCGCGTGCCTCGTCCTCGGCCTGCAAGAGCCGTGCCTCGGCGGCATGTTTCAGTTCCTGCTTTGCCTTGAGGCGCTGCCAGGCCTCGTCGCTCTGTTCCACGGCCCAGGCCGCGGCATCCGCCTCGATCTCCTCGTCCAGCGCATGACGCTGGTGAAGCTCGAAGGCGTGATGCCAGAGTCGCTCGCCCTCATCCACGCTCTCGACACGCAACACGGGTTCGTCGCCGCCACGTCCCGTCTCCGGCAGAAGACGCTTCACGACCGCAGACAATCCAGTCGCTGTCAGGTGGCGTTCCAGGGCCTCCCTGTCAAGGATTTCCTCCGCCATGGCGGCCTCGAACAGGGCATCGCGCACCGCGCCGTA
>JAQCLG010000257.1 GCA_027592745.1 Pseudomonadota bacterium | reverse complement strand
GGCCAACCGGGCCTTCCGCCGCTTCGGCGGCAGGCCCGGCGCGGTGCGCGCCGGCGCCTTCCTGGCCGATATCGTGTCCGGCGAGGACCGCCGGCCGCTGATCCGCCGGCTGGCCGATGTCGGCCAGGGCGGCGATGTCGACCAGCCGCTCGATGTCCGCCTGGCCGGCGAGGGCGAACGGGCGGCGACGATCTACTTCTCCGGGCTCAAGCGCACTGGCGAGGCTGCCGAGGGCGCCATCCTGCACATCGTCGATGCGACCCAGCGGCGCAACCTGGAGGCCCAGTTCGAGCAGTCGCAGAAGCTGCAGGCGGTCGGCCAGCTGGCCGGCGGCATCGCCCACGACTTCAACAACATCCTGACCGCCATCACCGGGTTCTGCGACCTGCTGCTGGTGCGCCATCCGCCGGGCGATGCCAGCTTCGGCGAGATCATGCAGATCCTCCAGGACGCCGGGCGCGCCGCCGCCCTGGTGCGCCAGCTGCTTGCCTTCTCGCGGCGCCAGCGGCCGCGGCCGCGGGTGCTGAGGCTGTCGGGCACGGTGAGCGACCTGCTGTCGCTGCTGCGCCGGCTGATCGGCGAGCGCGTCGAACTCCATGTCCGCCACGACAGGGACCTGGGGTTCGTGCGCATGGACCAGAGCCAGATCGAGCAGATCGTCACCAACCTGGTGCTCAACGCCCGCGACGCCATGCCCGAGGGCGGCACGATCCGCATCGCCACGCGCAACGTCCAGGTCGAGGAATCGCGGATGACGATCAACGGCGTCATGCCCCGCGGGCGCTACGTCGTGCTGGAGGTCGCCGACGAGGGCACCGGGATCGACGAGGCGCTGGCCGAGAAGATCTTCGAACCCTTCTTCACGACCAAGGAGGTCGGCCGGGGCAGCGGCCTGGGGCTTTCGACGGTGTTCGGCATCGTCGAGCAGAACGAGGGTTTCCTGGAGCTCGACAGTACCCTGGGCCAGGGCACGACCTTCGCGATCTGGCTGCCCCGCCTGGATGCCGCGGAACTGGCGACCCTGGCCGAGACGGCGCCGACGCCCGGCGCGGCCGCCGGCGCCGGGGCGGCGATCCTGCTGGTCGAGGACGAGGCGGCGGTGCGCAGCTTTGCCGCCACCGCGCTGCGCAGCCGCGGCCACCGCGTCGTCGAGGCCGACGGCCCCAAGGCTGCGCTGGAGGCGCTGGCGGGCGAGGAGGGGCCGTTCGACCTGCTCATCACCGATGTCGTGATGCCCGGCATGTCCGGCCCCGAACTGGCCCAGCGGGTGCGCGAGGCCAGCCCCGCCATCGCCACCCTGTTCATCTCCGGCTATTCGGAGGATGCCGCCGGGGCCGACATGCTCGACGGCGCCGATTTCCTGCCCAAACCCTTCGGACTCGACCAGCTGGCGACCCGCGTGGCCGCCGTGCTCGCCCGCGTGCAGGGCGAGCCGGGGAATGCGGAACGTTTCACATAAGATGCGCATTTGTTCTCATTCAGTTCTTGCGTGGAGAGAACAAATAACGTACAACCCTCCTTCGTTGCACCGAACGCGGTGCATGTGGAATAAGGAGAGGGACGATGGCTGCCAATTCGGCGTTGCGGGTTGTTGAGGGACAGGGACGGGGCATGGAACGCGACAAGGCACTGGACGCGGCGCTGAGCCAGATCGAGCGCGCCTTCGGCAAGGGTTCGGTCATGCGGCTGGGCAAGGCCGACCAGACGGTCGAGATCGAATCGATCTCGACGGGTTCGCTGGGTCTCGACATCGCGCTGGGCATCGGCGGCCTGCCCAAGGGCCGCATCGTCGAGATCTACGGGCCGGAAAGCTCGGGCAAGACGACGCTGGCCCTCCACGTCATCGCCGAATCGCAGAAGAACGGCGGCACGGCGGCCTTCATTGACGCCGAACACGCGCTCGACCCGATCTATGCCAGAAAGCTCGGCGTCAACCTCGACGACCTGCTGATCAGCCAGCCCGACGCCGGCGAACAGGCGCTCGAGATCGCCGACACCCTGGTGCGTTCGGGCGCCATCGACGTGCTGGTGATCGACAGCGTCGCGGCGCTGGTGCCGCGCGCCGAACTCGAGGGCGAGATGGGCGACACCCATGTCGGCCTGCAGGCCCGCCTGATGAGCCAGGCGCTGAGGAAGCTCACCTCCTCGATCTCGCGCTCGAAGTGCCTGGTCATCTTCATCAACCAGATCCGCATGAAGATCGGCGTCATGTTCGGCAGCCCGGAGACGACCTCGGGTGGCAACGCGCTGAAGTTCTACGCCTCGGTGCGCCTCGACATCCGCCGCATCGGCCAGATCAAGGACCGCGAGGAGATCGTCGGCAACCAGACCAAGGTCAAGGTGGTCAAGAACAAGGTCGCCCCGCCGTTCAAGACGGTGGAGTTCGACATCATGTACGGCGAAGGCATCTCCAAGATGGGCGAGATCATCGATCTGGGCGTCAAGGCTGGGGTCGTCGACAAGTCCGGCTCCTGGTTCTCCTTCCAGGACCAGCGCATCGGCCAGGGCCGCGAGAACGCCAAGCAGTTCCTGCGCGACAACCCCGAGATGTCGGCCAAGATCGAACAGCTGGTGCGCGCCAACGCCGGCCTGGTCGCCGAGAACATGATGAGCGGCCCCGACGACGACGAGGCTCCGGCTTCCGACTACGACGGCGACTGAAGCCCTACCGCCAGTTGAACGCTCTTGCGGGCGCGGCCACATAAGGGGCC
>JAQCLG010000256.1 GCA_027592745.1 Pseudomonadota bacterium | reverse complement strand
AAGATAGAGCAAATTCACATCCTTCTGCGCAATCGCGAAGCGATCCCGCAGAAGGATGATTTGCTCTAGGAACGCTTGGCCGCGTTTTCCGGGCGTTCGGGCTCCTTGTGTGCGGTCTGGGCGGGACCGTTCTTCTGCTGCTCCTTCTGATGGGGAGCCTTCTGGGCGCCCTGGCCCGGCTTCTCGGCCTGCGGGGCAGGCTGCTGCGGTGTCTTCTGGGTCATGTTCTTCTTACCTTGTGTTGGACCGGATGCTGCCGGTCGTCAGGGAAACCAAGAGGCAGCCCGCCTGTAGCGACCCCCGTGGCGGGTGAGAAAAATCTTTACAAGACCCGTCACGGGCCCGTGTCGCTGCAACCGGGCCGCCCTGCCCCCGTTATCGCGATGATCGCGGCAACAACGAGGAGCAGACGCCATGCCCAGCAAGTCCAAGGCACAGCAGAAGGCCGCCGGGGCGGCGCTTTCGGCCAAGCGCGGCGACACCCGCGTCAAGGACCTCAAGGGTGCATCCAGGGAGATGGACGATTCCATGAGCGAAAAGGAACTTGAGGACTTCGCCGAGACCGACCGCAAGGGACTGCCCGAGCACAAGAACGGGAAGGACGGCTGAAGCCCGCCTCAGGCGCCGCCGCACGCGGCAAGGCGCAGGCGGGTCAGCACGATGTTCTTGGCCAGGCGCTTGTCGGCCCAGTCGCGCAGTTCCGGCGCCATGGCCCGCACGTCGGCCGGCGTGGCGTAGGGTTTGAGCCGCAGCACGCGTTCGAGCGCGGCCATGAAGTCGATCGCCGCCGCCCCGCGCTCCTCGCCGCCCTCCTGCGTCATCTTATCCTCTCGCGTCACGGCAAAACGCCTGCGCCTGACGGCTGGTAGCATCATCGACCCTGCTCGGGCCAGCGTCGATGGGGCATCGCCGCGCCATCCGGGGCCATCTGGCCCTTCTCGCCCTGCCGTGCTTTGCTTGCGCCCTGCCCTGGACCGGCCCCGAGTCGGGCTGCGCCGCGCGAGGAAAGAGACACAGCATGCCGAACCGGCCATGACGCCCGACTGGGTCGCCGCCCGCCGGGCCGCCGAGACCGCCGTCGCACCCTGGGCCGACACGCCCGGCCCCGGCGGCGCCATCGTGCTTTTCGACCGCGACGGCGTGCGCGGCGATGCCGCCGCCGGACAGGCCAGCCTCTCCCACGGCCTGCCCTTCACTGCCGGCACCCGGGCGCGTTTTGCCTCGATCACCAAACACGTCTTCTGCGCCTTTGCCCTGCGCCATGGCCTGGCGCTCGACGACACCCTGGGCGCCCTGCTGCCCGGCCTGTCCCCGGCCTTCGCGGCGGTCCCCGTCGCGCGCGCCCTGTCGATGACCGGCGCCCTGCCCGACCTGTTGCAGAGCTATACCCTGTGCGGCCTGCCCTATTCGGCCCTGGTCGACCTCGACCGCCTCGATGGCTTCTGCGACCGGCTCGACGCCTGCAACGGCACCCCCGGCGAGGAAATCGTCTACAGCAACACCGGCTATCGCCTCGTCGAGCGCGGTCTTGCCCGCGGCGGCCATGGTTTCGGTCCCTGGGTCGAGGACACCGTCAACACGGCACTCGGCACCGCCCTGCGTTATCCCGCCCACTGGGACCGCCCGCTCGACGGCCTCGCCGAAGGCTACTGGCGCGCCGGCCCGCAGGCGCCCTGGCGCACCGGCGCCTACGGTCCCGGCCTCTCCGCCTCGGGCGCCCTGACCGGCAGCGCCCGCGACCTGGCGCTCTGGCTTGCCGCCCTGCTGCGCGGCGACGGGCCGGCAGGCGACATCTTGGAACTGCTCGCCCGTCCCCGGCCGCTGGCAGACGGACGTGCCACCGGCTACGGCCTGGGCCTGCTCGAGACGCCGCTTGGCGAACACCGCCTCAACGGCCACGGCGGGAGCCTGCCCGGCTTCAAGAACGAGATCCTCTTCGACCGCGCCAGCGGCGCCGGCGTGGTGCTGCTCTCCAACCGCGAGGATACCGATCCCCAGGCCACGGCCCTCGTCGTCATGGCCGCGCTGCTGGGCGAGGCCCTGCCCGCGCCGCCGCCGCCTGCCGGGCTGCCACGGGGTCTCTTCGTCGAGGACGAAGGCCCAGCCTGGATCGAGCTAGACGATGCCTCTCTCACCTTCCTCGGAACCGCGGCCGAACTGGAAGCCGGGCCCGCGCCCGGCACCGCGGTGTCGCATTCCTCCTACATGCCGGTCGATCTGCGCCTGCGCGCCGACGGCGCCATCGCCGGTGCCATCGGCCATGCCCCGCGCTGCTTCCGGCCCGTCGCCGCCGATGCGGCACTTTCGCCCGCCATGGCCGGCCTGTGGCGCAACGCCACGCACAACGACACCCTGACGATCCGCCTCGACGTCACGGGCGGCGGCAGCGCCGGCCTCGGCCTGGGGCCGCTCCACAACCCGGAGCCGCTCGTCCCGCTCGATGCCACGCGTGCCCTGATGCCGGTCGGCGCCGCCCCCTGGGCAAGCCGCGCCTGCGTCTGGCTGGAGACTCCCGGCACCCTGCGCCTTGCCACCCACCGCAGCCGTATCCTCACCCTTTCGCGCATCGCCTGAGCGCAAGCCGTCTGGCCCGCCTGCGCCCATTTGTGCTAGGTGAAGCCGTGCGCCGGATTAGCTCAGTTGGTAGAGCAACCGCCTTGTAAGCGGTAGGTCGCGAGTTCGAGTCCCGCATCCGGCACCATATATTTCAATGACTTAGACCTAGCGCCCATCCTTTCATCTGTG
>JAQCLG010000255.1 GCA_027592745.1 Pseudomonadota bacterium | reverse complement strand
CCGCTCTAGAAGAACGCCTCAGCGCAGGAAACCGAAGGCCCCTCGGTTGACCAGTTCAGCCAGGAGTTCGGCAGCTTCGGCCCTATCCGGGCAGTCTGCCAGATCATCAGCGGCGACGGCGTCGCGCCGGGCGAGCCATGCGGCCAGGGCGGGCGTTGCGGCCAGGGCATCGCCGTCGACGAAGAGCAGCGCCGCTTCCTGCGACAGGACGTGATGGGCCAGGCGCGATCCCGACCAGCGCTCCATCCGCTCGCCCGCCGCCAGCCGGGCCAGCACCGTCTCGGGCGCCACGGCGTCCTCGGCAGGCGGCGGCGGCAGGCGGGGCATCGTCACCTGTTCGCCGAGCAGGCGCGCGACCAGGCTGTCGTCGTCGAGGGCCGCCTGGAGCACCGCCCGGGCACGGGCGATGTCGCTCGCGGGGAGTTCCCAGGGATCGGCTGGCAGGGCGCGGCCGGCATCGCCGAACCGCGGCTCGGCCTCGACCTCCTCCTGCCAGCGCGCGGCGGCCGCCTCGGCCAGACGGTCGGCCAGATCGACCAGACCGGGCGCTCGGAAGCCGATGGAGACGGTGATGCAACCATCGCCCAGGGCGACACCGTCATGGGGCAGGCCCGGCGGCAGGTAGAGCACGTCGCCGGGCTCAGCGACGACGACTTCCTCGGGCTCGAAGCGCGAAAGCAGGCGCAGGGGCGCACCCTCGACCAAGGGATGCCGTGGGCCGCCGAAGGACCAGCGGCGGCGGCCGGCGACCTGGAACAGGAAGACATCGTACTGGTCGACATGGGGGCCGACACCGCCGCCGTCGCCGGCCAGCGAGATCATGATGTCGTCGATGCGCCAGCGGGGCAGGAAGCCGAACAGCGCGATCAGGCCGTGGTAGCGCGGCTCCCACACCTCCATGGCCTGGACCAGCACGCTCCAGCAGCGCGCGGGCAGACGGTCGAGGCGTTCCTCGGCGAATGGGCCGCTCTCCAGGGTGAAGGCATCGCCCTGGCGGCTGACCAGGCGCGCGGAGACGCCATCCTCCATGGCGACCGAGAGCAGGTCCTCAGGCTCGATCCGCCAGGCCGCGGCATCGAACGCCTGCGCACAGAACAGCGCCCGGCGCTGCCAGTAGCCGGCCAGGAAGGCGGCCGCATCCATGCCGCCGGGAAACCGAAACGCCTGCTCCGCCACCGCACATCCCCTTTTCGCAAGGGGCAGGTGTAGCAGCTTGGAGGTCGGCAGGCAGCCCGGTTGCGCTCGGACCCAAAAGCCGTTGAAATACTGTGGGCATTCAGACACGCGTTCCACGGGGAGATCTTCAGCATGGCGAAGTCGATTCTGCGCAGTTCACGCCGTTCCTTCATGCGCGCCGCCACGGCGAGCGCCGCCGGTGCGCTGGCCGCCCCGGCGGTGCTGCGGCGGGCCTGGGCGGCCGAACCGCTCAAGGTTTCCGCCTACGGCGGCTACTTCGAGGATTCACTGGTCGAATACGTCTATCCCGGTTTCACCGAGGCGACCGGCATCGAGATCGAGTCGGTCAGCCAGCAGGGCGGCATGGGCTGGTTCACGGTGCTGGAGACCTCGATGGATGCCGGCAATCCGCCGGTCGACGTCACCATGACCGGCGGCCAGGGGCCGCGCCGCATGGGCCAGCTCTTTGCTCCGCTCGATCCCGCCAACCTGCCGAACCTCGCCAACATCCCCGAGTTCCTGCTGCACCGGAAGGAAGATGGCGCGATCGATGCTGTCCCGGTGCTGGCCTGGTACACGACCTTCGTCACCAACAGCGACATGTATCCCGAGGCGCCCACGAGCTGGGCCGATGCCTGGGACCCGAAGTTCCAGGGCCAGCTCGGCTGGGGCGGCGAGGCGGAATCCAGCTACCTGATCGACATCGTCGCCGCGACCTACTTCGGCGGGCGCGAGATCATGGAGACGCGCGAAGGCCTCATGCAGTGCATGGAAAAGGCGATCGAACTCAAGGACAACGTCAAGCTGTGGTACCGCGACGAGGGCCAGTTCCAGGCCCAGCTGCAGTCGGGCGAACTCAACGGCGGCCAGTACTACCACGACGTCACGCAGGTGATGATCCTGGACGGCTTCCCAATGCGCTCGACCTTCCCCAAGGAAGGCGGCGTGATCGACTTCGGCTCCTGGGGGCTGCTGACCAGCTCGACCAACATCGACGCGGCCAACCAGTTCATCAACTACACGATCGACCCGGCTGTGCAGTCGGTCATCACGCGCAACATGTGGACCGCCCCGGTGGTGCCGCGCGACATGACCGACCTGACCGACGAGGAGTTCAACGTGGCGGCCAGCGACATCCCGCCGATCGTTCCCTACTACGACGTCTACGTGAAGGACGGGGACTGGATCGCCGAGAAGTGGCAGGAGCTGCTGACCGGGTCCTGATGCGCCGGAGCGCCCGACGGCCCCATTGCCGCCGGGCGCCGCGTCGCCCCTGCCACAGCCCGGACGACCGACGATGAACGGCCTGGAGTTGCGCGACATCACCAAGCGCTTCGGCGCGGTGACCGCGGTGAGCGACATCAACCTGACGATCCCGCAGGGCCGTTTCGTCTCCTTCCTGGGTCCTTCGGGCTGCGGCAAGACGACCCTGCTGCGCCTGATCGCCGGGCTGGAGGTTCCCAGCACGGGCAAAATCCTGCTCGACGGCGAGGACCTGACGCCGCGGCCGACGCACCAGCGCGACATCGGCATGGTGTTCCAGTCGCTCGCCCTGTTCCCCCATCTCTCGGTCGGCGAGAACATCACCTATG
>JAQCLG010000080.1 GCA_027592745.1 Pseudomonadota bacterium | reverse complement strand
GGCAGCGGCAGGGGTTCGGGCTCCGGGAGGGCGGCAAGCTGCTCCTCGGCCGGCGCCGGCTCGGGTTCGGGCGCCGCTTCGGCCTCCTCCTGCTGTTCGGGTTCGGGCTTGGCCTCCGGCACCGGCGCGCTGACGGTATCGGCCAGGGTGAAGAGTTCCACGCTGATCGTGGGCTGCTGTTCGGTCTGGTCCTCCCACAGGCGCGGCAGACCGATCAGTGCCGCGAGCACGAGCAGCGCATGGAAGCCGAAGGAAAGACCGACGCTGAAGCGCGACACGGCCGCCCCCTACTCCGTGCCGTCGGGCAGTTCGGCGCGCAGTGCGATGTGCGTGAATCCCGCTGCATTGAGGGCGCCCATCACCGTCATCACATCTCCATAGGCGACGCCGCGGTCGCCGTTGACGAATATCCTCACCTCAGGATTGTTCTGCGTAATTGCGACGATACGAGGGCCAAGCTCCTCGAGCGTGATGTCGGTATCCTGCAGGAAGAGTTCGCCGCTCGCATTGATCGAGACCGTGATCGGCTCATCCTGGCCCGCAAGTTCCGGCATGTCGGCCTTGGGCAGATCCACCTCGATGCCGACGGTCAGGAGCGGTGCGGCGATCATGAAGACGATCAGCAACACCAGCATGACGTCGACCATGGGCGTGACGTTGATATCGCTCATCTTGGCGCGGTGGCGTCGGCCCCGCGCGCTGCGCATCCCCGATCCTGCGACCTGGACGGCCATCTCAGGCGCCCTTTTCGTCGAGCTGGCGCGACAGCAGCGACTGGAACTCCGCCGCGAAGGTCTCCAGGCGGCTGCCGTAGCGGTCCAGGTCCGTCGAAAGCTTGTTGTAGGCGATGACCGCGGGGATGGCCGCCAGCAGGCCCAGGGCGGTGGCGAACAGGGCCTCGGCGATGCCCGGCGCGACGACAGTGAGCGAGGTTGTCTTGGCGACGGCGATGGCGGTGAAGGCGTTCATGATGCCCCAGACCGTGCCGAACAGGCCGACGAAGGGCGCGGTCGAGCCGACCGTGGCTAGGAAGCCCATGTAGCGTTCCAGCCGGTCCATCTCGCGGTCGACGGTGACCTGCATGGCCTGGTTGATGCGCTGCTGCAGGCCTGCCCGCAGGCGGTCGTCGGCGATCGTTTCCTGGCGCTGCAGGCCGCGCTTGAGTTCCATCATGGCCGCCGAGAAGACGCCGGCCATGGGGTGGGTGGGGTCGCGCCCGATGCGGTCGTAGAGATCCTCCAGCGAACCGCCCGACCAGAACGCCTCCTCGAAATCCTCGGCCTCGGCGCGCAGGCGGCGCAGGCGCAGGGCCTTGTCGAAGATGATCGCCCAGCACCACACGGAGGCGCCCAGCAGCAGGAGCATGACGAACTTGACGATGAAGTCGGCGCGCCAGAACAGGCTCCAGACCGACATCGAGATGTCGGTCGAACCGGCAAGCTGGGCCACTTCGAGTGCTTGTGTTTCCATCGGGCTTCTGAAGACTCCGTTGCGGGTGGGGTCAGGCGGCGCGGTCGAAGGCCAGCCGCACCGCTTGCGGGATGCGGGCGGGCCGGCCGGAGGGGGAAAGAAAGGCAAGGCGAACGATCAGGCGCACGAGTTCCTCGGCGCCGCGGCGCACGACCTGTTCCATCGTGGCGCTGGCACCGCCGCCGCCGACGATGCGGGTCTCGACGCTCAGCGCATCGTCGAGCCGGGCGGGACGCAGGAAATCAACCTCGCAGCGCGACACCACGAAACCGCCGCCCGCGGTCTCCCTCAACCCGACATGGTCGAAACCCAGGTCGCGCAGGAACTCGGTGCGTCCGCGTTCGGCGAAACGCAGATAGGCGGTGTGATAGCAGATGCCGCCGGCGTCGGTGTCCTCGTAGTAGACACGCAGGTCCAGGCGATGGGGATCAGGCATCGCCGTCCTCCGCGATCGCCCGGAACAGGTCGGCCTGCTCGCGCAGCGGACCCGGCATGACCAGGCCCAGGTGTTCGTAGCTGGCGCCGGTCAGCATGCGCCCGCGCGGCGTGCGCTGGACGAAACCCTGCTGGATCAGAAACGGCTCGATGACATCCTCCAGGGCGTCGCGGTGCTCCGAAAGGGCCGCCGCGACGGTTTCGACGCCGACCGGCCCGCCTCCATAATGCTGCGCAATGCAGGCCAAATAGCGGCGATCCATGGCATCCAGCCCGCTGCGGTCGACCTCCAGGCGCGAAAGCGCCTTGTCGGCGACCCCGGCATCGATGGTCTCGTGACCGCCGACATAGGCAAGGTCGCGCACCCGACGAAGCAAACGCACCGCCACACGCGGGGTTCCACGGGCCCGGCGGGCGATCTCGCGGGCGCCGTCCTCGGTCAGCGCGGCGCCGAGCACGCGGGCAGCGCGCGCCACGACGATGGCGAGATCGGCGGCATCGTAGAAGTTGAGGCGCAGCGGAATGCCGAAGCGCTCGCGCAGCGGCGTCGTCAGCAGCCCGGAGCGGGTCGTCGCACCGACCAGCGTGAACGGCGGCAGGTCGATGCGCACCGAACGCGCCGCCGGCCCCTCGCCGATCATCAGGTCGAGGTGGAAGTCCTCCATCGCGGGATAGAGCACCTCCTCCACCGCCGGGCTCAGGCGATGGATCTCGTCGATGAACAGGACGTCGCGTTCCTCCAGATTGGTCAGCAGCGCAGCGAGATCGCCGGCGCGCGCGATGATCGGACCGGAAGTCGCGCGGAAACCGACGCCCAGTTCGCGCGCCACGATCTGCGCCAGCGTCGTCTTGCCCAGGCCCGGCGGACCGTGCAGCAGGACGTGGTCGAGTGCCTCGGCGCGCCCGCGCGCGGCCTGGACGAAGACCGACAGGTTGTCGCAGACGTTCTTCTGGCCGATGAACGAGGACAGGGTCTGGGGGCGCAGGTGGCTCTCGATGTCCTCCTCGGCCGGCTGGCCGTCGACCAGGCGCTCCTGGCTCATCGCGCCAGGCCCTTCAGGCCGGCACGGATCAGGCGCGCGACATCGGCATCCTCGCCCAGCTCACGGCGGGCCGCGACCACGGCGCCGAACGCCTCGGTCCTGCCGTAGCCCAGGTTGACCAGGGCCGAGACCGCCTCGGCGTCGGCCCCTTCGGCGGGGCTGGCCGCCGCCCCGGGCGCCAGCGCCGCGCCCGGACCCAGCCCGACCTCGCCCATGCGGTCCTTGAGTTCGGTGACGACACGCTGGGCCAGGCGCGGTCCCACACCGTTGGCGCGGGCGACCGCGACCTTGTCCTGGGCGATCACCGCCTGGGTCAGTTCGCCGGGCGACATCACCGAAAGGATGGCAAGAGCAACGCGGCTTCCCACCCCCTGCACGGTCTGGAGCAGGCGGAAGCAGTCGCGCTCGCCGCGATCGGCAAAGCCGTAGAGCACGATGCGGTCGTCGCGCACGAAGGTCTCGACCATGAGGCTCGCGCGGGCACCGGTCCCGCCCAGCCCACGCAGGGTGCGCGCCGAACAGGACAGCAGGTAGCCCACCCCGGCGACGTCGATCACCACCAGGTCCTCGTCGAGCGTATCGACGATGCCGGTCAGCTTGCCGATCATGGCCGGGCTCCCAATGCGGCTAGCGCGCGCTGCGGTCCGCTGGTGGCGGCATGGTGGGCGTGGCAGATGGCGACAGCGAGCGCGTCCGCGGCATCGGCCGAGGTCGCGCGCGCACCCGGAAGCAGGATGCCGATCATCATGGCGATCTGGGCCTTGTCGGCCGCGCCGGTGCCGACCACGGTCTTCTTGACCAGGCGGGCGGCGTATTCGTGGACGGCAAGCCCGGTCGTGGCCACCGCGACCAGCGCGCTGCCGCGCGCCAGGCCCAGCTTCAGCGTGCTCGAGGGGTTCTTGTTGACGAAGGTCTCCTCGATGGCGGCGACGTCGGGGCCGTGTTCGGCAATCACCGCCTGCACCGCCTCGAAGATCGCGGTCAGGCGATTGGCGATGGTTTCCCCTGCGGGCGGCGACACGGCTCCGTTCGCCACGTGCCGCAGCGCGTTGCCCTCGACGTCGATGATGCCCCACCCGGTGTGCAGAAGGCCGGGGTCGAGGCCGAGTACCCGCATTGTCTGCCCTCAGGCCACCAGGCGTTCCATGACATCGTCGGCGATCTCGAAGTTGGCCGAGACCGTCTGCACGTCGTCGTTATCCTCCAGCGTATCGATCAGCTTGAGCAGCGAGGCGGCCTTTTCCTCGTCGACCTCGATGGTGTTCTGGGCCTGCCAGACAAGGCCGGCGCTCTGGGCATCGCCGAAGCGGTCCTGCAGCGTGCCGCTCACCTGGCCGAAATCCTCCGGCGCACAAATGATCGTGTGGCTTTCCTCGTCGGACTGCACATCCGTGGCGCCGGCTTCCAGCGCCGCCTCGAACATGGTCTCGGGATCGGCCTTGTCGGCGGGATAGACGACCTGGCCCAGGCGCTCGAACATGAAGGCGACGCTGCCGGTCTCGCCCAGCGCCCCGCCGGCCTTGTTGAAGGCGGAGCGGACTTCGGAGGCGGTTCGGTTGCGGTTGTCGGTCAGGGCCTCGACGATGATCGCGATGCCGCCGGGGCCGTAACCCTCGTAGCGCATCTCCTGGTAATCGGTGTTGTCCTCGCCGCCCGCGGCGCGCTTGATCGCGCGGTCGATCGCATCCTTGCCCATGTTGACGGCGCGCGCGGCCGATACGGCGGCGCGCAGGCGGGGATTGTGCTCGGGATCGGGCAGGCCCGAACGGGCCGCCACGGCGATCTCGCGCCCGACCTTGGTGAACTGCTTGGCCCGCTTGGCGTCCTGCGCGCCCTTGCGGTACATGATATTCTTCCACTTGGAATGGCCGGCCATGGGTTCCTCTAGTCCGGAATCGTCTCAGATCGGCGTCCAGATATCGCGCCGGATTCGGGAACACAATACCACATCGTGTCGAATCGGCGCCGCAACTCGCCTTCAGGCCACAATCAGGTGCGAAACACCGAGGCCGCAGCCGATTTCGCGGCCTCCTTGGCCTTGATCGTGGCCCGCGCCCGTGCGATCTCCGCTTCGAGCCCTGCCACGTAGTCATGCAGCGCCTCGACCGACATGGCCTCGAGGTTGACCGCCACCGCTTTCGCCTTGATGGGTTCCAGATCGTCGGCGTCCATGTCAGCACCTCCCATTCAGCCTTGCGTTGCCATGTGAACCGGTCGCCGCGATGAGTGCAAGCCAGAGCAAACTGCGAACCCTCCTTGTAAGCTGGGGCGCCTTCGTCATCGTCATCGCGATCGGCATCGCCTTCATGGGAACGCTGATCCGCGACATCATCCTGGGCAACGAGACAGCCCACGATCTCGACCACGGCAACCGCCTGCTCGACGAACGTCTGGTGGAACTGGCCGACATGCGGGGCACGGCGCCGATCGCGGCCCTGCCCTTCGCATCGGCCGATCCCGAGTGGGACGTCGTCTGTTACGTCGATGCCGGCCACTGGGTCGGCAAGGTCGTGGCCGAACGCCTGGGCCTGGATCTCCACAAGCTGATCTTCGAGCCGCGCAACATCTATGTCGTCGATCGCTACTGGGCCCTGGCCTTCATCGACACGCAGACCGACCGCGTGCGCATCGTCGAGGTCAACCGCGAGCCGGTAACCACGATCGACGGTCCCGAATGCCTTGCCCGGGACGGCGCCGAAGTCGCCGCCAGGCCGACAGCCGACGATATCGGCAGTATTGTCGTCAGCTTCATGGGCACGCCAGCGCCCCTTCCCTGAACCGCCACCCCAAGAGGGAGTCCAGATCATGGCCGCAAGCGTGCCGCAGACGATGACCGCGATCGAATACGCCGGCGGTGGCGGCCCGGAGGTGGTGCGTCTGGCCGAGCGGCCGGTGCCCCTGCCCGGCGTAGGCGAAGTTCTGGTCCGGGTCCATGCAGCCGGCGTCAACCGGCCCGACATCATCCAGCGCTCGGGCGGTTATCCCCCGCCGCCGGGGGCGAGCGACATTCCCGGCTTGGAACTTGCCGGCGAGGTCGTCGCCAACGGCCCTGATTCCAGCGACCTGAAGATCGGCGACCGTGTCATGGCCCTGGTCTCGGGCGGCGGTTATGCCCAGTACTGCGCCGTTCCCGTGCCCCAGGCGCTGCCCATGCCACACGGCTTTTCCATGGTCGAGGCCGCAGCCGTGCCCGAGACCTTCTTCACAGTGTGGACCAATGTCTTCGAGCGCGGCGGCCTCAAGGGCGGCGAAAGTCTGCTCGTCCATGGCGGCGCCAGCGGCATCGGCACCACCGCGATCCAGCTCGCCCATGCCCGCGGCGCCCGCGTCTTTGCCACCGCGGGCAGCGACGCGCGCTGCCGGGCCTGCGAGGACCTGGGCGCCGAACGCGCCATCAACTACCGCGACGAGGACTTCGTCGAGGTCGTCAAGGCAGCGACCGAGGGACGCGGCGTCGACGTCGTGCTCGACATGGTCGGCGGCGACTACATCGCCCGCGACATCAAGGCACTGGCGGTCGAGGGCCGCCTCGTCTTCATCGCCTTCCTGGGCGGCTCGAAGGCCCAGCTCGACTTCCTGCCGGTGATGATGAAACGCCTGACCGTGACCGGCTCGACCCTGCGCGCCCGCAGCGTCGAGCAGAAGGGCGCCATTGCCGCCGAGCTGCGCGCCGAGGTCCTGCCCCTGCTCGATAGCGGGCGCATCAGGCCGGTGATCCAGCAGACCTTTCCGCTGGCCCAGGCCGCCGCGGCCCAGGACATGATCGACGGCGACCACATCGGCAAGGTCGTCCTGACACTCGATTAGTTCCGGTCTGCAGCCATGGCCTCCAGGGCGGGGCCGTCGAGACCCATGGTCATGACGTCCTCGCCCAGGCGGAGCGCACCGCAGGCCTCGTAGAACGCGAGCGCACTCGTATTGCCCCGCCAGAGCTCCCAGCGCAGCACGGCGCCGCGCGCCACCGCCTCGCGTGCGGTGGCGGCCAGCAGCAAGCGCCCGACCCCCAGGCCGCGCGCCGCCGGATCGACCGCAAGATCGGAGAGATAGATCGTGGGCAGGTCCATGTGCAGATCGACATGGCTGCCGAACGCGGCCATGCCGACCACCGCGCCGGCCCGCGTCGCCACCAGATAGCGGGTCAGGCGACCGGGTCCGAAACCCAGGGCGACGACGCGTTCGGGCGTCAGGCCCGGATCCGGGTCCTCGACATGCCGGGCCAGGATGCCGGCGAGGTGGGCGATGGCCGGGGCATCGGCCCGGCGGGCCCTTCGGACCTTCACCGGGTCCCTGTTTACCGGGGATTGCGCCATGTTCTTCCGCTACAATTTTGCCACGAGTCGCGCGGATCGGTTGTCATGACCGGCCCGCTCGACTAAGTAACCCCCTACATGACGGGGCGCACCATGGTGCTCGGCCCGAACCCAAGGAGTCATCATGGCACAGTTGCTGATGCCCCAGGCGACCGCCGTCTGGCTGGTCGATAACAGCGGGCTGACCTTCCAGCAGATCTCGGAATTCTGCGGTTTGCACCCGCTCGAAGTCCAGGCGATCGCCGATGGCGATGTCGCGACCAACATCGTCGGCCAGGACCCGGTCCTGTCCGGTCAGATCACGGCCGACGAACTCAAGCGTTGCGAGTCCGACCCGCGCGCCAAGGTCCAGATGCGCAAGCGCCTCGACCTGCCCAAGGCCAAGCCGGTCAAGGCGCGCTACACGCCGGTCGCCAAGCGCCAGGACAAGCCCGACGCCATCGCCTACCTGCTCAAGCGTTTCCCGCAGCTGACCGATGCCCAGATCGTGCGCCTGATCGGCACGACCAAACAGACCATCGCCCAGGTGCGCGACGGCACGCATCGCAATTCCGAGGAGATCACGCCCAAGGATCCGGTGCAGCTCGGCCTGTGCAATCTCAAGGATCTCAACGTCGAGATCGAGAAGTCGAACACCAAGATGCGCAACAAGGAACAGGCGATGGCCAACGCCCGCGCCGAACTGGCCCAGCGCGATACCGAAGAGACTTCCAACCCCGGCGGTTTCTGACCGCCAGGATCAGCCTGCAGGATCGAGCGGGGACATCGGCCGGGCCGGTGTCCCCGCTTTCGTTTCAGGCCACAGGTTTGGCGAAGAGATCCTTGCGCAGGCTGGCGATGGCGTCGCGGTCAACCTTGACGTGGATCACCGCCGGGCGGCGCTCTGAAAGTGCCTGGACCAGCGCCTGCCTGGTGTCACCCGGTGCATCGACGGCATAACCCGTGGCACCGAACAAGGCCGCAACCTCGCCGAAGGGCGGGTTGACGAGATCGGCGCCCGGGAACCGACCGCCGACGAAATCCCTCTGATAGGCTTTCTCGGCACCCCAGGCACCGTTGTCGATCACCACGGCGACCACCGGAAGGTTGTACTGCACAGCGGTCGCCAGCTCGATTGTGGTCATGCCGAAGCCCCCGTCGCCCATGACGGCGACCAACGGTCGGCCGGGTGCCGCGGCCTTCGCACCCAGGGCGGCGGCGTAGCCGAAACCGACCAGGCCGAAATCGAGCGGCGTGATCAGGGAGGGCGCTGCGCCATGACGCAACCGGTCGGCGGCCTGCAGGCACATGGCGCCGGTATCGAGCGTCACGATGGCATCGTCAGGCAGAGTCTCCCTAATCTCTGCCAGCACCCTCAGGGGAGACAGCGGCATCGCCGCGATCAGGCCTTCACCGTCGCGCTCCAGGCGAAGCCGGGCGCGCGCCTCGCGAAAGCCTTTGGACCAGGCAGACCAGGACGTGCCATCGAGGCCCTTCTTGTCTGTCGCCTCGGTCAGCGCCACCACCGTCTGGCGGGCATCGGCCACGATGCCCAGCGCCACGGGAAAATGGCGCCCGATGGCGGCAGCCTCGACATCGACCTGAACGATCCTGCCTGTGGCCGTGACGTAGTCATGGCTGTGAAAGGTGGAATTGAAGCCCAGGCGCGTACCCACGGCGATGAGCAGGTCGGCGTCGCGCGTCAAGCCACTGGCGACGGCGTTGCCGCGCGGTCCGGCCTGCCCGGCATGCAGCGGATGATCGGTCGCGAACACGTCGGCATGGCCGGTCGCGGCGACCACGGGAATGTCCAACGCCTCGGCCAGCGCTGCCAGCGCAGCACTGCCCCGACTCCACTTGATGCCGCCGCCCGCCACGATGACAGGGCGGCTGGCCTGCTGCAGCATGGCGAGCAGCGCGCCGATCTGTTCGGCCGATGGCCCGCCAACAGCCACGTTGGCGCCAAGATTGGCAATCGGGCCGACGTCGATCTCGGCCGCGAAGATGTCGCGCGGGACGTGAAGGACCACCGGCCCGCGGCGCCCCGCATTGGCCACGCGCAGGGCCTCGCCCAACATTTCGGGCAGGCGTTCGGGCGTCGGCACCATGATCGAGCGCTTGGCAATCGGCGCAAACAGCGCCTGCTGGTCGATCTCCTGGAAGGTGTCGCGCCCCAAATGCGCCCGCGTGATCGCCCCCGCGATCACCACCATGGGGGAATAGGCCAGATAGGCCTCGGCGACTGCCGTCACGAGATTAGAAACGCCCGGCCCCGACTGGGCACCCAGGACAACGCCGGGCTTGCCGGTGACCCGCGCCCAGGCGTCGGCCATGTGGCCGGCAGCGCATTCGTGGCGGGCGCCGATGTAGGCGATGTCGGGCGCTGCACCGATGGCGTCATAGAGTTCCAGCTTGGAGCCGCCGAGCAGGCCGAAAACACAGTCGATGCCGGCTTGGCGCAGCACTGCGACGGCAGCCGCACCGGCTTGCAGACGTTCGGACATGTTCAGATCTCCCAACCTGCCACGAGACCTTCGTAGACCGCTTCCTCGGCACTGCGCGACACGATGCAGTCGCCGATCGCACGCAGTTCGCCGTCGAACCCGGCCAGCGCCTGCAGCAGGTCGTCATCGCCAATGTGACCAAGTGCGGTGACCACGGTGTCGATTTCCTCGATCACCACGGCATCTCCGGTCAGCGTGTCTTGGAAATAGGCGCTGTCGGCATCGGCGCCGAACAGGCGCAGGTGGGTGCGCACAGGCACGCCCAGCTTGTGCAGCCGGCCCAGGTAATGGTTGCGCACGTAGAGCTGCAGGGTCTCCCCCGCCATGGCGCCATTGAGGCAGAGCGTGACACGGCTGCCCGCAACCGCCAGCATTTCGGCAAGGCCGATCCCGATCCAGTCGCAACGCCAGTCGGCGATGACCACCGAGGCGCCGACATTGGCGCGGCCAGAGAGCACGTCCCAGGCCTCGACCATGTGGGCCTCATCCCGCCCCTCCAGCATCGGGGCGTAGGGCCGGGCGCCGGTCGCCACGATGACCGCATCGGGGGCATATTCGCGCACCACCGCCGCATCAACCACGGCACCGGTGCGGATCGTCACCCCGGCGACCCGCGCCTCGTGTTCCAGATTCTGGACGATGCCGCCGAACTCCTCGCGACCCGGCAGTTTCTGGGCAAGCAGGGCCTGGCCGCCGAGATGCGCCGCCTTCTCCATCAGGGTCACGTCATGACCGCGCGCTGCCGCCACGGCGGCAGCCTTCAGGCCCGCCGGCCCACCGCCTGCGACCAACACGCGGCGCGGCCGGGTGGTGGGAACGAGCGAACCGTACTGCTCCTCGCGGCCGGACTCCGGATACTGGATGCAGGAGATCGGCACCCCCTTGTGGCTGTGGCCGATACAGGCCTGGTTGCAGCCGATGCAGGCGCGGATGTCGTCGAGCCTGCCCTGGGCAGCCTTCTGCGGCATCGCGGGATCGCAGATCATGGCCCGGGTCATGCCGCAGAGATCGGCATCGCCCGCCGCCAGCATGGCCTCTGCGATCTGGGGCTGGTTGATGCGCCCGGTCGCGATCACCGGCAGCCCCGTCGCCTCACGCACCCGCCGCGCGTAGGGTGCGATGTAACCCGCCGGGATGCCCATGGGCGGCACGACATGAATCGAGCTGCCCAGGGTCGAGGACATGCCCGCGACAACACTGAGATAATCGAGATCGGGCGCCAGCGCCGAGCAAATTGCGGCGACCTCGTCGGCGTCGAGCCCCTGTGAAGGATCGACCTCGTCGCCGGAGATGCGCATGCCCAGCGTGCGATCGCCGATGGCCTTGCGCACCACGGCGATGGCTTCCTTGAGAAAACGCAGGCGATTCTCGAAGCTGCCGCCCCAGCGGTCGGTGCGCTGGTTCAGGCGCGGGTTGATGAACTGGGCCGGCAGGTAGCTGTGGCTGGCGACGATCTCCACACCATCCAGACCGGCTTCGGCGAGATAACCGGCACCCCGGCCGAATCCGGCAATGACCTCCTCGATCATCGCCTCGGGCATAGGGCGGGGCATGATGTGGAAGCGTTCTTTGGGCACGGCCGAGGGCGCGTAGGCGACCGCCATCATGCCATCGGCTGTGCTCTGGATTTCGCGGCCAGGATGGAAGAGTTGGCCGAAGACCCTGGCGCCGTGGGGTCGGCAGGCATCGACCACCTTGGCGTAGCCGGGAATGCAGTCGGGCGCGGTAACCTGCAGCAGGTTGGCCGAGAACTGCGCGCTTTCGTGGACTGCGGCGACCTCCATCACGATCAACCCGGCGCCGCCGCGCGCGCGGGCTTCCTGATAGGCGACCAGACGGTCGCTCGGGGCGCCATGGGCGTGGTGGGTGTGATGTCCAGTCGAGAAGATGCGGTTCTTCACCACCGTGCGGCCCAGGGCGATCTCGCTGAAGAGATTGGGGAAGCTGCTCATGGTCATGTCCGATGCATCAGGCCACGCGGCAGGCGGATGGGGAAGCGCTCACGCACCGCAGCATCGGTTGCCGCATCGACATGGCGCGGGAAGCGGCTCGCCAGGATTTCGCGGGCCCGTTCCCTGGCGCGCTCGCGGATGTCCTTGCTGCCCTGCTCTTCCCAGGTCGCGGGCGGCTGGCGGTCGGCGATCTCGGGATAGACATAGTCGCGCGTCATCACTTCCAGGGTCTGGGCATTGCCCAGGTAGTGGCCCTCGCCCAGCACGACCTCACGAATGGTCTCGACCGACAGGCTGTCGTCGCTGATCTCGATACCCCGCACGCTGCGCGCGATCGCGCCCAGCATGTCGTTGTCGATGATGTAACCTTCCTTGGTCAGGCCCAGCAGGCTGGCCTGCATGCCGCAGGTCTGGGTGATCATGTTGCAGCTGGCGTGGGCGGCCAGCGTGATCGTGTAGGATTTCTCGTAGCCCGACTGGGCGTCGGGGATCTTGGAGTCCGAGATGCCGGCCATGACGCTGCAGGGCAGGTCGTAGTAGCGCGCCATCTGCACGGTCGCGGCCGCCACGATCGCCTGCTCGCCGCTGCCGCCCGACATGGCGCCCGTGCGCAGGTCCGAGACGATCGGCTTGGGGCCGCAGATCACCGTCGCCTGAGGGTCGATCAGATTGCAGTAGACCAGCCCGGCCAGCGTCTCGGCCATTGCCTGAACCACCGTGCCCGCGAGCTTGGCCGGCGCCGTGGCGCCGGCCTGCCCGGCCGAGACGATCATCACCGGCATCCCCGCCGGCAGCGCCTTCTCGAGCACCCAGAGCGCCTCCTCGGCAAAACGCATGGGCGGCACGACATGGCAGGACAGCAGCATGGCGAAGGGCCGCTTGCGGTAGCGCCCCTCGCCGCCGGCGATGGCGTCGAGCAGGGCAAGGACCGGCTCGACGTTCTCGGCCGTCGTGATCGAGCTGCCGACATGCTTGGCCGTGCCCGAGGCGATGGCGTAGAGCGTGTTCAGATCGAACTCGAGCACGTTCTCGATGTCGCGTGCGACCAGCGAGCGGTTGAAGAAATGGACGTTGTCCATCAGGTCGCAGATGCGCGCGGCATCGTAGAGATCGGCCAGCATCGCGCCGCGATAGAGCCCAGTGTCGAGATCGACGATGTTGGGCGAGGCCCCGCCCGAACCGAAATGCACCCGCCGGCCGCCGATCTCCAGATCGTGCTCCGGGCGCTGGCCATGGGAGGTGAAGGTCTTCCTGCAGGAGCGCAGCACGTCCTCGACCAGCGCACGGGGAAAGCGCAGACGGCCATGTTCATCCATCCGCCCGCCGCGCGCGCAGACCCGCTCGACCATCGGCGGAATGGCGTTGCCGAAGCCGACATCCTCCATCAGGTAGAGCGTGGCCTCGTGGATCCTGGCAACCTGGGCGTCGGTCAGCGGGCGGAACCGCCCGCCCTCGACGCCGGGCCAGATCGGCCGTGCGTCCAGCGCCAGGGGTGCGGCGCGCTGGGCGTGGCGTTGTTCGCGACCGCGGCGGCGGGGTGCGTGCACGGCTGCATCCGTCATGGCGTGGGGCTCCCGTAGAGCATCTTGAGGCGGGTTCGGCGGGCGTTGTCGATGTGGCGGCGTGCGGCAGCCTCGGCGCCCTCGCCATCGCGGGCGGCGATCGCATGGATGATGGCGCGATGTTCGCCAAGCCCTTCGGCAGGGCGGCCGGGAACCGAGAAGGTCGTGCCCTTCAGCAGGGCCAGCGCATTGCGCAGCGCATTGAGCGTGGAGAGCAGATAGCGGTTGCGCGCGGCGGTGTAGATCGCCTCGTGCAGGTCGCGGTTGATCCGTGCGGTCAGGGCGTCATCGTCGCCGGCGGCGGCTTCCCGCTCCAGCAGATCGTGCATCAGGTCGATCTCGGCGACATCGGCGTGCTGGGCGGCAAAGCGCGCCGCGGTGCCCTCGAGCACCTCGCGCATCGCATAGAGTTCGAGCACCTGGGCGCGGTCGAGTTCGGCGACGACGACGCCGCGCCAGGGCAGCGAGACCAGCAGCCCCTCCGACTCCAGCCTGCGCAACGCCTCGCGCACCGGCGTGCGGCTGACGCCCAGCCGCTCGGCGACCTCCAATTCGGTGACCCGGTCGCCGGGCGCGTAACGACCCTCCTGGATGTCGTCGCGCAGGGCCTCGCTCACCCACAGTCCGCGCGAGGCGCGTGCCGCTTCGTCGCGGGGTTTCCGCACCGGCAGCTTCACGACCCTGGGTCCCTCGCCCGCCGCCATCGCCCTACTCCGCCGCCTGGGCGGCTGCCTGGGCACTGGCCCCGGCGGTGTCGCCCGCAAGGCGGCCGAACACGGAGCCGGCCATGAGCCCGGTGCCGCCGGGATAGTTGAAATAGAAGAGGCCTCCGACCAGTTCGCCGGCGGCATGAAGACCGGGGATGGTTTCGAGGTCCTTGTCGAGTACGCGGCCCTGCCGGTCGATGCGCAGGCCGCCGAAGGTGAAGGTGATGCCGCAGGTGACGGCATAGGCTTCGAAGGGCGGCGTATCAATGGTGTTGGCCCAGTGCGACTTGCGCACCGCCAGCCCCTGCGTGCCCCGCCCGTCCTTCACGTTGGGATCGAAGGGCACGTCGGTGCGGACGGCATCGTTGTAGGCGGCGATGGTCTCCAGGGCACGGCCGGCATCGACATCGTCGAGCCGGGCACAGAGTTCCTCCAGCGTGTCGGCGGTGACCTTCGTGATCTCCTTGATGCGGTATTCCGGGCGCAGCAGGTGGCTGACCTTGGCGTCGAAGACCTGCCAGGCGAACTGGCCCGGCTGCTCCAGGATGACGCGACCGTACTTGGCATAGGTGTAGTTGCGGAAATCGGCGCCCTCGTCGACGAAACGCTCGCCGCGGGCATTGAGCATGATGCCCCAGGGATAGCTGTGTTTCTGGAAGTGGTCGCCCACGGCAAGGTCGCCGAATTCGGGCGCATTGCGCTCCCAGCCCACGGCATGACAGCCCGACCAGTTGCCGCAGGGCGCAGCGCCGATCTCCAGCGCCATGCGGATGCCCTCGCCCGTGTTGAAGCGGCTGCCGCGCACCTTGGCCAGGTCCCAACCCGGCCCCAGGTAACGCGTGCGCCATTCGGGATTGGCCTCGAAGCCGCCGCAGGCCAGCACAACCGCGGTCGCCCGTAGCGGATGGGTACGGCCACCCTGGCGCACCCGTGCACCGACCACTGCACCCTCCTCGACGATCAGGCTTTCAGCCCGTGCGCCATAGTGGATGGCGATGCCCTCGCGCGCCGCCGAGGCCGTCCAGGCTTCGAGCAGGCCAGGACCGCCCCCGGACGCCTCGACGGTCAGTCCGCCCCAGAACGTGAATCTGCCATCGACCTTGAACGCCTGACGGCCCCAGATCGGCGCGAAACGGATGCCCTTGGACTTCATCCACAGCAGCGTTGCGCGGCTGCGGTTGACCAGCAGTTCACACAGGTCGGGATCGGTCCGGTACTCCGTGATCCGACCCATGTCGTCGAAGAAAGCCTCTTCGGGATAACTGCCGAAGTCCGTGACTGCCAGTTCCTCGGGCGTCAGGTCGGGCATCAGGTCGACCAGATCGTCGACGCCGCGATAGGCAAACCGGATCGCCCCGGCGGTGAAACGGGTGTTGCCGCCGGCCTCGGCTTCCGGCGCGCGTTCCAGCACCACGACCCGGCAACCGTGTTCGCGTGCAGCATGGGCGGCCGCCAGGGCCGCGTTGCCTGCGCCAATCACCAGCACATCAGTTTCCGAAGGGAGCATCCAGGACATCCGTCAGGTCATTTATGGATGCTACTGTATACAATTTAGATCGGCGCACAAGCGTCTCAAGACCGGACCCTTGCGTTGCCCTATGCTACCGGGAGATCAGGCGCTGTTGTCCTTGGCGACCTGATGACGGGAAATCAGCGGCATCTGGGCCAGCGTGAAGGCGACCGCCAGGGCCATCAGGCCGAAGACCTTGAAGCTCACCCAGAAACTTTCTGACTGGGTGCGCCAGACCAGTTCGTTGAGCGCGGCCATGGCGACGAAGAACAGGCCGTAGCGCAGCGACAGCGCCCGCCAGCCGGCCTCGTCCATCTCCAGCGCCTTGCCCATCACGACCTTCAGCGGCATGCGCCCCAGCGCCAGGCCGACCAGCAGCACCGCCGCAAAGATGAGCTGCACGATGGTCGGTTTCATCTTGATGAAGGTCTCGTCGTGGAGCGCCAGGGTGAGACCGCCGAAGATGCCGACGATCACCGCCGTGACCACGGCCATCACCGGCACGCGCCGCGCGATGCCGTAGCTCAGCGCCAGCGCGACCACGGTCGCTGCCATCAGTGCTGCGGTGGCGGTCATCAGGTCGCCCAGCAGGTAGGCCGCGAAGAAGACGATCACCGGGCCGTAGTCGGTCAGCGGGGCGAGCCAGCGCGGGGCGGGCCTGGACATGGTCATGCTTCCGTTGTCATGGCGTTGGTGCCACCAATATGGTGCGCATCGCTCCGTGGCAACCGCACCGGATTGACCCCATGAGCCTGCAAGCCGATCTCGACGCCATCGACAGCCAGTTGCCCCAGGCCGCACGGGAGGCGATCAACGCACAGATCGCCCGGCTGGTTGCCGGCGGCGCCGCGGGCCAGGCGCTGCGCCCGGGCGACGATGCGCCCAACTTCATCCTGCCCGATGCCCATGGCAATGCCGTGGCGCTGCGCGCACTGCTGATGGACGGCCCGGCGATCCTGGTCTTCTACCGCGGAAGCTGGTGCCCCTACTGCAGCGCAGAGTTGGCCGCCTACCAGCTCGCCCTGCCCGAGATCGCGGCACGCGGCGCCCGCCTGGTCACCATTTCGCCGGAAGTCCCCGATGCCTCGCTCAGCCCCGATGAGATCGACAACCTGGGTTTCGAGGTGCTGAGCGACGCCGGCAACCGGGTGGCGCGCAGCTTCGGCCTCGTCTACACGCTCGACGAGGACAGCCGCGCCCTGCTGCGCGGGCACGGCGTCGACCTGACGCGCTACAACGCCGACGATTCCTGGGAACTGCCTGTACCTGCCGTCTTCATCCTCGATCGCAAGCGGCGCATCGCCTTTGCCTCGGTCGATCCCGACTTCCGCCGCCGCGCCGACCCGACAGATGTCATCGCTACCCTCGACGCCATGGAGACCTCCCGTCATGGCTGACAGCTTCGCGCTGCGCTTCACCGCCCTGCGCGACATCCTTGCGGCCTTCTTCGCCGAGCGTGCGTCCCGCGGCGGACCGCCCGCGGCGATGCTGGCCGAGGTCGCCGAGGCGCTGGCAGGCATCGCGCCCCCCGCGCACCGCGCCG